>WQSW01000012.1 GCA_009787695.1 Treponema sp.
ACAAAGTTTATTGATTATAACGATAACGACGGTTTTGTGAATTCAGAATCATGGAAACTTTCAGACAAAGCTAAAAAAGATTTGTTATCTGAAATTACTGTAGCAAAAAATTTCCAGAAAGGTTTAATGCCTTTCGAAAAAATTATTTCTAAAAAACTTTTTTACAACGAAAGAGAAAGTGAAGCGATTGAAAAACTGGTATCTTTGCTGCAAGAAGAAAACTACGGTAAAATAATTGACAGGCTTAATAATAAAGGAATGAGGCAAGGTTTCGCCTGTATTTTTTCAGGACCTCCGGGTACCGGAAAAACAGAAACAGCGTATCAAATAGCGCGTCTTACTAAGCGTCATATTATGATGGTTGACATTGCCGAAACAAAAAGCAAATGGTACGGAGAAAGCGAGAAAAAGATCAAAGAAATATTTGACACCTACCGCGAAGCTGTAGAAAAATCAGAAATCGCCCCTATTCTGCTTTTTAATGAAGCCGATGCTGTTATCGGCAGACGCAAAGAAATCGGTACTGTTAACGGCACTATCGATCAAACTGAAAACACAATTCAAAATATAATCTTACAGGAAATGGAAAATCTTTGCGGGATTTTAATTGCCACCACAAATTTAACTCAAAACATGGATCATGCTTTTGAGCGCCGCTTTTTATATAAAATCAATTTTGAAAAACCAAGCCTTGAAAGCCGCAAAAATATCTGGAACACCATGCTGCCTGAATTACCGGAAGAAAAAGCCTCAAACTTAGCAGAAAGATTTGAATTATCGGGAGGGCAAATAGAAAACATCGCACGCAAGGTCGAGGTAGATGCGATAATCAGCGGTGATGATTTATGTATGCAAATGCTCACACAGTACTGCAAGGATGAAAGTTTATACGGGTTTACTATGTCTAAAAAGATCGGTTTTGGAAGCGAGTGAGGATATGATATTTTAGGAAAAAACCCTAAAAATTGTAGAGAAATCGGTATTTTAACCCGATTTTCAGATTTTTTCAAAAAATTGATTAACTCACTTGACTCAATATAGCAATAAATTTAAAAAATCTGTATAATTCCTTTTGGGAAGGGTTGTATGATACAAAGCAATATTTTAGCGCCGGGTCTATTCTCAAATGATGCTCAATCGGTAAATTTCCGTGAAATTTGCATGGGTGAAATTGCTCCGAAAACCTTGTTTAGAAGCAGCCATCCCATTAAAGAGAATAAACAAGAAAAAATAATTTCCCAGCTTGCAGGTTTCACAAAAATTTCCTCTGTTATTAATCTAAGCGACACTTCTTCAGGCATAACATCAAAAGCGATATTTGCTCCTTGGTATAATGATCTTTTAAAAAAAGATAGGGTAGTTGCTCTGGGCATGGACTTTAGTTTTTCAAGCGATGGTTTTAAACGCAAATTAAAAGAAGTAATAAAATTTATTCTGCGAACCGAAGGTCCATGGCTTATTCATTGTCATGCCGGTGTAGACAGAACCGGTTTTGTTTCTATAGTTCTTGAATCTTTTATGGGTGCACCTTTAGATAATGTAATCAATGATTATTTAAAATCATTTAACAGCGGTTTTGAATCTGACATTTTCGGCAACACAGAAAATACTGATGTTCAAACAGCAATGCAGGTAATCTCGGCAATGAGCGATACACAATTAATTAACGAAAAGAATCTTCAGCAGATTGCAGAAATTTATTTACTGCAAAAAGTTGGTATAACAGCGGAAGAAGCACAGTTACTAAGACTGAAGCTATCGGGCGGAACGCCGGATTAATATAATCCGCTGATTATTTTTATTGATTATAGAACGCACCCTCACAGATGAGGGTGTTGGTTTTAGAATATTAATCTTCTGGTTCTAATTCTTCTTCATCTGGTTCTACCAGTTCTGGTGGTTCTATCGGTTCTCCTTCTAATTCTTCATTGAATTCAATAATTGTCATTGAAAAATTTGTTATTGATGCTGATATTTTTCCTGCATTAGCATCAGAAACATTTGAAGGATCCGAAGAAAACCCAAAATAGAATTCTACTTTAATGGTATCTGTATCTGTAAAAACTTCAAAAATATTATTAGTTGTTAATATATATTCAAGCTGATGAATTTGCCCAGACTGAACTTGTAATGCAGGTGTATTAGTTAAATATATAAATGGATTATCAAGTACAAAATAAACACCTAAAAAACCAACATCTTTATCTAAGGTACCATTTACAGTTACTTTATAATTTGTATTCTTTTTAATATTACCTTGATAAAAATCAATAAACCTTACATCTGCATTATTACTTGATCCAAAATCACCTTTATTTGAAATAAAATAAATAGTGTTTGTTATTTTATTATATTTTATAACATTACAAGGAAAATCTTTGGTATAATCTTTATTATTACCTAAACCATTATGAATTGTTGCGGTTAATAAAAAATCACCCCAATTAGTTCCAAAATCCGTTACATTTAAATTATCTCCTCCGTTTATAGTTGCTCCTGTATTATTAGCATTTTTAACACTCCACACAATATTTTTATTTGTAGCATTATATGGCTCTACAGTTCCGCTCATTAAAAAAGTACTTCCAATTGGTATCTGATTTTGTACATCTATAATATCAGCCACAGGTATAAAATTATCATTTTGATCTGTTTCGCAGCCTAAAAAGATAAATGCTGTTAACATCACCAGCAAACCAATTCCAACAATTTTTTTCATATATTCACTCCTTATATATTTTCTTAAAGAATATAACATAACGGTTGATAATGTCAATATATAAAGATTGATACAATCAATTTTTATGCAAAAGCTTTATTATTCATAATTAGAATATGGATGAAGCGATTAAAGACTTAAGGAAGATATTATCTATAAATATTAAAAAACATAGAGAAAAATTAGGCTTATCACAAGAAAAATTGGCAGAAAATGCAGAAATTTCTACTATGATGGTTAAAGATATTGAAGGGTGCCGGACATGGGTAAGCGATAAAACCTTAATTAGCCTTGCTTTGGCATTAAAAACAGATACTTATCGTCTTTTAATGCCTGATACATTACCAGAAGAAGAATTATTTAAATCAGTCCATAATGATCTTGAAGTAATTTCACAAAAAATTCTTGTTGACATTGAAAATAATTTAAAAAAAGTTATTAAATTATGGGTTACTAAGAAAAAAAAACATAAATAGAAAGATGATAACATCTAATATAAATAACTAATACCAAAATAATCCTTGACAAGATATATACCATGATATATACTCAAAATATAGGAGATATCTATGCAAACTGCAAAATTATTTTTAAACGGCAGAAGCCAAGCTGTTAGACTTCCGAAAGAATATCAGTTTAACGGAGAAAGTGTTTATATACAAAAAGTGGGTGAGGCTGTAATTTTATTTCCGGTTGATAAAGAATGGGAAGTATTTATGCATGGACTAAATAATTTTTCTGATGATTTTATGTCGGAAGGAAGAGCTCAAGAAAAAGATCAGAAGAGAGAAAAAATATAATGTATTTACTTGATACTAATATTTGTATTTTTATTATAAAAAAGAAAAATGCAAAAGTATTGGATAATTTAAAAAAGAATAGAAACAAAGGATTATATATTTCCGGTATAACTTTAGCTGAATTGGAATTTGGAATTGAAAACGCCGATCCTCATTATAACATTAAAAATCGTGTGGCATTGATGGAGTTTTTATCAATTTTTGAAATTAAAAATTTTGATGAAAATGCGGCTAAAGAATATGGAAAAATAAAAAAAGATTTAAAAGACAGAAAGTATTTAATAGGACCTTTTGATATGCTGATTGGCGCGCATGCAAAGTCATTAAAAATGATATTAGTAACAAATAATACAGATGAGTTTAACAGAATAAAAAATTTAAAAATAGAAGATTGGACATTGATGAAATAGTATAAGATAATAAAATAAAGGAGGTTTATATGCGAAAACAAATTGAAATTATTAATGCAGGTCCATTACTTGATAAAAAGGGTGTATTAACACAAAAAGGATATGCTGTAAAACCTCTTTTAAATTATAAAAGAAAAGATATAAAAGCCCCTCCATGGCGTATTAAAGAATGGGATTTTTATCAGATTTCCAATAACGATTACTGCATACAATTTACTATCGGTCATACATCTTATGCGGGTGCTCTTACAGTAACTTTTTTCAGATTTAAAGACGGTTTGCGTTATGATAAAAGTGCAACGCTCATTTTACCTTTCGGCTCGCTTGGTATGCCGGAAACTTCGGCGCAGGGGATTAGCGCATCACGCAAAGGAATTGAAATATCTTTTGAAGTTGATCAAAACAAACGTATTTTATACTGTAAAACAGCCGCTGATAAAAAAACACCTGCAATGGAAGCGCGGATCGTTCTTGAACGAAAGAGTGACACATCCATTGTGATGATGACGCCTTTTACAGAATATCCTCAGGCGTTTTATTATAATGAAAAAATAAGCTGTATGCCTGCTTCCGGTTTTGTTGATATAGGGGGACAGCGATTCAATTTTGAACCTTCTTCTGCATTAGGGCTGCTTGATTGGGGAAGAGGCGTGTGGCCCTTTCGTACCGAATGGTATTGGGGCAGCGCAAGCGGATTTGTTAACGGAAAACTTTTTGGGTTTAATATCGGTTTTGGTTTTGGAGATACATCGGCGGCAACAGAGAATATGCTGTTTTATGACGGAATAGCAAATAAAATTAACGATGTAAATTTTAATCTTTCCTCAGGCGGTTATATGTCGCCAAAACATTTTTCTTCAGATGATGGAAGTTTCGAGATGGATTTTACTCCTGTATATGATCGTTATACCGAAAATAAACTTTTATTTGTTGATACCAGGTGTCATCAAATTTTCGGATATTTTTCCGGGAAGGTCCGCTTAAATGACGGCACTAATCTTGAAATAAAAGACCTTATGGCATTCACAGAACACGCTGTTAATAATTGGTAATTAAGTAATAAAATGAAGCGTGTAGGAGCTGCAATTGACATCGGCACAACCACAGTGCAAGCGCAATTAATCGATCTTGATTCAAGCGAGGTTCTTGAAACTTTTTCCGCTCTTAACAATCAGCGCGTCTTCGGCGCAGATGTGATGAGCAGGATAAGCGCGGCGCAGAGCGGGAAACTTGACGAGTTGTATACTGCAATAAACAGCCAGATTGAAAATATTTTAAAAAATTTTATTAGTGCAAATAATATTGATAGTATAGAAAAATGTCATGTTAGCGGAAACACTGTTATGCTGCATCTTTTCTGCCGCGCAGATCCCTCTTCGATGGGGTCATCTCCATTTATCCCTCTTTTTTTAAATGAGCGAAATTTTAAAGGGGAAGAACTTTCATTGCCTGCGGAAAATATAACCTTGCTGCCGGGTATTTCCGCTTTTGTTGGAGCCGACATCGCAGCGGGTTTGGCTTTCCTTGACATAATGAACAAAGGAAACGTGAAGGATACAAACCCTGTTTGCGCTCTTTTTATTGATATCGGGACAAACGGTGAAATTGCCGTTTGGAAGGAGAGCGAGAAAAAGTTTTATTGCTGTTCAACCGCGGCAGGTCCTTGTTTTGAAGAAGCTGAAATTTCCTGCGGTTTAAAAGCGACTGACTTTATAAACACAATTGCAGAAATGAAAAAGAAAAAAGTTTTTGATGAGACAGGCGCATTTGATAGAGAATTTGCACATAACGGATATCCTGTTGCAGACGGAAAGTTTATCACACAAAAAGATGTGCGACAGTTTCAGCTTGCAAAGTCGGCAATTTTTTCAGGAATAAAATTTATTTGTAAAACAGCGCATATAAATATTTCCAATCTTAAAACTTATATTGCAGGTGAATTAGGGTATTATCTTAACATAGAAAATGCCGCTATTGTTGGTTTGCTTCCTAGTGAATTAACTGATGCGGAAATCTGCGGAAACACAAGTTTAAAAGGGACTGTTAAAAGCCTGACAGACCCTTCCTTCCTGATTCGCTGCTGTGAAGTTATCGCTCATTCGGCAACCGTAGATTTAACCCATGATAAATATTTTGCAGCTGCCTTTGCACATAACATGATGTTTTAAAAACATGACACCGGCGCATAAAAGGCGGTTTTGCAAATTTCTTTGTAGTCTTCTTCCTGTAAAAGTGAATAATCAACAAATTTTAATGCCTTGCCGTCCTGCTGTACTGCCAGTAAAAACATTTCCTTAGATTTAAATTCTTGCGGTATATATTGAAGCGCTTTTCCGTAATTTGTAAGGGCTGATTTGCAAATTTCATCTGTAAAGAGTTCTTTGGGTAAATCTTTAAGCCAATAGCCGTTTTTTTCTATTACTGCCTGCCATAATTCCGGAGTTTTGAATTTTTCCGGTACATATTGAATTGAGTCTGCGTGTTGTTTAACAGCTTGCAGGCATATTTCGTAAGTTATTAATTTTGCAGGTAGATATTGAAGAACCCTTCCTCCTTTTTCCAAAGCGTCTTTATATACTTGCGGAGTTTTAAATTTTGCAGGAATAAATTTAATTATTAAAGGACATGAAGCAAGAGCGATTCGGCAAATTTCTTCTGTCCTTAATGAAACAGGAACATATTCAAAAGCGCTTCCGTCTGATTTTACAGCTTCAAGGCAAAGTTCATAAGTTTTTAATTCTTCCGGTACATGCTCAAGCATAATACCGCTTAATTTTACAGCTTCAATTAAAAATTCAGGAGTTTTAATTTCCTTGCTGATATTTTCAATTATTAAAACGCCAATGTGTTTTTTATTACCTATGGCAGATAATATATTTTCTTTTGTTTTATATTTTTCAGGTATTTCTCTTAATGTCATATAAGAATCGTGTATAAAAGCTTCTTTGTATATTTCATCTGTACGTAAATGAATAGGGACATTTTCTATTGTATCGCCGAATTGTCTTACTGCAATTAATGCCATTTCTTTATCTATCAAATTAAAAGGGACATATTTTAACGCAAAACCAATCTTTTTAACTGCATTCATGCAAACTTCATAAGTTTTTAAATGATCGGGAACTCCTTCCAGATTTTGTGCATCTATTCTTAAACAGTTATTGCAAAATTCTTCTGTTTTAAATTTATTCGGTATAAATTTAAGCGCGCAATCAAACGATCCGTTTAATACAGCTTCTATACATAATTCATAAGTAATTAAAGATTCAGGGATCGAAAAAAGAATACATGAATTTTTTCTGACAGAAGCTATATAAGTTTCCATAGTTAAAGTTGCAGGCAGTTCTAGGTTTTCTATATTATAAATCATTTCTTTTTTTGTAATATATTCTGATAATAATTCATTTGTTCTTAATTTTTCCGGAACATGACGTATAACGTAACCGCCGCCTTTTTTTAAAGCGGCTAAACTAATTAGAGGCGTTTTAAACTTTTCAGGTACGTCCTCCAAAGCATCGCCGAAATGGCTTACAGCGGCAAAGCAGACTTCCTCTGTCCGCAGATGATAGGGAACATACTCTAATGCGGCACCGTGTTCTTTTACCGCAAGTAAGCATAATTCTTCAGTTTTATCTTTTTCCGGTATTTCATCTAAAGCAAAACCGTTGTGTTTAATCGCTTTTTTTATTAAATCTTCTGTACGGAATTCTTCCGGAACAAATTCAAATGCGCAGCGGTTTTTAATTACAGCTCTTTCGCACATTTTATAAGTTATTATTTCTTTTGGAATATGCTCAAAAACAGCAGCGTTTTCTTTGAAAGCGGCTTTGTAAAATTTTTTGGTTTTAAATATTTTAGGGATAAATTTAATAGCTGTCCCCTGCCAATTTTTCTTTACCGCTTTAAGGCATACTTCGTATGTTTTGTATTCATCGGGAACAAATTCAAGAGCGCTTCCGTCGTTTTCAAGAGCGGCATCCAGCATTTCAGAGGTTTTATAATCTTCCTGTACAAATTTTAATGCATTACCGTGATTTTTAACCGCGGCAAGGCAAAGATCATAGGTTTTAAATTTTTCAGGGATATGTTCCAATGCCCATCCGTATTTTGTTACAGCTTCAAGGCATATTTTATAATCTAATATGTTTTCCGGAATAAATTTTAATGATTCTGATTCATTTACCGCAGCTTCCATGCAAAGCTCATAAGTTTTAAAAGTTTCTGGTACATAAGCGAGGGAACATTTATTTTCATCATGATATGAAAAATCAAGCTCTGATGATGTTACAGCTTCAATACATAGTTCCTGTGTTTTAAATTTTTCAGGAACAAATTTTAACGCTCTTGATTTACTTTTTACAGCTTCAATACACAGTTCTTGTGTTTTCATTTCTTCAGGGACAAATTCCAGCGCGTATCCGTAATAATTTACGGCTGCAGAACATAGTTGCGGTGTAATAAACTTTTTTGGAACATATTTTAATTCGTCTCCGTATGATTTTACCGCTAATTCACAAAATTCCGTTGTAATTAAATCTTCGCGGATATATTCCAATGCTCTTGAATCATTTAATAATGCGCGTCTGCAAAGAGCTGCATCCTGTATTTGAGGATCAATATATTGCAATGCCGTGCCGC
The DNA here is from genome assembly GCA_009787695.1 of Treponema sp. Lineage (GTDB taxonomy): Bacteria > Spirochaetota > Spirochaetia > Treponematales > Breznakiellaceae > WQXQ01. The sequence goes on from WQSW01000012.1 coordinate 8,568, forward strand.
ACCTTCCGCAAGCCAGCTCTATCAGCTCTTTTGTTTTATATTGATCAGGGGTAAAAAAAAGCAAAAGAGCATTTATTTCTATTGCAATGTGCCAAAAATCGGTATCTTGTTTTAAAGAGCCTTTTCTTTTTTCTTCAATTAGTTTTTCCGCTTCTCTTTCGGCTTCTTCTTCATTGTTAAACGCAATCTTTTTTGCATTCTGCGGCATTGAATACCGCTTTGCTTTTTCTGTATCTGTAAAGAACATAAATTCCGGAATAAAAGTTTTATATTTGCTTCCGCCCGCAGTAAAACAATCGTTTCCGGATGTGCGGATCGCCCAAAATGTCCCGTCTTCATATTCAAAATACGCTTTCATAAAACACCCTCTTTATTTAGAAATACTTATTATAAATATAATACGGCTGCTATGTCATATACCGATATAGTGGTTTAAAATTATTTATTTAATTGAATTAATTATTTCGTATTCGCCGGTAAAATAATCATCTAAATAGGAGTGACCTTGAATAAATTTATCCGGATCCATTATCGCATAATAAGCCTGGCTTGCCATTTGTTCATGGTCAAACAGAACATAACTGTTTTGCCAACCTGCGCCGTATTGATTCCAGATTATTACATGGTCGATATATTTTTTGTATTTATCAAACAATTTAAAAAGAAGTGCATATTGATAACCTAATACATCCGCTTGTTTTTGATTCATAACATCAGGGGCGAACGCTCTCCCGCCGGGAACGTAATCAGGGAATTTAAGATCAAGTTCGGAATAACATATTGAATCAAGAAAACCGTCATCAATTAATTTTGCTAATTTAGAAATTGCTTTCATGTTGTTAGTTGCAAGAAACGGATTTATTGTACCATGCCCTTGAATACCTAAACATTCGATTAAGTTTCTTCCGTCGTATAAGGGATCAATTCTCCATGCGATGTTTAATTCTTTGATCATATTGCAAATTGTTTGTGATTTAGAAGAAGTAACTAATTCGTAATCATTGTAAACCAAGAGAGGGGGTTTACTGTTAATATATGAATCTATGCTACCGTTTTTATCATGATTGTCAAGTTTCATGTATTCGGGAATTATTTCCGGATCATTATAATTTTTTTTATAATTTTCCGCCATTTGAGCGTTTGGAACTGCGATATGAGCGTATTTAAAAAGCAGATACATATAATGCTGGTATGTGTTATTAATATCGTTATCTGACATCGCCATAAGCCATGAAACATTCTTTAAAGATGTTATCCATTCATATTCATTTTTTTGAATTAAAAAATTATGACGGCTTTCATGAACTTCGGAGTTTACTACATCAAATGAATGGAAAGGTATAATACCGCGCTGTTCACTGGAATTGTATCTTGCATCTGTTGACATAAAATGCCGCATTACATACATGATATGATCAAAATAAATTCTGCGTGCAATCTCTTTTTTTACTTTTATTAAAGGTTTTGTTATTTTATAGCCGCCTGAGTAAAACAAGCCGTCTTGATTCCATTGGATTGAATTTACATTTTCAGGAATTATTTGATTCATCCATAGAGGTGATTGGTTTATCCATGCAAGACAATGACCGTGTAATTTATTATGATGTGATGAGTCTCTTATTTTTAAATAATAATCGGTGGGTATTTTCCATTCTGAAAGTTCTTTATCAAAAGTAAAATCGGAAAACTCTTTTATCAGCCATTGCGGAGGTGTTTGATGTATTTCCGGTTTAAGGTTTACCCTAGAGACAAAAATATCATAATGATAGCCGCCGATAGAATCAGGGGAAACTGATTCTTCTCCGTCTGAACCTATCAAGAAACCTGTTTCCTTATTATATTTGCTTTTAATAGGAGCTACTTCAAAATATTTTTTTGTATTTACTGCGTCAGGGATTGCAATTCCGTTAGGATCAGCTTTAGTAATCCTGATGTCACCTAACATAAGGATGCCGTCATAAACTATTGTGTCAGTTTCTGTATGCAAATCAATATTTAAATATTCCCAATTTCCTGATGTAACAGGAATTGCCGTGCTAAGTGTATTTTTAAACCAAGTTTCTTCGTTATAAAAACCGCATCTGTAATCAATATTATAATTTTGAATACCCAAAAGGTTTGCGTTACGGATATAAATTTGCGATCTGTTTGTTCCGTGAGAACCCGAATTTGCCTGCGTTCCTTCGCCGCCTGTGCTTGTCGACCAGATTTCAAACCTCATATATTTGTTTATGGCTTTTTTTGAATAATAAAAATCAAATTCAATATAAGTATGTGAATCAACCGGAATTGAAGAATTAATCGGCGCTCTAAATCCGAAACCGCCGAAATATCTTTTTGAAAAACCGGGATCAAAATATATGTTAAGAAGAATCAATTTTCCATTTCCGAAAGGATTATCAATTGATATAAAAGTGCTGTTAGTGTCGGGAAGAACCCTTCCGTCATTTGTCCGCCAAGGTTTCCAATTTTGAAAATCGTTTTCTATATCAAATGTGTAAGAGGTTATTCTTTGAAGACCTTCTCCCGGATCATTGCGAAAATAAGGATCGTTGTTTGTTTTTTCAGATTCGTTATTAATCATAAAATGCGCGGCAAACCTCTGCGGCGGTAGCTGCATCAGGAGTATAAGCGTCAGCACCGATTTCATCAGCGAAATTTTGCGTAACAGGAGCGCCGCCGACCATCACTTTTACTTTATCACGCACGCCTGCTTCTTTTAGAGCGTTGATTACATCTTTTTGAACAGCCATTGTTGTTGTAAGTAGAGCAGAGAGACACAATACTTTTGCATCGCTTTCTTTTATTTTATCGACAACAGTTTGTGTCTCACAGTCTACACCTAAATCTTCTACCTCGATGCCTTTTCCTTCTATCATCATCTTAACTAAATTTTTTCCGATGTCATGCAAATCGCCTTTTACAGTGCAGATAATCGCCTTGCCGACAGGATTAATGCCGGCTTTTGCAAGATGCGGTTTAAGAGTTTCTGTCGCCTTGTTCATTGCACGGGCTGCAATTAGAACCTCCGGCACGAAAACTTCATTTCTTTTAAATTTTCCGCCGATAATATTCATTCCGTCCATAAGCGCTTTTTCTAAAATATCTGCAGGAGCCGCCCCCGCTTCTAATGCTTTTTCTACCAAAGGAACAATATCTTTGGCTTTTCCTTTTTGTAATAATCCTGATATTTCATTAAAAATTTCAGTAAAATTATCTGACATATTAAGCTCCTTATAAAAAGTATAACACTCTATGATGAAATTTAAAAGTATAAATACGGAATTCTAAAAATGATAATAAAGTTAATTATTAAGTAATACTAATGAAAAAAAAGTAACCGTGCCTTGTCCGTTGTTATATTTTAACCCTGAGATTTTACATAATTTTGTAACATCAACGCCTGCCGCTTCTACAGATTCTATTCTTTTTTCAGGATAAAGGCATGGGGAGGGGTAATTGCAAACGGAACAAATAGGGCAGGAGGCTGCGCCGAAAACGGGCGTATCCGTCAGTTTTTCCTTTATTTCTGATGTTAAAAAAGTGTGTTTTTTTCTGCCTTTTGTCATTCCTTCATAATCAAAGGAATCTTCAATTTTATGCAAAGTTGAAAAAACTAGAACTTCTCTGTAAGAAAGAATTTTTTCCCGCTGTTTTTCAAAACTTTCGCATGCAGGAGGGCATACCCATGATTTATTGTAATTTCCGCAGGCGTTTGTTTTACAATAATCTAAAAGCGAAGGAGAAAAAGGGATTTTACTTGACGGCAGAACCGCCCATTCATGGACAGGAATTTTTAAATTTAAAAAGAAATCCTTTATAAAGTTTTTTTCCATTTTCTTGATTATATTGTATAATAAAGAAGTATGTGGTGGAAAGATAGTATTATTTATCAAATATATCCCAGAAGTTTTCAAGATTCATCTGATGACGGATTCGGCGATATTCCCGGAATTATTTCGCGTTTAGACGAAATAAAAGAACTAGGTGCAAATGTTATTTGGCTCTCGCCTGTTTATAAATCCCCTGATGCTGATAACGGTTATGACATAAGTGATTATTATGCAATTAACCCTAAATTCGGGACAATGAATGACATGGAAAATCTTTTTGCAGAAGCTGCAAAGAGAGGAATAAAAATCATTATGGATCTTGTAATTAATCATACTTCCGATGAACATGAGTGGTTTCAAAAAAGCCGCGATCCAAAAAGCCCTTACAGAGATTATTATATTTGGAAACCCGGCAAAGACAGCAAGAAGCCTCCGAACAACTGGACAGGTTTTTTTATGGGCGAAACTTGGGAGTACGATGAGCAAAGCGGCGAATATTATTTGCATCTTTTTGATAAGAAACAACCCGATTTAAATTATAAAAACCCAAAGGTAATAGAAGAAGTAAAAAATATTCTGCGTTTCTGGCTGGATAAAGGCGCTGCAGGTTTTCGCTGCGATGTTATCAATATTATTTTTAAAACAAGTCTTGCTGACGGTAAAAAAAGCCTGGCTGTTCAAGGGCTTGAACATTTTAAATCGCAGGAAGGNAATCATGAAGTGTTACGCGAATTGCGCCGCGATGTTCTTGATAAATACGATTGNTTTACTGTAGGTGAAACTGTTTTTGTTGANTTGCCTGATGCAAAATTNTTATGCGATGAAAACCGCAAAGAATTAAATATGCTTTTCTTTTTTGATCATTTGGAAGTAGACAGGCGCATTGCTCAATTTATTCCTAAAAAGTTTCATGCTTATAAATTGCTTAATGTAATTACAAAATGGCAAAAAGGTCTTGATTGGAATGCAATTTATCTGGAAAACCATGATCAGCCGCGAATTGTTTCTCACTTTGGAGCGGCGGACAAGGATAGCGAATTTTGGAAACGCAGCGCAAAAATGCTTGCCCTCTTTGAATTAACCTTACGTGGGACTCCTTTTATTTATCAAGGGCAGGAAATAGGCATGACAAATTTTGATTTTAAAAACATTGATGAGCTAAACGATGTTGTAAGTCATGGCTTAAACAAGTTAATGAAAAAAATGTGCATTCCGAAATTCTTACGCTGGAAATGGATAAAAGCAAGTTCAAGAGACAATGCCCGCACTCCTATGCAATGGAACGATTCAGAAAATGCCGGTTTCAGCAAGGGGAAACCGTGGTTAGGCGTTAACCGCAATTATAAGTTAATAAATTACGCTTCACAAAAAAATGATCCCGATTCAATTTTAGCTTTTTACAAAAAACTAATTCTCTTGCGGAAAAACAGCAAAGGTCTTATTTACGGCGATTTTATTCCTGTCTATGCAGATACCAACATCATGATCTATCAACGCATACTAGAAAAGGAAATATATACCATTGCTTTAAATTTTTCTTCACATAACATAAAAATCCCCAAAAAGTTTTTGCATCTTTTTTCTTCAGATTATTATCAAGTATTAAATGCATCAGGCAGTTCTGAATGGAAAAACGAATTGCTCCCATGGGAAGGTGTTTTATTTATTAAGACAGCTTGAAGAAAATAATTTGCTGTTAAGTACCGGTTAATATTTATAAAAAAATTAATAGATCAATATATTATTAAAGTACTAATAGTAAAGGGACAAACTGCGCTTAAAGGTAATTATGCAACAATTTTACAATTTACTATAAAGAAGTATTGATAAATAATACATAACAAATTATTATGGGTTAAAAGGAGTTCTTATGAAAAGCAAAAAGTTTTTATTTTGGGCATTTATTGGATTATTAATTTTTATACTCTTTGGATGCGGCAGTAACCCTGCTCCGGCAGCAAGCATAACCCATGCAGGAATGGATTTAGATACGGCAATAAAAGAAGCCGCAACACAAATGGAAACAAGAATTCCATCTAGAACTATGGTTGCTCTGGTAAGTCTTGCATCTCCTTCAACTGCATTTTCCACACAGGTTTTAACAAGACTTGAATCAGCTATTGTAAGTAATGGTAAATTAATAGTGGTTGATCGTGCCAATCTTGATAAAATACGTGCAGAACAAGGTTTTCAGCTTTCCGGAGAAGTTGACGATGAATCTGCAAAATCTATCGGAAAACTTTTAGGAGCTGGAGCAATTGTAACAGGATCGCTAACCGATTTAGGAGACGTATATAGTCTTACACTCAAGGCAATTAATATAGAAACTGCCACTGTTGCAGTATCGTATTTGGCAGACTTGACAAAAACTTCAAGAATAGAAACTTTACTTGCTACAAGGGATGGGGCTGTTTCCGGCGGAACGTCAACCGCTACGGCTTCAAGACCCGCAAGCACAGTTCAAACTGTTACAGCACAACAAACAACCCCTATCGCTCCAAGACAATTTACTGTTACTTTTAATTCAAATGGTGCAAGTGGAGCAGTCCCATCTGCACAGACTGTTGAAAATGGCGAAAGTATTACTGTTCCTGATGTAGGTACAATGACCAATACCAGAGGAAACTTCGGTGGATGGAATACAAGATCGGATGGTAATGGAACGTCTTATACGGCTGGTACTACTTTTGTTGTAAATGCTAATATCCAATTTTATGCTCAGTGGATAGAAAAGGAATATAACATAGGCGACCGTGGTCCTTCAGGGGGCTGGGTATTTTATGACAAAGGTGTAGTTACTAATGGATGGAGATATATGGAAACTGCTCCAAATAATATAGGTCCTGCACAATGGGGAGCAAATGGTACTAATGTCGGTCAGACAGATACTGCAGTAGGTACTGGAAGTGCAAATACAAATCGTATTGTTCCTGTACTACGACAGACTAATGAAGATGGAGCAGCACTGCTTTGTTCTTCGTTAAATATTAGTGGGCATACCGGTTGGTTTTTACCTAGTAAAGACGAACTTAATTTGATGTATGTAAATCTTCATCAAAAAGGAATTGGTGGTTTTAGCAGAGCTTGGTACTGGTCATCGTCACAAGGAAGTGGATTATGGAGTTCATCAGAAGGTCAGGCATGGACACAAAATTTTAGTGATGGTTCACAAAATGTTTATAACAGAGGCGTTGGTGGTGTCGCCGACAAAAACAATTCTTACTTGATTCGTGCAGCAAGACAGTTTTAGTTTATCATTACTGGGAGGATCGGTGACACAAAGGTAGCAGCCACCCATTTTTTATAGCGTACCTGTGGATAACGGTACACCATATCTAGCGTGGGTGACTGACACTTTTCGCAACCTGACTGTGGAGGTGGCGTAATATCAGCAGCCGCCAAAACGCGTTACGCGCAACGGTAGCAGCCACCCATTTTTTATAAAAATGTTATTTTTTGCATGAGGTAATTGCGCTAATGAAATAATACCATATGCAAGAATAGATACAAATGAAAATGAATTGGAATATATATAAAAAAGCCGGTTATCATTTTGGATTAAAAGAAAATGTTGATGCGCTGATGGAAATATGTTTTAGTAACATTATGTTAGGTGCAATAAATACTGACAACCGGCTCGTTGAGCTTCAATATAACAACATAAAAGTTATTTTAAAATTTTAAAAAGTGTTACAGATGTTATGCTGCATAACTATGAACGATGTCTTGAGGTTGTACCTGAAGGCAGAAAAAATTTTGTGTTTACAAAATCATACATATAAATATTATTGACATTATACTATATAAATTACATAATAATTAAATCATGGAGGAAATAGTATGTTAGAAACAGTAATTGACAGGCAAATGTTACCAGAACCTATATTTTCATATATAAATTCAGAAAAAATCCGCATTTTTGAAGAAAATGGCAATATAATATTATCTCCATTTTACACAAGACCTAATATTAATGAATTATTTGGTATGTTTAATGATGGAAAATTATCTTCTGAAGATTTTATTAAACAAAAATCTATTGAAATGGAAATAGAAAATTAATGAATACTTATTTTTTAGATGCATGTGCCTTAATTGCATTATTATCAGGTGAAAAAGGTGCAGAAAACATAAAATCATTAATTCAAGAAGCAATAGATGGTAAAATTATTGTTAAAATTAATCAAATAAATTTACTTGAAGTATACTATCATATATGTAAAATATATGATCAAAATAATGCAAATCAAGCTATAAATTAAAAAAAAGAATTTCCAATAGAAATTATTAAAGGACTAAATGATAGTGTATTTAATGAAGCTGGAAGAATAAAATCAAAGTATAAAATACCCTTAGGTGATTCAATAGTTATCGCTGAATGCATTATAAATAATGGAATTTTAATAACATCAGATTATAAAGATTTAGCTAGATTTGAAAAAGATGAAAATATTAAAATAGATTGGTTTAGATAAGTATATAAGACCAACCAATGTCGCCTAACGAGGCTGGAGAAAAAGTATAAAGAAAACCTCACTTAAATAAAAATTAACTCTAAGTAAACAGAAGTTTTAAGGATTCTAGAAGCTTGAAATATTGAAGTAAAGAGATATAATAGGTATATGAAACGAGTAATAATTTTTGCATTACTTCCTTTTTTTGCTTTGTTGCTAACGGGGAATCCTGCAAGAACTTCTCCGATATACCCTTATGATGTATATGGAGGCAGTATACTCTTTAAGAATACATCATCATACAATCAATATTGGGAAATAGAACTGCCTGACAATCTTCAAGGCGGTTTTCAATTTGAGCAAATATGCCTGGAAGTAAATGACATAATAAAGATAGAACATCTTTTTCGTGTGCATTGGAATGACGCAAGTAAGTTCGATAAAAATATTATAAATCCAAACACTCATTTTAAGACAATATCTGTTTATGATATGGATACAGGGACATTGCTTAAAAAATTTACTTCAGGTAATAATATTTTTGAATTAATTAGCGGAACAATTGAGAACGGCGCTTTATGGGAAATAAATATTACAGATTTAATTGTCTCAGGAGAAAATCAATGAAAAAGTATTTATTTGCAGTTTTAATAATCATCTGTTCTGCATTATTTGCCGGTTGTTTCATAACCATAAATAACGATTTTGAAACCCATACCGCATATTTTAAAAATACTTCTTCTAAAAATATTTACCTTCAATATTATTTACAAGATCATAATAATTTAGAGGAAGAATATAATTTAACTTACGGATTAATTATCCCATTAAATACTACGGCAACTTATGCCGCTCCGTTAAATAATGATTATCTGGAAAAAATAATAATAGTTGACAGTGACACCCGTAAATTTATGAAGAAAATTAATGGAGCAACATATAACTCCATGCTAACTGTTCCGGAAGTGCTTGTAGAAAATAATACAAGCGGAGGTAAAACTACAAATTATAAATATTATTTTTTAATAACAGATGAATTTTTAGGGATAAATTAAGTTTTTAAAAAATTGGATTAGGTGATAGAAAAAAAAGAAGCCTGACCACTTTAAAGTGGTCAGGCGCCTTTCCGAGAGACGTGCTACAAAGTAGCTGCAATAATTTATTGCAGTAGCGAAAGAACCGATTGACCTCTTTGATTTGCCTGTGCCAGCATGGCTGTACCGGATTGTGAAAGGATCATGTTCTTGGTATAAGTTACCGTCTCACTCGCCATGTTTGTATCACGGATACGGGATTCTGATGCTTGTGTGTTTTCTGCTCCAATATCGAGTCCGCGTACCGCATGTTCAAGGCGGTTCTGATAGGCGCCCAGATCGGCTCGCTGTTTGCTGACGATCTTTAACGCCCTGTCGAGGGTTCCAATGGCACGATTGGCACTGTCAGGATCTGACAGTGAAATAAATACATCGTCACCGACATTTCGGATACCAAGACCCTTAGTTGTCATTGTGCCGATAAACACTTGCTCCCGCTGATCCATGTTAGCACCGATATGGAGCCACATAGAGGCGGTAACCACATTTTCGCCGATTGGCCGTCCGAAACGTCCGGTCAATACGTTCATTCCGTTGAATTGTGCGTGTGATGCAATTCTGTCGACTTCGTCTACAAGAGCTGAAACTTCAACTTGGATGTACATTCTGTCTTCGTCAGAATAAATACCGTTCGCTGCTTGCACCGCCAATTCACGGAGACGCTGGAGAATGTCTTGAGATTCTTGCAGATAGCCTTCTGTTGCTTGAATGAATGAAATACCATTCATGGCATTCTGAGATGCCTGATTCAAACCGCGAATTTGAGACCGCATTTTTTCTGATACAGCTAATCCCGAAGCATCATCACCGGCGCGATTGATGCGCAGCCCGCTCGACAATTTTTCCATATTTTTATCCAGGTACGACTGGGTAACTTTGAGGGATCTGTCGGCAAACATTGCACTTAAGTTGTGATTGATTATCATATACTCACTCCTTTGGCTTTTTCGGCTTGACCATCTTTCTTTTGATGGTTTTTCGCCGCGGCTTCCATGCCGTGATAAAAATTCTTACGTTTCTAAAGAACCGCATGAATCTTTATCGAAAAAAACCGCTTTGCAGTTTTTTTAAGTTAATTTGGGTTTTTCTGAATGAAAAACACAACTTTGTTTTTTTGCTATTCACGTAACACGTAAATAGCCTGATAAAAATCTCTCTTTAGGATTTCTATCGTGTGCCATTATTTCGTTTTCTTATTCAGAAAACGAACCCTCGACCCACCGTTCCCGGAAGGGTGAGGTTACCCGGAAAATCAGACGTCCAACGGACACTTAACTTGTCCAGGAAAGGAAAATTCATTTCTTACATAAAGTAAAGCCGCATAGAATTTTCCCACTTCATTATAAATATCGGAAATTGAAAATTTACCTTTAGAGAAAAACGATACATCATTGCTTAATAATTAATTTAATACTAAGATGAGCATATGAATAACATTCATTCATGGGACGGCAAGTGTCCTGAGGTTGATCTTATAAGAGAGGTTTTTCATTATCAAAGCCGGTTTGAAGGCTCAACTATGGTTTTTAAAATTGATTATCCCGTCACAGAAGACCCTTGTTTTACAGGGCTTGTAAAAGACCTTGCCTTGCTGTCAAAAACCGGCTTTAAAGTAATTATTGTTCCGGGTGCAAAAGAGCATATAGATACAGTATTAAAACAGCATAATATCGAAACATCATATTTTGACAGTTCTGCGCGGAACGATATCCCTATCCGCCTTACAACTTCTCAGGCGATTCCCTATGTAGAAATGGCGGCTTTCAATGCGGCAAGCCGTTTTATGACTTTTCTTTCCGGCAGCAGGGTAGAAGCGCTTGTCGGGAACTTTGTCAGGGCAAGAGGGCTGGGAGTGGTTGACGGCATTGATACCGAGCATACAGGCACAGTCGATAAAATATACGCAGATTCTCTTAATAAAGTCTTAAATTTGGGTATGATACCGATTCTTCCATGTATTGGTTGGAGTCCCTCCGGGAAGCCGTATAATGTCCCAAGTGACGAGATTGCCCTTGCCGTTTCTAAAGAGTTAGGCGCGGTTAAATTGTTTATAATCTCTGCAAATGACGGATCGGCGGCAAAAAACCTCAATTTGAATATCTATAAAGAAAATCAGACAGATAAGATTGAAACAAGGCAGAACGGGAGTTTAATACGGCTTACCCCTTGCCAAACTCAAGGCATAATCGAAGCAAACAGCAAGCCGTCAATAGAATCAAAACAAATATTACAAGAATTAAAACTTGCTTTGATGGCAAGCAAGGCAGGTATAAACCGCATTCACATTGTAGACGGCAGGGAAGAAGGCGCAGTTTTAAAAGAGCTGTTCTCCAATCTTGGCATAGGGACTATGGTTTATGCTGATGATTATGATTCTGTCCGCGCCTTTCATTCAAGGGATTTACCGGATATTTTAAGGTTAATGGAACCATTAATGCAAAATGGTATTCTTGTAAGGCGCAGTGCCGAACAAATACAAGAGAAAAAAAACGATTATTCAGTTCTCGAAATAGACGGTTCTGTCCGCGCTTGCGGCGCTCTGCACGATTGGGGCGAAGGACAAGGTGAAATCGCAGCTGTTGCAACAGACCCTCAGTATACAGACCTTGGGCTTGGCAGAAAAATTGTAGGTTATCTTATCGAAAAAGCCGGAAAAAATAAAATGCGCCGCGTTTTTGTACTGACAATAAAAACTCAAGATTGGTTTGAAGCTTTGGGTTTTAAAGAAGTTCAGGTGGAAAGCTTACCTGAAAAAAGACGTATGGTTTACGATCAGAGCAGAAAAAGCAAAGTCTTTGCTCTTGAGCTTTAATTTGATATTACTTTATCCGCAGCAGATACAGCTTTTGAATACTCTCCGCGAATTAGGAATACAAATATTTCTTCTATAGCGCTATTTATTTTTTGAGGCCATTTTTTTTGCTTCAATACGTTCAATGCATTTTTTGCGTCTTTAATAATAAACTTTTCGCATGCTGTTTTAAATTCAATTAGTTTACTCCGTAAAAGCTCCATGTCTTCAGAAGATACATCTTCCGTGCTGTTATTTGTATTCGAATTACCGATCTTTTTCAGCAATTCCTTAAGCTTATTCATAAAATCAGGGGTTTCATTTTTTATTACTTCTATATCTTCATTTTTCGCCGCCATTTCCAATTTTAACGCAGTGCCCGAAAGCTGCTTTTCGCCGACATTGGAAAGCGCGCTTTTCATACCGTGAACAGTAGTGGTGTATAATACAAGCTCTTCTGTGCTGATTGCAGTTATCTTAGGTAATATTTCTTCCAATACAATAAGTACATTTTGAATGTCATGGACTGTCGCTATTACCAATTCCTTGCTTATAGTGGTTTTCTGCGCCGAATTTGCCTGGAGTTCTTTTCGCTTTGCAATTTCCTGTCTTGCAGCTTCAACAACTTCAGGAGGTTTTTTATTTCGTATTAATTCATTCAGTACTAAATTCAACTCGCGCGAGTCAATCGGTTTGGAAATAAAACCGTCAAAGCCGTTTTTTAAGAACATTTCCGCACGCCCAATTATTGCATTTGCCGTAAGAGCGACGATTGTTTGTGTATATCCCATATTGCGCATTCTTTTTGTTGTTTCAATACCGTCCATTTTCGGCATCATATGATCCATGAACACAATATCATATACATTTCCTTCTTCTATTTTTTTAATCGCTTCATAACCGCTTGATGCTGTGTCGATCTTTAACCCGTAAGGCAGCAGCATTCCTTTTGATACGTAAATGTTTGATTCAACATCATCGACAACAAGAACGCTTCCGTATGGCATATATTCGCGTAAAAATTGCGTCTTGTTCGTGAGCGTTGTGCTGCGGAAATTAAAATTGCGTAATTTTTCTGCCGCATCATTTCCGCAAATTTCAGAATCAACGCGTTTTTGCGGAATATACACGGTAAATTCTGTCCCTTCTTGCGGTTTGCTCGTGACAGAAATTTTACCTTTCATTAGTTCAACAAGTTGTTTTGTTATGGTCATACCCAAACCTGTGCCGATTGTTTCGCGGTTTGCTTCGGTATTAAAGCGCGTATATTCGTTGAATAAATCTTTAAGTTGCGCTTCTGTCATTCCCTGCCCTGTATCTCGTACGCTTATAATAATCGTAACTTTTTCAGTACCTGCATTGTTCTCTTGTTCTTTGTCATAAGAAACGGAAAGAGTAACCATGCCTTCATCGGTATATTTAAATGCGTTTGAAAGAATATTGTTTAATATTTGTTTGATGCGAAGTTCGTCGCCGAAAAGGTTATGAGGCGTATTTGCATCCAGATTGATGGTTAAATCGATAGGCTTTGAATCATAGCGAAGGCGGTTAATTTGAACACTGTCGTTAATAAGGCTTGGAATATCATATTTTACGGGAATCAATTCCAGTTTGCCGGCTTCTATTTTTGAAAGGTCAAGAATGTCGTTAATTATATTGAGCAATACATCGCCTGACTCATATATTTTCTTCATCGATTCTTCCGCTTCATTTGAAAGGTTTTCATCTCTAAGCTGAATTTCTGCGATGCCTAAAATCGCGTTCATCGGGGTGCGTATTTCGTGACTCATTTTTGCAAGAAAGTTACTCTTTGCATTATTTGCGTTGCGTGCTTCTTGCGCTGCAATTGTTAATTGTTTGGCTGTATTGTGCAGTTCTTTGGTCATTCTGCTGTTTCTGATAAAGAATACGATAAGACCTAAAATGATCAATAAAAATAAACTTGCAATTGTCAGCAATAATTTAAATTCTGTTGGATTGGATTCCCATATCGGCAGCACACGGTTAATGAGAACATAATCTTTCGGCAGGTTTTTTACTTTAATGCCGAATTTTTTCAGCGTATTAAAATCAAACTGCCATTGATTATGAAATGACGAATCGAAAATAACAGGAATCTCGTTTATAGGTGTTTTGTCTAATATTTTTGTAGCCATAGAGGCGATAGTGCTGCTCTTTATTTCTTCGGAGGTAATAAACCCTCCTAATGTTCCGTTGCCTATAAAGGAGGCAGTTAAACAAAATACAGGATTAATTGATGCCTGGCTTACCAGCCGCTGGACATCCGCTTCCGAATAAAATGTTCCCTCTGAATCTGAAATATAATTTCCTATTAAAACCAATGTGTCAGGTCCAAAACCTTTTATTTCTTCCAGAATCTCAGGCAGCGGTTTGTCTTTGCTGAATACAACTTGCGCTTGTAAATTGTGTGTGCGTAAATCATTTTGAATGCTTTCTCTTATCCTGATACTTCTTGAAAGATAATGATCGTTTAAAATAAAGATTTGATTTGTTTTTGGGAATAATTCAAGCATTTCCGAAGCAGTCTTGTAAAATGAAATAGTTTCTGAAATACCTGTGGCATTTTTTTCTAACCCGTATATCATTGAGGCATTAAGAGCGGAAACTCCATAAAATAAAACAGGTACATTGGGGAATAATAAATAGTAATTTTTCATTACAAAATCAAATGCTTCATTGCCGGAAACAATAACAAAATCAGGATAGCGTGCGATAAATTCCGTGCGTATCATTTCTGAAATTACGTTGTTATAGCCGGCTTGATTATGAGGTTCGTTTGAGTTTAAATAAATGCTGTAATATTCAATCTGTGTTTTCGCTTCAAGATTTTTTCTGATAGACTCAAGCAGTCCTCTTTCCCATGCATTCTGCGCGTTTTGGGAATTGATGTGCAGTATAAAAGGTTTATCTCCTGATATCTTTTTGCCGCTATGAATTAATTGCATTGTACCGTCGTCAATCATTTCCCGATACGCTTTTTCCAAAAGAGGAACCAGATAATCATGCCTGCTGTTTACATACGAATATACAGGCTGTCTTTCAATTACGCCGCTTCTTTTTATACCTTGCGGAAATCTGTGTTCATAATGCGAAAAACGGGGGAGTATGACGGCATCAGTAGTGCCGTTTAAAAGAGAATTCCATATATCTTCAAATTCAACTAATCTGATTAGTTCTCTTGCTCTCGTTTTGTGAACGTTATTTGCAATATACTCATTCTGCCAGCGGTAACCGACACGCAGACCTGCAAGATCACCCCAGTCGGATAAGAGATAGTTTTTATCTGACATTGAGTAAACAGTAAATTCCGCGTAATCAATGATAACAGGAACTTTTATCAGGTTAGGATACAATCTGTCTAAGCCGTCAGTTTGAGCCGGTAAAATCGCCGCATCACCGTAATTGACATCGGCAATCGCTGTGCGCATTCCCGTCCCTTTAGAGATCATTTGATAACCTGAACGCTTCAATACCGCATACATTACACGTTCTGTGATGATTGATTGATCATCACTTATGGCGACCTTGATTGCCGGCAGCATCAGATCGCTTGCATTGCCTGTTTGCGCCCAAACAGAAATATGGTTATACAAAAAAAATAAAATTGTAAATACGGCAATTAAAGACGGTGTAAACGAAGTTTGCGAAAACGAAGTTTGCGAAAACGAAGTTTGCGAAAACGAAGTTTGCGAAAACGAAGTTTGCAGGTTCTTGTTTTTCATTTTTTCCTTCCCTGAATTAATCAATTACCATACGCTGCTTTAGCTGCGCATTATAGCTTATTTGCATTTTTAATTTTGCAAATGAGTTTTTAAACAATTATGCAGTCCGGAGTCAGTGAAAGGTTTTGAAATAAAATCAATAATACCCATTTCAAAACCAAGCGCTTTAGTTTCATCATCGTTTTTGCTTGTCATAAAAATTACGGGGATTTGTGCATACCGTCCGTCAGCTTTTAATCTTTTTAAAGCCTCAAAACCGTCTATTTCCGGCATCATTATATCCAGCAGAATCAAATCAGGTTTTATATTATTAAGTAAATCGAACATGGCTGAAGCGCAGGCGAGAGTGAACACATTATACATATCCGACAATGTATTATCTGCTGTCATAAGATTAATTGTGTTATCATCTACCACAAAAATGGTTTTCATTCTAACTCTCCCCTTTTTAAACTTATATTTAAATACACAAAAAAAATATTAAACTTTATATTTTAATATAATATAAACTAAATACTGATAAAAGTAAATATAACGCAATTTTGATAAAATGAACTAAATTCAGGAATTTTTTGCTTTAAAAACGTGAAAAATTGTATTTTATACGCCGCTTTTGCGGTTTGTGTATTACAGATGAGCAGAAATATTAGGTATTTTTCTCTTATTTACAAATAATAACGCTGCATCCACAGCAGATATTACTTTTGAAAATTCGCCGCGAATTAAATGCAATGATATTTCGTTAAGAATATTATTTGCTATATAAGGGAAGGTTTTTTGTTTTAGTTCTGTCAAAGCATTTTTGGCGTCTTTAGGTTTAAAAGTTCCGCATGCTGTTTTTATTTCGTTTAATTTGTCTTGCAGATAAATTAAATCGTCATGGGATAATTTCTCGTAACTATATATTTCTGCTGACATTTGTTCAGACAGGTTTACCGGGAGATTTATTTTTTCTATCAATGATTTAAGATTAATAATAAATTCGGGAGTTTCTTTCAATATTACAGATGTATCACTATTAATACCTGCCTGTTCTAATTTATAAGCAATGTCTGAAAGTTGTTTTTCTTCTATATTAGCCAGCACGCTTTTTATGCCGTGAACAGTCGTGGTAAATAATTCTATTATTTTATTTTCTATATTTGAATTAAATAATAAATCTTCCAATACAGAAATTGAATTCTTTAAATCTATTGTGACTGCAACCGCTAATTCATTGTTTTCAATTATTTTTTCTATGCCGGATTTTTGCTGTGTTTTTGAAGTTATTAACGCGGTTTCTTCTATCCCTTTTTCCAGGTTTTTATCTTTTATAAATTCGATCAATATCCGGTTTAACTTGCATGAGTCGATAGGCTTTGGAATAAAACCGTCAAAACCGTTTGATAAAAAAACTTCTTCCTGTCCTATAACGGCATTTGCTGTTAGTGCAACAATAGGTTGTGTATATCCCATAGCACGCAGAATATTTGTTGTTTTAATACCGTCTATTCCCGGCATCATATGATCCATAAAAATAATGTCATATTGTTTATTGGTTTTTATTTTTTCTATTGCTTCAAATCCGTTGTTTGATGTTTCTATATTCAGACCGTACGGCATCAATAAACCTTTTGCTACAAGTAAATTTGACGTAACATCATCTACAACCAGAACTTTACCGTACGGCATTTGTTCATAAACAATTTGTGTTTTTTTATGCAATGTTGCGCCGCGAAAATTAAACTCTTGTAAATTTTTTACAGCTTCCTCTCCGCATACGGCACTGCCGTAAAGAGTCTGCGGAAGGCGTACAGTAAATATTGATCCTTCGCAAGGTTTGCTTTCCACATGAATTTCTCCGTTCATTATATCTATAAGACGTTTTGTTATACTCATACCCAAACCGGTACCGGAAATGCTGCGGTTAGTATCTAAATTAAAACGCGAGTATTCATCGAATATTCTCAAGACCTGATTTTCTGTCATACCTTGCCCCGTGTCTCTTACTTTTAAAACAAGTATAACGGTTTTATCGTTAAATCCTGTTTCTGCATGTACAGAAAGTTCCACTTCGCCTTTATCTGTATACTTAAAAGCATTGGAAAGCAGATTATTCAATATTTGTTTTATACGAAGCCCGTCACCTATCAGATCATGCGGCGTATTTTTATCTAAATTAATTTTAATAGAGAGAGGTTTATGTTTAAAACGCATACAATTTAATTGAACAGCATTATTAATTAATTCCGGAATTTCGTATTGTGTACAAACTATTTCCANTTTTCCNGCATCAATTTTAGAAAAATCTAAAATNTCGTTAATTATATTTAACAATAAATTACCGGATTCATATATTTTTCTGTACCCTTCTTCCGCNTTTGCAGAAAGAGTTTTATCATGTAATTGAATTTCGGAAATACCCAAGATTGCATTCATCGGTGTGCGTATTTCNTGGCTCATTTGAGCAAGAAAAATTCCTTTTGAGCGGTTACTCATTTCTGCCGCTTCTTTGGCATTTATTAATTCTGTCATGTCAATAGAGTGCTGTATATGAACTGTCTTACCGTTAGGCCATTTAATGTATCTGTCAACCCTGCGGTAAATGCAATTTGTATCGGTAGTGTGTTCATCCCATACAATTATTTTACCCGGTTCTTTATCAAGACTGATACACGGACAAAAACCGCATCTTTTTTCTCCTCTTCTTTTAAGGACTTTATAACAAATTTGTCCGACAGCATCTCCTTCAACACCGTAATATTGTTTCATGGTTTGGTTCATAAAAAGAATTTCATTTGTTTTAGGATCGGTTACAAAAACCATTAGTTCCAAACCATCCATAATTTCTTTAATATTTTCAAGCATGATATTTTCTTCGGTTAATTTTTGCACTGTTTCATCTGCAGTAAGAATTTCTTTTATAAGGCTGTTTGTTATATATCTTGTAAGAAAAATACAAGATGTAAGAACAACCAGTAAAATTAAAAATTCGCTTAAAAGGTACATATTGCTATTCTGTACTCTGTTTATAATCAATATGGAAAAAATAATTACTACAATACAGCATACAACAGACAGTGTAATGGCAGGGATTAAAACTTTTATTTTAAAATGTTTATTATTCAGATCATTTTGTATTAATGACATATTTTACCCCTGTAAATGTAATTTTATACAATTATGAAGAATTGGATCGGAAAAAGGTTTCGGTATAAAATCTAGAACACCCATTTCTAAGCCAAGTGCTTTTGTGTCAGTATCAGTTTTACTTGTCAGAAAAATAACAGGAATTTCCGCATATCGTCTATCGGCTTTTAGTCTTCTTAAAGCCTCAAAGCCGTCAATATCCGGCATCATTATATCCAAAAGTATTAAATCAGGTTTGATATCATTTAACAGCTCAAACATATTCGAAGCGCAGGCAAGAGTAAAAACATTATAAAAATCTGATAATTTTTCGTCCGCCTTTACAAGATTGACAGTATTGTCATCTACCACAAAAATGGTTTTCATCCTTAAAACTCCCCCTTTTATTTGTGTTAAACAGCCAAAATTAACACTTTCTATGTTAATATCCTTATCGAATATATTAGAAAATATGCAGATAAATGTAAATAGGTAATTTACGTCAGATAGCTGATTGTAAATTAAAGAATTCGGCTGATAGCATATAAATATGACATTAAGACAAGTTTTTATACGGAATTTGAAGAAATTCCGCAAAAATGAAGGATTTTCACAGATGAAACTGGCGGAGTGCTGTAATACTGCGACAAGTTATATCGGAGATATTGAAATCGGACGGAGATTTCCGTCCATAGATATGATAGAAAAAATCGCTCTTGTTTTAAGGATAGAACCGTATCATTTTTTTATAAATCCGGCAGAAAATAACCCTATTTCTGACACCGAAAGCCTTTTTCCGTGCCTTCCGAACTCCATGAAAAAACAGATAAAAACTCAGATAAAGACCCAAATAGATCAGTCAACCAGCGATATAATTAACGAAATAAACGAAATATTAAGTAAATATTAATAGAAAAAATGTTAATATTAAAGAGTAAATGTCACGAACTAACGTATATACCGCATTAATTCTCAGGAATAGACCGGCAGGCGAGTCTAATAATGAGGTAACGCTTCTTACCGAAGAAGAAGGAATTATAAAAGCGACAGTTTTCGGCGGCCCCAAGAGTAAATTACGCGCCCATTGCGCGCCTTTCAATTCGGGGCAGGTTTGGATTTACCGTGATAAATCCAAAGAGTACGGTAAATTATCTGATTTTGATGTGCGTTTCTGGCGTCCCGGATTAAGGGAGATGTATGAAAGAACGATGGCGGCAGGCGCTTTAGCGGAAACGATTTTGGCTTCTCATGGCGGAGGCGGCGAGTGGGGCAGCGCTCTTAAATTAATATTAGATACATTGGATACGCTTGAAAGCGCAAATGAAGAGCTGTGCGGGCGTTTGTTGGTTCATTTTTTATGGAGATGGGCGGGTCTTTTAGGGATTCAGCCTCATGTTGACTGTTGTGCCGCCTGCGGAAAAGAAAGCGGCGGTATACTTGTGTTTAACGTACATGAAGGAGCGCTTGTGTGTGCAGCGTGCGCAGCAGAAGCATCTTTAGATAAAGCAGTGAAGACTTCTAAAAATGACGTTAAACTAAATCCGGGATGCAGACGCTGGCTCTCTGCTGTTGGTGAACTGGATGCTTCGTTTTTGCATCGGTATTCGATGGATAATAAATCATTCAGCGAGGCGAAAGCGTTAGTTTGCGCTGTTATAACAGGAGCATTGGGTAAAAGGTTAGCAAGCTGGGATTGGTAATAGATTTAAAATTGTTCTATAACACATCCTATGCTTTCTAAATATTGTAATATACCGTCCGGTCCGTGCATATGCAATAAACCCACAATTACAAAACAAGTTTTTCCTGACTCAAGAAACTCTTTGATTTGAGGCAGCCATTCATTATGTCTTGATGATATTAATGATTGGTATATTTGAGGCCAATCTTCTTTCATTTCTATCAGTCTTTTGTTGTTTGATATTTCTGATGTTCCGTTTTTCCATTCATATAAAAGAATAATTAATTCTGCTTCATCGCTTTCTATATCTTCTACAGAGTAGCGGACATAATCATTTTCGTAACCATCACCCATCGACATAAGCATATTTATTTGGACTTGCACTGATTCTAAAAAACTTACAGGTTTTTTTTCGCTTTTTGCTTTTTCAAAATAGTATTCATCAATACCTTGCTGAACAAATCCGTATTTTTGAATTTGAAATAAGTTAAGTATATTAATAACCATAGAAGGTTTCATTCTTGCAAATTCATCGATAGATAATCCGTATTCAATACATGCTGAAGAAAGCAGTTCGTAAGTATCTTCTTCCAGAATATCCTGGAGCCTTTTATGATCCGGCAGGAATATTTGACTTAACAGATACTGTTGTACTTCCGGAGTTGATAGCTGCTCCGTATCTGTTTCAAGTACAAGTATATCAGATGCATAAAAAGCGGTATCGAATTGTTCCGGCAACGGAAAATCAGTTTCTCTTAAAACATGGATGCTTCCGCCTAAAAAGAGTGTATTGCCGTTCTTTGTTATTTTCCATACTGAAGATACAGAATCAGCCGGTACAAAATTACTTTCTTCTTGTAAAGAAGGTTTATCATAATATTCACGAATAGCGGCAGCAGAGAGCAGGAAATTTGAAGTAAAAAATAAAATTACAAATAAAAAATAAATTATACGTTTCATAATAATAGGGTAATTTATAAAATCTGATTTTGCAAGAAAAAAATTAAATTATGATAAAAAACGTTTAAGAACATCCATAACTTCATTCATATCCAGCGGTTTTCCGATATGTGCATTCATTCCCGCTTCAAGGCATTTGTCAATATCTTCTTTAAAAACGTTAGCAGTCATTGCTACAATAGGAATTTCTGATGCTTTTTTAAATCCCATTTTACGGATTTTACTAGTCGCTTCAAGCCCGTCCATCTGGGGCATTTGCATATCCATAAATATCATGTCATAGAGATCGGGAGATTCGCAGAACATTTTTACTGCTTCCGCTCCGTTTGTTGCGCACTCTATTTTAAGATTGGTTGGTTCCAATAAAGAGATTACTATTTCTCTGTTAATTTCAACATCTTCTGCAAGCAGCAAACGGTAATTACCGCCTGAAAAAATTTTATTTTCTTCCGTTGTTTGATTGAAAGAATTTTCGGTTTTTTTAATGTTTGAATTTTCAGCAAGCGCACATTGCAATTGAATCGTAAATATAAATTTTGAACCCTTTCCTAAATCTGATTCAATCCAGATGCGGCCGTTCATCATTTCTACAATTCTTTTGCAAATGGAAAGTCCAAGCCCTGTTCCGCCGAATTTGCGGGAGATACTGCTTTCCGCTTGCTCAAATGAAGAAAAAAGCCGCTTCTGCTGATCCGCGCTGATTCCAATCCCGGTATCTGTTACTTCTATTTGCAATGTGCATAAATCATTATTTATATTTTTAATATGTGCCTTTAAACAAATAGAGCCCCCTTCTGAAGTAAATTTAACAGCATTAGTAAGAAGATTTGTAATTACTTGAATCAAACGCTGTTCATCGCCGATTAATATATTAGGGATATCAGAATCTACATAAAGGGTAAAATTTTGTTTTTTTTCTTCGATGCGAAAACCTGTAATGTTTATAGATTTTTGTATCATTTTCTCAAATTCAAATTCTGTAATAGATAATTCAAATTTACCCGCTTCTATTTTTGACATATCAAGAACATCATTAATAACAGCCAAAAGATGAGTTGATGCGCCTTCTATTTTTTCAAACGCATAATTTCTTTTTTCCGTACTCTTTGATGTTTTTCCGATTTGTGTCATTCCGATTATTGCGTTTAACGGAGTGCGCATTTCATGGCTCATGTTGGAAAGAAAATTGCTTTTTGAACGGCTTGCCGCTTTTGCTTCTTCAAAAGCATACTCAAGTTCAAGCGCTGTAGTACGAAGACTTAATGTAAGATCGTTGCGCAGCATAGCATGAGCGATTAATAAACTTCCTGAACGCAGAATTGTTTCTTCGTTATGTGAAAATCCGCGTTCCTTATGACAATCATCAAATCCGACAAAGCCCCAGAAATGTTCTTTTAAAAAAACAGGAACTACAAGAATTGATAATATTCCTTGCGGAGCTAATTGGGATTTTGTTAATTCATCCATCTTGCTTATCAAGCCATTAATACAAAACCCTTTTGAAAGTGTCTCTTCCCAGCCCGGCATTTTTTCATCATATGAAATATCGTTTGTGTATTCATTCCCCTGCTGAGGGGAAGCTCCTTCTGACCATTCATACAATTGTGTGCTGTAAAGTTTTCCGTTTTTTGAAAAGTTTCTCCATATATAAACGCGGTCTACTTCTACAGCATCTCCCATCATGCCAAGACAGCATAAAAGCGCTTTTTCAAATTCATCTGCATCTGCCTGAAGCAGAATGGAAGCAATCATATTTACAGTATTTAAAAGGTTATTTTGATGGAAGTGCTCTCCGCGATTTTTATTCATTTGATCGTTGTGATTTATTGCATTCACCATTATTAAACAGATAGAACGAAGATTGTTCATCTCGTTTTCCGATATAGTTCTCTCTTCGCTGCAATCATCAAAACTTACATATCCCCAAAAATTATTTTGCAAATAGACAGGAACGGCAAAAACAGATTTCATGCCGTGATTTATAAGACGCTCTTTTTCTGCTTCTGAAATTTCATCTAACGGTCCGTTGACATATTCTCCTTTTGAAAAACTTTCCAGCCATGAAGGAACATCGCTGTAAGGAAAAACTTTTTTTTCTGCAGTAAGATTAGTCTGCCGTCCTGAATCATTTTGCCATTCAAAACGCAATGAATAGCAAAGTTCATTATTTATAACTTCATTCTGCCAAATGTATCCGCGATCAACATTTATGGAATGAGAAATAATCCCCATAACTTCAATGATAGATTCCTCGAAAGTTTCGTCATTCATTCCTTCCAGCAGAATTTGTGCAATGTGATTTACAGTTTGTAAACTTTTTTCCTGACGATTTAATTCAGGTGATGTTTTTTTATCACTGTTTAAAGCGTTAGGCTGATCCATGCTTGTTACCGCACAACTCTGCCTGAAGCATTTCCGCCGGCTAGTTTTTTAACTTCATCAACACAGACGTGATTAAAATCACCTTCGATTGTGTGTTTTAAACAGCTTGCCGCTACTGCAAATTCAAGCCCTTCCTGCTCCGTCATTCCCGTAAGATTTGCATAAATAAGCCCTGCGCTGAAACTATCGCCGCCTCCGACTCTGTCAACGATATGAACAGCGTATTTTTTTGAAATGTAAAAATCATTATTTTTACAAAGAATTGCACCCCAGTTGTTATCGTTAGCCGAAATCGATTCCCTTAATGTAATTGCAGCTTGTTTTAATTTAAACTTTTTAATAAGAGCCTGCGCAACTTCCTTGTAACCGTCATGGCTGATCTTACCTGATGTCACATCACTGTCAGATGCTTTAATTCCGAAAACATCGAATGCGTCTTCTTCGTTAGCGATACATATATCAACATATTCCATAAGACCGCTCATTACTTTGCACGCTTTTTCTCTTGTCCAAAGATTCGCGCGGTAATTTAGGTCGCAGGAAACTGTAAGCCCTTTTAATTTTGCAGATTTACAAGCGGCAAGGCATAAAGCCGCCGCGCTGTCAGATAATGCAGGTGTAATTCCTGTAAAGTGAAACCATTCTGCATCTTGAAAAATTTTATCCCAACTAAAATCCGCTTCTTGTGCTGTTGCAATTGCAGAATTAGCGCGATCATAAATTACCTTAGACGGGCGCTGTGATGCGCCTTTTTCTAAAAAATAAATTCCGACCCGTTCTCCTCCGCGAACAATAAAAGATGTGTCAACACCGAATTCACGCAGTTTATTTACAGCTCCTTGCCCTATTTCATGTTTCGGTAATTTTGTAATAAAAGCGGTTTCTATACCGAAACCTGCAAGAGAGACAGCAACATTTGCTTCGCCGCCGCCGTAGGTTACGCCAAAGGAGTGAGCCTGAACAAAACGATAATAGCCTTCAGGTGCAAGGCGCAGCATTATTTCACCTAAGGTAATTACTTTATTCATAACAACTCCGTAAATGTTATAATTAATTTTAAACCAGATTTATCAGAAATGCAATTTAAAAGGATAATTTATCTGTTATTAATTGATATCCGCAGTTCAGGTATCTCAAACCGCAAATTTTCATGTTGTAAAATTCTTTCAGGCAGAAAAAATTCTCCGCCTGAAAGCGGAATAAGCGTAAGTTTAAGTACAACCCCGCGTTCTCTTTCCTGCGCTGTAATTTGAGATTGAGAAAGTATTACTCCCTGCGGGACTTCCGGCATAAAAAATGAAGAAGGTCTTGCTGATTGTAAATTGTTAATATCAGTTTGCATACGAAGCACGAACGTTACGCGCTCACCTGCGGTTATTCGAAGCGGAATTCCTTCCCATCGAAGAGATCGTGTAAATATTTGTTCACCTTTTTCGCTGCGGATATTCAAAACAACAGCCTCAATTTCTGAAGTACCATTTGGTGTAACAACAGAAAACGGACCTAGTACAATACGCCCGCTTATATAAGGAATTAATCTAAATTCCAATGATGTTTGCACAAGTGAAGTTTGCCCAAACGAAGTTTGTCTCCCTGCTGAAACAATATGCGGAGTTCTTAAAAAACGATCAAGCACAAGAGCTCCGGAAAAAGGCGGCATAATTATAGACACATCTTCAGGGATAGGGTAGTCAACAATAAATGTGAGAGTAAAAGATTCGCCTGTTATAATAATTTCCGGATTTATTCTAACAGAAACTTTTAAATCCGATTGTCCCCATACATATGAAAAAAATAAAATAAAAATTGCAAATAAAAAAAATAATTTTTTGTTCATTAATAATCCGGTCCTGTATAATCTTCTTCCGGCGACCATTCTCTGCTTTTCCATTTTTGCTCTTCTTCCTGCCGCAAATATTCATAAAGAATTTCTCTTTGTTCTTCCTGATTGTCTGTGCGGTTATTTTTTGAATTTGTTTCCATTGAAATTGACATGAGGCTCAATTCCAGATTTAATTTTGCATCCGCTTTTCTTGGATCGGCTCTTAACGCTTCTTTGAACGCTTCTGCAGCGGATTGAAATTCTCCTTCTTCAAAAAGTATAACGCCTAAATTGTAATGATTTCTGAAACGAAGTTCGCGATGTTCGTTATTTGATTCTTGTCCCAGTATTTTTTGTGAATTTCCGTAATGAATCTTTGCGTCATTGCCTGCATCAAGCGAATATAATGCAAGCCCAAGCCCGTACTCTGCATAAGGAGCTGCATCTTCATGGTTTAAAGCTTTTTGATAAGGGGTAA
The DNA here is from genome assembly GCA_009787695.1 of Treponema sp. Lineage (GTDB taxonomy): Bacteria > Spirochaetota > Spirochaetia > Treponematales > Breznakiellaceae > WQXQ01. The sequence goes on from WQSW01000012.1 coordinate 34,914, forward strand.
TCGCTTCTTCATACCTGCCGCGTGAATTTAAATAATTTGCTTCCAACAGCAGAAGTTTTCCTTCTGTGCATGAAGAAAAAAATAAAGAAAATAAAAAAACGATCATTATTTGCGGTAATTGCTTGCTGTGCTTTTTTAATATGCGCGTAACAAATTTGGAAGAAGCAAATGAAAAAAGCGCAAGTATAATAAACAATGTCCGTCTTTGTTTTGTTTCTCTGCTGCCGGTATTTTGTATATTGCTTGTGTTTTCTGTTTCCTGTACGCGGGAAACTTCGTTCTTCGCGTTTGTTGTAAGTGAAGAAGATAAAAGCTGATCTGAAAACCTTGTCTCTTTAAGACTTACTGTAAGCTGCGAAGATGCCTCCTTATTATTTGCATCAATATAGATGCCTCCGGTTTTTTCCGCTATTGTTTGCATAACAGAAGAATCTCTTCGGCTGATTGCAATTTCAGAGTCTTTGTTTTCTATTTCCCTTCCTTCATCACTGCCGGCTGCTACTGTAATTATTGTAATTCCTTCTTTTAAACAGCGGTTAAGTGCGTTACGCAAAACACCTGCATGAGACTCGCCGTCAGAGATAAGGATAATTATTTTTCGCGCGGCAGATGTATTTTGAAAAGCGTTTGCCGCCGCATCAATTAAAGATTCAAGATTTGTACTTCTGCCTGTAACAGAAGAGATGTTTAATGATTCAAGGAAGATAGCGGCAGCTTCAATATCATATGTCAAGGGCACTGATAAATAACCTCTGCCCCTGCCGACAGCGATTGCAAATCGTGCAGATATAGCTGCGTGCGTGCTTGTTACAGAAGAAATAATTTCTTTTGCAATGGAAAGCCCTCTTTCAAGACGTGATATATCTTTTTCATTCATACCGTCGCGGAGATCCATACTGCGTGAGACGTCAATTGCAAAGACTATATCAAGACCTTTTCGGTATTCAGAAGATGAATATCCTTGTCCCCATCTTGGGCACGACAGTGCAATTATTGAAAAAGCCAGAAATAAATTAAAAAGGAATGAAGATGCTCTTAATTTTTTTTCTAATTGCATTGATAGTGTTTTTTTCTTATTGCGGATTAATTCAAAAATAATAATCGGTATAAAAATTAATAAAAATAATAAAACAAAGGGATAATCAAAAGTTACTATGTTAGGTGTCATAGAATCGCCCCCAGTATATTTCTGCGGATAAATCTGACAGATGCTAATAAAAAAACAGCAGGTATAAAGAAATGCAGCAAAACCGAATTGCGTTTATTAATTACCTTTGATCTTTGAATCGTTATTTCGCTGTTATCTAATTGAGAAAAAGCAGACATTAAATTTTCAAGGTTAGGTGCAGCTATAAAAGTACCGCCTCCTGCTGATGCCAAACGGCGTAAGCTTTCAGTATTATAGCGTGAATCAAAAATTCCTGTCCGTCTTATATTTGTATAAGGATCGGTATAATCAATCGGCACTTCTCCTGCAGAGCCGATTGCGATTACCCAAAATGATGCGTTTGTTTCGCGCAAAAAATCTGCCGCAGTTTCAGGATGGATTGCACCTGCGTTGTTTTCTCCGTCTGTAATTAAAACGGCAACTTTTCGTTTTGCATTTGATTTTTCCATATGAAAAGAAGCGACAGCGATCCCCATGCCAAGCGCTGTTCCGTCTCCAAGTTCGCCGATTTTTAATTGTTCCAATCTGGTGCGAAGAGCTTGTCTGTCTGTAGTAGGCGGCAGAAGGAGAGCGGCATCCTCGCCGACTGCGATAAGACCTATGCTGTCAGAAGGCCGGTTATGTGCAAATTCTTCCAGCAGGATTCTGCCTGAGTTAAACCTATTGTTTCCTCCCATATCTAAAGCTGCCATGCTTGGGCTTACATCTAATATAAAAATAATATCTGCTCCGCGATTTAACCATACAGTTTCCGATGTATTTAATGACGGACCTGCCGCGCTGAAAAAAAGTAAGAAGATACCTGTTACTTCAGAAAATTTTAAAAGTTTAACTATGCCTTTATACTGCTGTGTTTTAAAAGGAACTCCTCCCGGTGCGCCAAGCGGTATTGCAGCAATAAAAGGGTTTTTCATCCGCAAAAAAATAATTAATGCAAGTGGGACAATAAAAAAAGAGGAGATTGCAATAAGAGGGTAATCGAAACTGAAATTCATACGGTATTACCTTCTGCTGCTGATGTTTCTTGTACCGGAAGCTTCACCCCTTCGGGGTTCGCTGTAAGTACAGCGGCTTGTTTGTTTTCAAGTTCAAAAAGAAAACGCAGAAGATCGTCTAACAGCCTTGTTATATTTTCACTTTGAATATCGGTACCTGAAAATCTTAAATTATCGCAACTGCGGAAAAAAGGTGATAAAAAAATGCTGTTATTGTCATCTTGTTCAAATTCTCTTGCAGTCATGGCGCGGCAATTATTCCCTGTTAAAAAAGAAAGAAAAATTCTAAATTCGTCTGATAATTTATCAAGGATGATTCGTTTATCAACGCCTTTTAAAACTGCTTTGCGTAATTTTTTTTCTGTTTTATAAATTGAATTAAAAAACCTGCGCCGTTTTAATTTTTCCATTGTATCATTAAAAAGAGAGCGTCCTTTAAATAAAAACAGGATTATTAATAAAAAGAACGCTATTATTATTGTTAAGAAGCCGTAAATCATAAATGCAGTGCCTGGAATTGCAAGAGTAGAAGCGGCGCCGGATAAAACAGGAGAAGAACTTTCGTCTATAATAGAATTTACTGTAATGGTCAGCCCTGTAAAATATTCTCCTTCGATTTCAATTACAGGTAACTCTATCACACCCGGAACAAAAGCTGTAAATTCAATTAATAATCTGCTGCCGGCAGTGCGCTGTTCAAGTATTACTCTATGAAAATCAATGTTTGGATCTTTTGGCATATAATCGGACTGGGGAGTAAGTATAATATCTGTTTTATTTTGACTTACAGCCGGCAAAGGTAAAACTAACGCCGCTTTATCTCCTACAAAAATCTGACGCGGTATTAAGTAAGCAGAATTTTGCGCAAATAAAAAATAGCTGTTAATAAAAAGTATTAAAAAAAATAAAATTAATTTTTCTTTCATATTTTTTTCCGATTTTTAAAAGCTGATGAGTTTCGGCTTCCGAAAAATTTCATTAAAGCAGCAGGTGCATCGGTTTCTGTTGATATATCCAAAAAAGACGCTCCGTTTTTTTTACATTGGGATTCTAAAAAGATTGTTCTTTCGTTATGCCATGCTTCCCAGCTTTCTTGAAACGAATCTAAACCGGCAGGCGCTTCTATTCGTATACCTGTTTCCGGGTCTTCGATTGTAACTAAACCCGGATACGGAACGTTTTTTGGTCCGCAAATTCGTATCGCTGTGCAATCATGTTTACGGCATAAGATTCCCATTTCATGTTCCCAATTAATGCTGAAAAAATCTGAAATTAAAATTACAAGGGAACGCTTTTTTAATAATTGCTGCGCTCCTGTTAAAGCACAGTTGATGTTACTGCCGTATTTAACTTTTGTTGTCTGCGTGCTCTGTTTGTGTTGATTATTATTTTGATATTGAAGCGCTGCCATAATCAGCGGCATTATATGTTTGCGTCCTTTGCGCGGCGGGAATACTTTTTCGATCTCTTTATCAAAGAAAAACGCTCCTACTTGCTGACCTGTGTGTTCCGCTGAAAATGCAATTAATGATGCACAGATTAGAGCTTGCTCATAAGAGTTTAATAAAGATTTTTTTTGTTCAGATGTTTCCGTATAAAGTCTTCCTGAACAATGCATGGACGCAGAAATATCAATTAAAAGTAAAATAGTTAATTCCCGTTCTTCTCTGTACATTTTAACAAAAGGATATCCGAAACGAGCGCTCGCATTCCAATCTATCGATCTGATATCATCACCTGCCTGATAATGCCGCGCCTCATCAAATTCCATTCCCTGACCTTTAAAGATCGATCTAAAGTTGCCGGAAAGCATTTCTTCGGCAAGACCGCTTGAAAAAATGGGAAGGTTGATGATATTACGCAATAATTCGCTTGTTTCCATGTGTATTAAGGTACCGGGACGTGGCTTAAAATTCTTGCAATTACTGTATCTGCGTTCATTCCTTCGGCTTCTGCTTCATACGATAAAACGATTCTGTGACGCAAAACAGGAAGCGATGCTGTTTTTACATCTTCGGGTGTTACGAAATTACGCCCTTCAAACATTGCAAAAATTCTACAGCAACGGTAAAGGGCGATTGAAGCTCTTGGAGACGCTCCAAATGTCACATAACGGTAAACTCCGTCAGAAGAAGGCTGTGTTTCAAAAGAACCGCGCCCTTGAGCAGAGCGTTGATTTCTTGTAGAAGCAGGGCGGGTTGCCGTTACAATCGATACTATGTATTTTGTTATTTGTTCATCAACATGAATTGCATCTGCGATGCTTCGCAGATAAAAAAGTTTTTCCATATTTAAAACATTAGAAAGAGGCGAGCTTCTATTAGAAGAAGAGGATGTTAAAGGCGGGCTGTTTTTTACAATGTCAAGTTCTTCAAACGGCTCAGGATAGATAATCATTAATTTCATAAGAAAACGATCAAGCTCTGCTTCGGGAAGCGAATAAGTCCCTTCGTGTTCAATAGGGTTTTCAGTTGCAAGTACAAAGAAAGGGTCGGGCAGAGGATAACTTGTTTCACCGATTGTAACTTGTTTTTCTTCCATTGCTTCAAGCAGAGCGGATTGAACTTTTGCAGGGGCACGGTTTATTTCATCGGCTAAAATTACATTTGCAAAAATAGGACCGCGGCGGACAGAGAAATTACTGTTTGCAGGTTCCCAGATCATTGTTCCTGTTAAATCTGCGGGCAATAAATCGGGGGTAAATTGAATTCTTTTAAAATCAAGCCCGGTAATTTCTGCAAGGCTTTTTACCGCAAGAGTTTTTGCAAGACCCGGCACTCCTTCCAGAAGGATATGTCCGCCTGCGATAAGTGAGACTAATAATCCGTCAATCATTTCTTTCTGCCCGACAATTTTGGCAGCCATTTCTTTTCTGCACTCGGCAATAAGTTTAGAGCATTTTTCAAGCTCTTCTTTCTGAACCAGTTGTGTTTGTTCCATGCTTTATTTTAACCTTGCTCGCCTTAATAGTCGAGTGGTAAAGGTCAATAATAATCTACATTAGGATCAGTATTTAAAGCAGGTGAATTGCTTTCTCTGTTTTGCAGGATAAACGAATCAATAGCATTTTGATCAAACAATGCCGCTACTTCGGCAGCTTGCGCCCTTGTAAAGAGAAAAGGGATTCTTGAGCTTGTTCTGTTATGAGCTCTTACTTCTTTATCAATATATTCTGCTTCCATTTGATATAAATAAAAATAAGGCAGCTTATCTGAAAAGGTATAGCCTAATTCCATTTTCATTTTGCCTTTTGCTTGTACTGCAAACTTAAATTGCTGCCATATAAGATAACCTTCAGTAGTTCCGTAGGCTTTTCTTCCTTTTCTGCCTGCGTTTCTGTTAAGATTTCTGGCAGTGTAGTCTTCGTTATACTTTGCAAGAGCTTCTATAAACAATTCCCGTCCGTCTCTGTGCCAGAATTGATGATACGTCATCATATCAAGTCTGTATTGCAGACAAACAGCATCTTCACTTGGAAAATATAAAACCTTAACAGTATTTTTTTTAAAACTGCCAAATCCCATTAATGATTTTAATTGCGTTTCAATTTCTCCCATTTGATAATTAGGAGACTTTAAATCGACTATAAATTCTTCGACAGGTTCTTTTTTCATTGTTGTGCATGCACTCAGAAGACTTACGATTAATATACAATAAAATAATTTCATATAATACCCATATCCTTAAGTGTTTTTCTTAATACCTCTGCATTTGCATTTGAAAGTTTCCCTAAAGGTAAACGTGCAGGACCTGCAGGAAGCCCTGCCCAGCAAAGAGCTTGTTTTATAGGTACAGGATTTGTTTCTATAAATGCCGCTTTTATTAATGGGACAAGCTCGTAATGAATTGCACGCGCGCTTTCCAAATCGCCTTTAAGCGCTGCACTTGTTAAAGCTTTTACTTTTGCAGGGACAAGATTGGAGATGACGGATATTACGCCTTCTCCTCCCATGCTGATAAGAGGCAAAGTGAAAGGGTCATCGCCTGAGAGAACCCAGAACTTGTCTTTCGTGTTTTTTCGCGGGAGAGCTATTTCTCTGATTATATCGCCTATCTGTACTATATCTTGCGAAGATTCTTTTACGCCGCAGATGCCGGGAATCTTCGCGATTTCTTTCATTAACGCGATGGGAATATTTCTGCCTGTGCGGGAAGCGATATTATAAACGATGATGGGAATACCAACCTTTGCCGCTTCTTCAAAGTGGCGGAGGAGTCCGTCATCGTTTGGTTTATTGTAGTAAGGCGTAACAACAAGAGCTGCATCCGCGCCCATTTTTTTTGCGCGTTCCGCATACTTGATCATGTGCCTTGTGTCGTTGGAACCTGCACCTACAATTACAGGAATTTTTCCTTTTGCATCTTTTACTGCAATCTCGATAAGTTTTTCTTCTTCGCTTTCATCAAGAGTGGGATTTTCTCCTGTTGTTCCAAGCGGTACAATCCCGTCTATCCCTTCTTTTATTTGAAACTCGATAAGTTTATGAAAACCGTCGTAATCAATTTCCCCAGATTCTTTCATCGGTGTTACAAGGGCTGTAAATGCGCCCCGAAATTCTGTCATATTTTCTCCTTAAATAAGTCACTTAACACATCATCAATAGTAAAAACCCCTTGCCGCTTGCAGGTTACAAGCCAAAGTGCGGCATGTACAGCCCCTGATGCAAGTCCTTCACGGTTGCGTGCAGTGTGTGTAATTTCAATTGTATCTGCCTGAGAATCAAAAAACAAGCTATGCGTGCCGGGAACGCTGCCCAAACGCAGGCTTGGAAAATGAAACTCATCTGTTTGCGGTTTTCTGTTCATTGTTTCGTAAACTATCTTTTTTTTTCGATCTAGTCTTGACAATACGCCTTCCGCTAAAATTTTTGCGGTTCCCGAAGGGCTGTCCATTTTTTTATTGTGATGCGCTTCAAAACCGCCTGCATCGTATTCTGAAAATTTATTAAAAAGTTCCGATGCATGCCATGCAATGCGGTAAAAAATATTTACCCCTATAGAAAAATTTGATGCCCAAAGAAGAGCGCTTTTTGTTTTTTCTATTGTCTTGACAACTTCATCCATCTTATCGTGCCAGCCTGTAGTTCCGATTACAGAGGGAATTTTTCTTTCCGCCAATGCATTGATATTTGCAAGAGCTGTATCAGGCTGTGTAAATTCAATTGCAGCATCAACCGAATTAAAATCCGCTTGCGCGATTGTTTTTGCAATTTGAATATTGCTTGCGTTATTTGTTACAAAAGGGTCTACGATGACTGCAATGCTGTGCCCCTGCAATAAAGCGATCTGCTCAATCATCTTTCCCATTTTACCGTAACCGATAATAGCTATTCTCATAATATCCTCAAAAAAATTATTATTTAGGAACCTCAGGTTTTTCCATCGCATCAAAAAAATCAAGATGAAGCGCTTTTACAACTTCTGCAGCTTCATTGTCATTTACAATAAAACTGATATTTACTTTGCTCGCTCCCTGTGAAACCATCTGCACGGTAATGCCTAGAAGCTGGCAAATTCTAAAAGCTCTTGCTAAAATTTCTGATGAACGCTTAACATTGCCGATTATAGAAACAATCGCTTTTCCAGTTTTTATTTCCACGTTTGCAATTTTTCCAAGTTCTTTTTTTATTTCCGTTAAATCATAAGATGTATCCAAAGTGAGTGATACAGATACTTCGCTTGTTGCTACCATATCAACAGAAATATTATACTTTGCAAAAACGGAAAAAACTTCCGCTAAAAATCCGTATTGCCCCAACATTCTTGTAGAAATAATATCTACCAAAGTTACTTTATGTTTTGAAGTGATGGCACGCACAGGCGGGCTTTTTTTTGCAGAAGATAATACTTGTTCAATCTTTGTTCCGGGTGCGTCAACATTGTAAGAATTTTTTACAAGTACAGGTGTTCCTGTTTTCATGCACGGCTGCATCGCTCTCGGGTGAAGCACTTGAGCGCCGAAGTATGCAAGTTCTGCAGCTTCATCGTAAGTGACATTTTGAACAGGGCGTGCGTTTTTTACAATACGCGGATCTGCCGTTAAAATTCCGTCAACATCTTTCCATACTTGCGCTTCTTCCGCCCTGCATGCTGCCGCGATCATTGTTGCAGATAAATCCGAGCCGCCTCTTCCCAATGTTGTGATGCTGCCTTTATCATCCTTTGCAAGAAAACCTGTTACAACAGGAACAACATTTCCTTTTATAAGAGGTAAAACTTTTTCAGGAATTGCATCCCAGCTTTCTTTTAAAAGCTCAGCTCCTGTATAATTTGAATTTGAAAGAAAGCCTAATTCCCATGCATCAAATGCTTTTGCATTAATATTGATTGATTTTAAAAATGCCGCTGCAATCCGCACGCTAAGCCTTTCGCCGAAAGAGACAAGATAATCTTTCGTTCTAGGGGAAAGTTCTCTAATCAGTGCGATTCCCGATAAAAGACGGGTTAATTCGTCTAACAGATCATTTATTTCTTTTTGAATAGATAGTTTTAAATTCTTTATGGCAGCCTGATGCAATTTTGCTACGCCTGATATTTCAACTTTTCCTTCTTTTAGTGCCAAGTCTCCCGCTTCAAGCAGGTGATCTGTTGTGTCTCCCATTGCAGATAACACAAGCACAGGATTTCTGTTTAATTGTGATTTTACAATTTCTCCGACATGGCGCAAGCGTGAAGCATCTGCTACAGAACTGCCGCCAAACTTCATTACGATCATGATTTTGTCCTCCTGACAAATTATTATACAATGACAGGCAGATCATGGTCAATTTACTTGTCAGACATCTTGTATTTTGTTATTATTTGTTATGATTGGTTTTCTTCTTAAAAAGTCCCTTTATGATATGTGGGACAATATGTTTAAGATAGTTGCGCTTAATTTAGGGTTTATTGCCTTTTCCGCAATTCCTATCTTTCTTCCCATGTTAGTTTCTAAAATTTATAATTCTGATTTGTTAAATATGATAATTTCAGCAATAGGGATACTTATTTGTTCAGTATATTTATCCGCAGTATCATATTCTATAAGATCAATATCAGATTACGGTAATTATAATTTCGGCGAGCTTATCGAAGGGTTAAAAAAAACCTGGCTTGCAGGTTTAGTGATGGGAGTTTTCATTTTTTTATTATTCTTGATTGTAACGATTGTAATTCCGTTTTACATTAGTATGGAGCCGCCTCTTGCCGGTCTTGCTTTATCTGCGCTTATTTTTTGGACGATGGTTTTTGCTTTGCTTTCGCTTCAATATTTTTTTGCTGTTTACAACCGNCTTGGATCGCACATNAGGAAAGCGTTAAAAAAATGTATGTTAATTTCNCTTGATAACACAGGGCTTTCTGTTTTTTTAATTATTCACAACACATTAGCGCTTTTACTTTCNGTTGTGTTTGCATTCATGTTTCCGGGACCCGCAGGAGTGCTTATTTATATTGATGAAGCGCTGCGCCTGCGTCTTTTAAAATACGATTATCTTGAAGCCAACCCGGACGCAAACCGCCGCAAAATTCCATGGGACGCGCTGTTAATTGAAGAGCGCGAAAAAACAGGCAACCGCACTTTTAAGAATTTTATTTTTCCTTGGAAAGATTGAAGTTTTTAAGCTGAAAAAAAATCATTTAGTAAAATCCCCGACTATGCGTCCGCCTGCAAATTTTCCTTTTACCCAATCGCCTTCCAAAGACCTGCCGTCGGGGTAAGATAATTTTCCTTTACCGTGATATTCATGATCAACAAAATCGCCTTCATACATTTCACCGTTAGGTGCATATGCTTTTCCCTTTCCGTTGAGTAAGCCGTTAGAAAATTCGCCTTCGTATACATTGCCGTTATCGGCTGTAAACTTTCCTTTTCCGTTTGGCTGACCATTAATAAAATCGCCTTCGTATGTATCACCTTCGGGAAGCGTCTTTTTTCCTTTTCCTGTTTGCTGTCCGTTAACAAAATCGCCTTCATATATTATACCGCTTGCAAAAGTTAATTTTCCTTTGCCGTTAGGCTGATCATCTGCGAAACTGCCTTCGTATAAATTACCGTTTGTAAAAGAAAATTTTCCCATACCGGTTCGTTTACCTTTAACAAATTCACCTTGATATACATTTCCGTTTTTAAATGTATAGATTCCTTTTCCGTGCGGAATTCCGTCTTTTGTCTCGCCTTCATATTCGGCGCCGCTGTCAAATGTTATTTTTTCCATATGCTGCTCCTTGTATAAATAATAATGCAATTATATCGTAACGTATACTTAATTCTTTATTCAATGTTCGATGCAATTCCCAAACACCCTGCCACCGCCCGTTCCTGACCGGGAAAATATTTGTGAATTGGTACATTCACTGTTTTGACATTTCCGTTAGGGAAACGGAGTGCAAGAGCGCTTGAGCCGCCGCCGTCAAAATTAATTCCTTCCCATGAGCCGAGCGAAAGCAAAAGAAGAGCGGTCTCTTCTTCGGTTGCACCGATACTTCTTAACTGCCTGCCGTCTATCACAAGCAGATACAAAAATTTCCCGTTAGACGAAATACCTGCCGCGCTTCGCGGATGGCGTGCCGCTTCAGTTAATTCTTCGCTCTCATCTGATGCATCGTGTTCTGTTTTAATTTGTGTTCTCTCTGTTGTTATTCCGTCAGTCAAGATTTTGTAAAAACCGCCGACAGCGTTTTGTATATTTTCAAAAGAAATAATTGCAGATTGATTGATAATCGCCGTAGTCCCGTCTTTGTAAAAGACAAGAGCGTCATATCGCGGAACTATAGGGGAGAGAAGTACACCGTCAGAAATAATAATGCCGATATTTTTTATAGGAAGCCCCTCTGTAGGAGATGAAACATCAAAAGGAGCGGCGTTGATGCCTGCAATAAGATTATTATCGCGCGTAAAACTTGAAACTCTTGTGCTTAACGTACTTCCGTCTTCCCGCATGCCGTCCTTTACAACAATGCGAATCTCAGGAGAAGAAAGGTCAATTTGCAAAGCAAAAAATTCAAGCTTTGGAGAGATTGTCTTTCCTTGATAATAATTTACCCCTTTCGCAATTGTAATCCACTTTGGCTGAACGCTTTCAATATCTGAAAATATGTTTGATGTTTCTTTTACTGCAGAAGGAGAAAACTCTTTCAGGTTTTTACTAGTTATAGATGCACATGATAAAAATAATGGTAATAAAATAAAGAATAAAATATTGATCTTTTTAAGATGGATATATTTTTTTAACATTTTAGAATAATAGTACAGGGAGCAGTTGCCTGCTCCCTGCTTTAATTTTTTACAGAATTAATTAATCGCCTTTGATTAATATTCACCTTTACCCTTTCTGTTTCTCTTTAAGAGCTTACGGGCATTTGCTTTTTTCTTCCTGTTAAGGATAGTGGAGGGCTTTTCATAATACTCGCGTTTTTTAAATTCGCGTATGATACCTTCTTTTTCCACCATGCGTTTAAAACGCTTGATGGCTTTCTCAAGCAGTTCGTTGTCATCGACTGTGATGTGCGCCAAAAATAATCACCTCCTTTTCTCCCTGTATGGCTAAAAAACCTTCGGTTTTTTAGCTTGGGAGTTTTGCTTTGCAAAACTCCATTCATGATTTCTAATAAGATTGCTAATTTAAGATTCTACTGATAATTAACTCTTTGTCAATAAGCGGACGGCTAACAAATTCGTCCGGGTCTGTGTTTTCTGTGCTTACCCTTATTTCCCAGTGCAAATGAGAACCTGTCGAAAAACCTGTCGAACCCACAAGCCCTATTAATTCGCCCGCCTCTGCTATTGCTCCTTCCTGTATAATGATGCTTTCTAAATGGTAATAAATCGAATAAACGCCGGGTGCGTGTTCGATGACAACCGAATTGCCCGAGATAATTATAGGGCGGGCGATTTTCACCATTCCCCTTGCGCATGAACGCACCTCTGTCCCTGTCGGCGCTCCGAAATCTACACCCGCATGAATAGATGTGGTTCTTCTTCCGTCAGGATATTGATTGACGCGGCGCGTGCCGAATCTGCTTGTTCTTCTTTCCGGTGTAATGGGAACTACAAAGGGTCCTGTGTGATAAATTGTGTTTCCTGTTGTAGCTGCAATTTCCCATAACAATTCCTGTTCTTTTTGACTTTGCGGGTTCGGTACAAATAAACTTGCAAGTGACGGTGTTAGGTGAATAGTTTCCGAAAGAAACTCTCTGGGAGCGATAGTTATTGGTATTTCGCAGACTATGCTGTCATTCATTAATCTGATAACAGCGTCATTTGCCTCTATAACGGAAGGAACAGTTATAATTGCAGCGTTAAATCCGAGCGGTCTGCCGTCCGAAGGGACATGAAAACATTTTGCCTTTGCCACCTGTCTTCCGTTTACAAACAGCAGCGCTTCTTTTACAGCTGTGTTAACGCCGATTGTAATAGGGTCTCCGGGACGCGGCGATTCAGGGATTATTGTATATCTTAATTGAGCAGATAATTGCTGTCCTGTTATTAAAACAATACTTAATAAAACAAAAAATAATATTTTTTTCATGTTACCCGCTTTTTTTCAAATCCAGAATTATAATTTGCGGTGTTTCATTGCCTCTGAAATTATCGCGGGTAATGTTAAACGCAATATCCACTTTATCATTGATATCAAATTCTTTGTTAAAGAAACGATCTGCGCTTTGCCAGTAAACGGCAGGCCATTTGAATTTGCCTGTGTCAAGAATCAATTTTAAATGTTTCGATTCAGGTTTTCCGATAAGGTTTATATCTTTTATTGTAAGTTTTCTTGCCATAAAGATGAGCTGTTCATTGTTATTGCCGTAAGGTTCAAATGTATCGATTAATTTTAAAATTTCAGGAGTTATAAAATCATGAGGAAGTTCTGCATCAATCTGAAGGAGTTCTTCTTTTTCTTCTTCATCAAGTTCAATTGTTATTACAATTTTTTTTAACCGATCCAAAAAGGTGTCCCAATTTTTTGTCACCATGCTGAAACCGCCTGCCGCTTTGTGACCGCCTGCATCAATAAAAAGATCAGTGCATTGTTCAAAAAGCAAGTGGATGTTGTATCCTCTTGCAGAGCGGATGGAACCTGTGCAGCATTCGTCTCCCAGTGAAACAGCGATGGACGGAACATTAAAAATACGTGCGCCTTTTTGAGCCATAAGTCCTGTGACGCCTTTATTAATATCTTTGCTGTATACAAGGACTATTTTTTTTTCGTATTCTTCAAAATTTTTGTAAGCCATTGTTTCGACAATGTCCCATGTTTCTTCTTCAAGTTCTTTGCGCTTTTCATTCATGGAAACCAAATCGCCTGCAAGTTTCTCTCTTTGTTTTAAATCTTTTTCAAAAAATAAATTGGCTGCAATTTCCGCGCTTCCCATGCGGCGTGCGGCATTTATCGCAGGGCATAATTTCCATGTAATATCTTTTGTGTCAGATTTACCTGTCAGTTCAAATTTTTGAAGCAGCTGTAAAAGACCTGCTCTTGGTTTCTTTTTAATTCCATCCATACCCCTGCGGACGATAATTCTGTTTTCATCTAACAGCGGCATGATGTCTGCGATTGTACCGAGTGCGGCAAGCTGAAGGTCTGCATACTCACCTTCGGTATCAGTTTGATTTTTTGCGCATAACAGAGCGTAAGAAGTAAAAATATTTGCGAACACATCAAGTTCACTTAATTCATTGTCAGAATATTTTGCAATTTTTGAAAGTTCTTTTAAACGCAAAAGACTCTGCCCTGAAGTTGCAGGAATTACTTTTCCGATCTGCGGAGCAATATCCATCAATCCGATTTCTACGCCTTTGCCGAAAAGTTTTGAAAAAGTTTGTTTATGTAAATTTGCATCCCAGCAAAGAATATGCTGCCCTTCCAAAAAAGATGGAAGCCGTGTATCGCTTATTGAAACTTTTCCCGGCACTATAACTTCCGTAAGTGTTTTTATTACGATCAGGTTGCGTATTTTTACAGCTTCTATAACCCACGCATCATTTACGGGGCGCGTATTTAAAAGGCAAATCTGCTGTCCGTAAAGTTCGCTTCTTTGAGCGAAACGAAGAGCGCAGACAAGTTTAAAAGCGACAACGCAGCCTGCAATATCACGGAAAGGGTATGAAGAATTTTTTAACTTTGGATTAACAATGACAAGCGCCTCGGGCAATTCTTCCTGAGGTTCATGATGATCAGTTACGATAACATCTATGGAAAGTTCGTTAGCGCGTTTAATTTCCTGAAAGCGTGAAATGCCGCAGTCAACTGTGATTATTAAAGTGCCGTCTTTTGCTGAAAAATTTTCGACAGCATCGATACTTAGTCCGTACGGATCATCGCCTGTAGGGATGCGCCATGTTACATCAATACCTATGCTTTCAAGGTAGCCTGCAAGGATCGTTGTTCCTGTTATACCGTCAACATCGCTGTCGCCGAAAACAAGAATTTTCTCGCCTTCTTCTTTTGCTGCTAAGATGCGCTCTACCGCATCTTCCATTCCGTCTAAGGCAAAAGGGTTGCGGAGTGAGAGGAGGTCATCTTCCAGAAAATAGCGGATAGCATCGCCTTTGCAAATATCGCGGCGTACAAGGATGGATGCGGTTAAAAGATCGCAGTTATATTTTGCAGAAATTTCTTTGACCAAATCGGGGGATATTTCTTTTTTGTCCCATTTCATTTGTTTATGTTACTTTAAAAATGGAGTATTTACTAGTAGGGTTATAATAAGTTAGGTTAAAATATAACTTTCTAAACTACAATTTTAAAAATCCGAAACAACCCCCGCACACCTCTGTGCCGCTTCTTCAAACTCGCTATGCAGTAAAAATTCCGAAATATCATCTAAAGCGGTTTCAATTTGGCTTGACCATTTTTTTTGCCTTAATTCATTAAGGACAGTTTTTGCCGCTTTTTTATCTAATTCTTTGCATGATGTTTTAATAATTAAAAGTTTTTCTTTTAATAAACTTAAATCGTCGTCAGAAATTTTCTCGCTGTTGTTTTCTTTTTTTGGTGAAAGTTTTTTTATTAAAGATTGAAGCGCGTTTATCAGAGAGGGGGTTTCGGATAACATTATTTGTGTATCAGTTTCTCTTCCCGCTTTTTCTAACTTTTCTGCTGTACCGGATAAATCAGCCTGTCCTATGTTGGTAAGAGCGCTTTTAATTCCGTGAACGGCTGTGATGTAGCGTTCTTTTTCTTCATTGCTTAGGCTGTTTATTTTTTTATTTAATTCTTCTAACACTTTGATCGTTTTTTCCGCATCATTTAAGAAAAACTTTTCTATGTTTAAATTGTTTGGATTTTCTGTTTGTTCAGGATTTTTTTCCAGTTGTTCGCGGCGTGCTTCGTCTATTACATCCTGCGGTTTTTTGTTTCTGATAAATTCATTTAAACAATGATTCAATTCGCGCGAGTCAATCGGTTTTGAAATAAAACCGTTAAAACCATTTTGCAAAAACATTTCTTCTTGTCCGAGCAATGCATTTGCAGTCAGTGCAATTATATCATTCGTATAACCCATGCTTCGTATTATTTTTACAGCTTCTACGCCGTCCATCTTGGGCATCATGTGATCCATGAAAATAATATCGTAGGTGTTTCCTGTTCTTACTTTTTCTACCGCTTCAAATCCGTCGTAAGCCGCATCTATTTTTAATCCGTAAGGTGTTAACATTCCTTTGATAACATAAATATTTGTTTCTACATCGTCTACTACAAGGACGCTTCCGTAAGGCATAAATTCGCGGATAAACTGTGCCTTCTTCATTATGACGGAGCTGTTAAAATCAAAGTTCCGTAATTTTTCTGACAACTCATGTCCGCATACAACTGAATCAACTAATTTCTGCGGAATTCTAACTGTAAAAGATGATCCTTTGCCGGGAATACTTTCTACGATAATCTCGGCGTTCATTATATTAAGAAGACGTTTTGTAATGCTCATACCTAACCCCGCTCCAATAGTAGTGCGGTTTGCTTCCAAATTAAAACGCGTGTATTCATCAAAAAGCAATGCGATTTGATCTTGGGTCATACCTTGACCTGTATCACATACACGGAAAATAATTGTAACATTATCAGTTTCGGTTTCTGCTGCCGTATGTTCTGCAGAAACATAAAAATCAATATTGCCTTTATCTGTATATTTAAATGCATTGGAAAGAATGTTATTCAAAACTTGTTTAATACGCAGCGCATCCCCGTATAAATTGTACGGAGTGTTTGCATCAATATGAAGATTAAATTCAATCGGTTTGCTGTCATACCGCAGACGGTTTATTTGAACTGTGTCATTTATCAGGCTTGGAATATCGTAATTGCAAAAGAAAAGTTCCAGTTTGCCTGCTTCAATTTTTGAAAGGTCAAGTATATCGTTGATTATTTTTAATAATAAATCGCCAGACTCATAAATTTTGCCGAACGCTTCTTCCGCTTCTTCAGGATTATTTTTATTTTGTATTTGAATTTCTGCGATGCCGAGTATTGCATTCATCGGTGTTCGGATTTCATGACTCATGTTTGCCAGAAACGCGCTCTTATAACGATTGCTCTGTTCGGCAAATTCTTTTTCTGCGGAAATCTCTTTAATATTTGCAATCATTTTGTTAAAAGCGTTTGCTAAGATTTCAAGTTCATCGCCTGTTCTGATATCAAGTGTATGATCTAAATTGCCGCTGCCGATAAGAGCCGCATCTTCTGTTAATTTAAAAATCGGGTTTGTCAAACTTTTTGCAAGTCTAAAGGAAACAAGACTTGTAGCCAGAATAAGAAGCAATAATGCAAAGCCTGAAAATACAGCGATAATTAATATTACATTCCCGATAGATTTAAGGGTTGATTGTTTTAAAGTAATAATATTATTTTCTATAAGCACAGCAGGAGCGATTACTTCATCAACATTGATAACAACAGCAAAACTCCATGGGATATTTTTTAACCCGTGATACGCAATAAATTTTTCTGTGCCGTCTAAAGTAATACGCTCTATGCCGGACTTGCCGCTTATCATTCTTTGTGCGGTTTCGCGCGGGAAAGTACCGTTTTCTAAAAGGTTATCCCGTATTATTTTTCCGTTTGCGTCTTTTTTGATACTGTCAGAGATAATCATCTCGCCTTTTTCATTCATAATAAAAGCGAAGCCGGTTTCGCCTATTGCTGTGCTGACAACTACATCGTTAAGCGTAACTAAAAAAGAACCCATGCCTGCAACGCCTGCAATATTTCCGTTTGCATCATAAAAAGGTTTCGCGCAGGTTATAGCAAGCCCTCTGCCTAAATAATCTTCAAATACATCTGTCCAGATAAGATCGTTTGCCGCTTTTGCATTGATATACCACATACGGGTTCTGCAATTAAAATAAGGTGTTTTCTGCGCTGAATCCGGGTCGGCGCAAACTGTAATTCCGGCTTCTGTGCCGATATAGGTTGTCCCCACATTTTCATTATTGATCTGAACAGCAATCAGTAAGTCTTGTATATTCGCCATAAGATCAATTTCTTGTTTAACATCTGCATAATTGGTGTTATCTGAAATCTGCACCATTACAGTTACTTTGCCTTCTGTGTTGGAAGTGTCAGGATAAGAAATATCTCTGCGTCCGTATTTTCCCGGATTAGATTTGATTTCTGTCGCGGTATGGGAAATTATTCGGATATGCTCTGCGATTATCGAAAATTTTTCATCGCTTACAGCTGCCTTGCTTTGAGCGAGGCGCGAAAGTGTTTCTTCAATCTGACTGATTAAAGCCTCTTTTGCGTCATTTGCCGCAGATAAGCCCAGATTATTATTTGCCGTTACTGCATTTTGACGTATTACATTTAATCCGATTCCGATAATTATTATGACTATTGTAATGATAATAATTACGACAATCAGCGTATTTTTTCTTATTTTTTTAAAGATTGAATTATTTGCAGTATTCTTTTGAGTTTCGAGGATATTACTTTGCCGTAAGGATATCATAGACTTATCTCTCCTAGAAATCTCTATTTGATGGAGTCTTCCACAGCTAGCTTCCTGAAAAAATCTATAATAATTTTATCAGGCGGTGTATTTTGTTAAAACTTTTTATTAATTATAAGAGAAAATTGTCAGAAAAACAAGAAAAAAATTTTGAGTTATTTGTAAAATAATTGTTATAAATACATTTATTTTATCATTTTGTATACTTAAAAAATATAAGTAACTGATATTTTCAGGAAATTATTATCCTTATATTGACCGAGCTGCCCGTTTGAGTCACCAAGAAAGAACCCTCCTGAGAATGCAGCGCGTAAATCATCTTTCATCCAAATTAATGCAGGGATTATAACACAATCTTCGTCTTCGATTCCCCAGACTACTGCGGTGCGTAATTCAAATTCATCGCGTAAGAATTTTTTTGAAAGCATTGTTGTAATTCGTGTAGAGGTTATTGGTTTTCCGGCTTCAATATCATCGATGCCGACTTTATCATTAAAAAGCCGTACGCTTCCGTTAGCCTGAAGATTGATATTTATACCGGCAAAAATATTACGGTCAAAACCAAATGACCAGCCAATAGAAGGATTGTAAATATATCCGTCATCGCCTTTTAAATCTTCTGTTATGTTAGCCGCAACTTCCGCTCTGATATTAAAACCTGCAAGTACTTGCGCATAATCAATTCCGATTTGATGATAAATATTAAATAAGAATTCAATTGACGGAAGAACATCCGGAGCAGTTGGAGAAATAAATTTTACTGCAGGCTGAAACATTCGTCCGTAAAAATACTGCACGCCTAAATCCGCGCTTCCGATTGTAGTAGTAAATCTGAGCCCTGCCTGTGCATAATCAAGCCCTGAAGTATCCGGCATAAGAAAAGCATCAGGCGGAATCATCTGCGATAACTTTTTCATTTCTGCAGGTATCCATCTTTTTGAAATTGGACCGCTTACTAAAGTTAAAAAATCATCGTCATTGCCGATTGCAGAAGATATTGCCATGCTGACTATTTCAAAACTTGGCAGAAAAACACATTCTAATTTTGAAAACTGCCCGAATCTATACGAAGCATGTATTAATGGGTTTGCAATCTTTACGCCGTTTAGGTTGTTATTATCCGCCATTTCAATAAATATTTTTGATTGATCAGGTAAATTAATAATATCAAGCGGACCGAATTGATCTGCCTTACCCCATGTAATTTTTCGAAATCCTGCAGATACATCCAAGTCTCCGAAGAATGCGCGTATATATGCTTCGTCAATACTGACCGGAACAAGCGAAGGTACTAATTTTAAATTAATAACTCCTTGAGCGAAATGTGATTGCGCTGAAAAATTTAATTTACCGGAAAACATAAACATATCTCTTGTATTGATATGTTTTGCGCCTTCGATCATTTCATCGAAATATCCGATTATTGCAGCTGATACCTCGCCGCTAATTGAAACAAATTGATTTTGCGCCGATGTTTCCGTATCATCAAAGCTAAATCCAAAATCCTGTGTCCAAGCCGTATTATTTAAAAATAAAACTACAATTACAAATAATCCAATTTTCCTTAACATATCTTCTCCGTATTAATGTTGTGTGTAACGTTCCCTATCTTGCTCTTCCTGTTTCAAGATATGCGGTAGTAAAAACCGAGTCGGGAATCGGATCATCATATTTCATAATTTCCATAAATATTGTTGTTGATGTTCCTGCGGCAACTGTTGATATTTTTGTCTGCATGGGCGATAAACGTCCCTGCACATCCTTGTAGTCTGACATTTCCATAACTTTAACAACTTCATTCCGCTGATTATACATTTCCGCTTTGTAAATAAGATAATTTTCTTTATCGACCCATGTAATTGTTTTTGAATATTGATAATTTGTTTTTGGAACAGATTGAATTACATGGCAAGGTCTTCCGTTTATTGTTTCTTCTCTTAACAAGGTATGGTTGTCAAGCGAAATATCTCTGTCCATAGAAGAGATGTCATCAAAAGAAAAATCTGTGCCCATAAAACTGCCGCCGCTTTCTGTTGCCGCAATACGGCGTACCCTGTTCAAGCTCGGTAAAAATATCCACTGATCCGATCCGCCAGAAGCGTTATCCATTGTTAAAAAGCGTGTCCCTGCTGTATTTGCGGGGCGCTGGAATACGATTACCGTGCGGGCGCCGTTAGGTCCGTCTTTTGAATATTGATCGATTAGCATCTCTGTTTGTCTTCCGTCTCTTGCGGTAATTACCATGCGCGAGCGTGAAGAAACAGTGTCCGATGTTACACGGTTTTTTGCAGCTGTCATAACGGTAATTGCATCCTGTGCGGTTAAAGCGGCTGGCGCATAAAGGCAAATAGCTCCTAAAAGAAAAAGAGCGATTAATAAATTTCTTTTCATTTTTTTTCTCCGTAAATAAATTTTGGTTTTATTATATTAAGCAGTACAGGCATTATTGTAAGGCTTACAATAGTGGTTGACAACATACAAAGAGCAGTTAGCAATCCAAACTCTGCGATTATTTTAAATTTGGAAAATGCCAATACAGCAAATCCTATACCGACTGACATTGCTGTTGTGCATATCGCTCTGCCGCAGGCAATAAAAGTTCTTCTAAGAGCGCCTTCTACTCCGTTGTTAAATTCCCTTTTATAAAATTCCAAAAAATGAATTGCGTCATCTATACCGATACAAACAGTTAAACTTGCAATAAGGGCTGTTCCAAGATTTAATTTGATACCTATAAGCCCCATTACTGTAAAGTTACACATAACAGCAAGTATTAAAGGTATTGCGCTGACTATTCCCGCAATAATGGATTTATTTGCAATCGCTACAATTATAAATATCATAAAAATAGAAATAATAATCGATATTATTTGTGAATTTAAAATTAAATCTGTTACCGCTAATTCCTGCATTACGCCGCCGCCGATCATTGTCCGCACATTTTTCGGGAAGTTAACATCTATATATTTTTCAATAACTTCTATAACCTCTTTTGTATCGCCGCTCCCTGTTGTCCGTAATTGTAACATTGTTCTGATTGCTGTGGGTTCAAGAGGATTGTTAGAATACCCTGAATCGTCTCCGCCTGCAAGCAGAACCAAATAATTTGCAATTAATCTCTGTAAATCTTCGTTCGTTTCTTTCCCGTAACGCTGCGGATCGGAAGGAATTTCATAATATGAAGCGCCGTCATAATTTGTAAGGCGTTTAAGTTCTCTTACAAGATCATTTCCGCTCATGTTAGGTGACATTCCTGCAGCTGTATCAAGAAACTTTAATAAATCGGATGCGCTGTACCGCTCCCAGACAGGCGCTGAAGAAAAACTTGCAGTTTCATTTGCATACACAGGCGCCGCTTCATCATCAGTAAAACCGAAGTTTCCAAAACCAAAATCGTTATCATCATTAAAACCAAAACCGCCTGTTGCGTTTGCAGAAGGCATTGACGGCTGTAATCCTTCAGGGCTTTGATCGACATTAAAAACTTGATTGATCCGTTTTATTACATCAGTAAAGCCGACCGCATTTCCAACCTCAGGAATATTATTAATAAGATAAGCAGAAAGACTGTCTGCGGCTTTTAAAACATCAGGGTGGAGTATTTCTTCGGTAGTGTCTGCCTGAATAATTACATTTACATCTTTTGAACCGCCGAAATATTCCCTGATAAAATGATCCGCACGGCTGATATCTGTTTCGCTCTGGAAAAAATCTACAATTGAATTATCAACTACTATTTTTGATATTCCGTATATCGAAATTAAAAAAAGCAATATTGTAGAAAAGATAACCGTTTTCTTTTTTCTTACGATGCTAAGGAAAATATTTGCTATTTTACTGCTGATAGGGTCTTCGTTTTGATCATCGTTTTCAAGTTTTTTTACAGAAGCGGAGTTTGCAGGACCTCGCAAAAGCAGCATAGAAGGAATAAAAAGTATTGTTAAAAAGAAAACAGCAAGAACGCCGACGCTTGTATAATATCCAAACTCTCTCATCGGGATAATCGAAGTAAAACAAAAAGAAACAAAACCGGTTACCGATGTGATTGCAGCAAGGAATATCGGTTTTATCATTTTCCTCATAAGATCTAAAATAATTTCGCGGTGTTCTTCTTTTGTTAAAATTCTTTCGCGGATTTCTTTTACATAATGAGTGATTACATGGATACCGTAAGCATGCCCTACTGCGATAAGAATTATCGGCATTATAGTTGTTATAGTAGAAAGTTTAACACCGAACATTGCCGCTAATCCTACAGTCCAAATAACAGAAATAATTGCGGTAGAAATAGGCAGAATAACAAAAATTAATCGTCTTAAGGAAAGAAACAGCATAACTAAAACAGCGATAACGGCAAGCGGCAATAACAAGACGTTATCTGCAATTATTGATTCGTTTATTGTTGCATTTAATACGGTTGTTCCCGCAAAATAAACTTCTGCATCTCCTTTAAAAATATCTTTTGCTATCGCTTTAATCTTTGAATAACATTGTGCAACCTGCGGAGTGCAAGCGTCTATAGACATTATATCAAGTGTTATAAGCAATTGAGTTGCGGAAAGATCATTTGAAACAAGAGAACCTCTGTATAAATCCCATGATGCAATACGTCTTTTAAGTTCCGAGATTTCTTCCGGTGTTCCGAAAAAATCTTCCGGCACTAAATCTGAAACAATAATACTTTCGCTGTCGCCTGTTATATATTGCGTTGACATAAGCGAATTGATCGATTTAACCAGCTCAATATTTTCTACAGTCTGTGAAAATTCGCGTATCTTCTGTAAAAAATCTTTTTCAAAAACAGTTTTGAAAGGACGTTCCAGTCCGACTAAAATTACAACTTGCCCGCCGAAAGTATCATCAATATATTCAGAAATAACTCTTGCCTGATGTTTATCAGGAATAAAACGAAGGTTATTATTATCCAATTCAACACGAGGAAGCTGGATACCTAAAAACAAAGTGATCGCCGCAATGATGCCTACAATTATTGCAGGTTTTTTAAACAATTTATCCATTATTGACTCTTTTATCATAATTATACTACATATATGAATAAAAACAACATAAAGTTCATTTTGATACAAAATTGATATTTTTATTTTTTTTCTGTTTATAAATATATAAAACTTATAATATAAAGTATTAAATTTTTCATTTTAAATGGTGTATAATACTTTTATGTAGCGTGTTTAAGGGTTAAGGTGTATAATGTCCGATAGGCGGGAGGGTGTTATGTATGTTATCCATGCAGATAATAGTATTTTTTTCCGTAAGGTTATAAAAGTTTTTTTATCGGAGCTTGGTGTAGATTCTGACAGTTTTGACAAAGGAGAAGACATACTAAACGAGATTGGAACCAAAAAGGTTTCCTGCGTCATTACCGGTTTGGAACTTGCCGATATGACAGGCGAAGAATTGATAAGGCAGCTTCAATTTTCGGGACATTTAATGACTATTATCGCGGTAACAAGCAGCGGAAATGAATCCCGTATTAAAAACCTTGATGAGCTGGGTGTTAAAGCAACCATTCAAAAAGGCGGCGATTGGAAGGAAAAACTGCGAGAATATTTTTAAATTTAAAACTTTTCTTTTTATTTTTCTTGACAAAATAATTAAATTCCCCTGAAAATAATACTAAGATATGTGAGGATGACAAATATGGTTAGAATTCTGGTTGTAGATGACAGTATAATAATGAGGAATATTGTTAAAAATACATTTGCAGGGCTAAAAATCCCTTTTGAATGTTTTGAAGCCGATAATGGAAGAGCTGCTTTGCGGGTTTTAGAATCCAACAGCGTTACAATTGTTTTTCTGGACTGGAATATGCCGGGTATGGACGGCATGGAATTCCTTAAAACAGTAAGGGCAATACCGCAATATAAGGATTTACCGATTATAATGGTAACTTCCGAAAGAGGCAAATTCAGTGTAATAGAAGCTCTGCAAAACGGAGCAACCGATTATATCGTAAAACCTGTTCAGGAAAAAATTTTTAAAGAGAAAGTACAAGAAATTCTTGTTTTAGCGAGGAAGTAAAATGGAACAATATATTCAGCCTTTTATAGACGGATGTGTCGAAGTTTTCCGTGATTTATGCAATGTGGAAATAAGACCCGGCAGGGTATTCTTTGTTTCTAAAGATGAATTTGAAACAATTTGGGATATGTCGGGAATTATCGGGCTTTCCGGTGAAGCAAACGGAGCGGTTGCTATATCAATTAAAGAAGACACCGCTTTCAAGCTTACAAATATTTTGACAGGTAAAGAGTATACAACTGTCGACAGGGAAGTCACCGATATGTTAGGTGAAATTGTAAATATAATTGCAGGAAATGTAAAAATTGTTTTTGAGAAAAAGCACCGCATAAAAATTTCCATGCCTTCTATAATCAAAGGAAAATCACATTCAATAGTCTGGCCCTCAGAAAAAGCAAGGATAATCTGTATTCCTTTTGGAATTTTCGAGGATCAGGAATTATGTCTGTCTGTAGCGGTGGAACAGATTAAATGAAAGACAACAAAGTAAAAAGTATTTTACTTTCTGTATTTCTTGGTAATCGCTACCTTACGCTTACCAATGTAAAAGAGCAGGTAAGATATATGACCATGAACTGGATTTTCATGGTTGCGATCGTTCCGCTTGTTATTTTGGGTATAACACTTATAAAAGAAGATATTTCCAGAACAATCATAGACTTTACCATCGCATTTTTGTGTTTAACGTCTTTGATTTTAATCCGTTCAAAAGTCCCGCTTAAATATATACCTGTTTTTCCTGTAACTGTTTTCGGTGCTTATTGCTGTTATCTTTTATATTTGGGCGATTTAAATCTTTGGGCTGCAATATGGATTTTTTCATTTCCGCCGATAGTTATCTTCTTATGCCAAATGACTGTTGGAGTTATCGAATCGCTTCTTGTTCTTACAGCAAGTGTTTTATTTTTATATACGCCTTTATCGCCGCTTGCAGTGGAAGTAGAAAGCGAAATAAAAATAAGGATAGTAGCCGCTTATATTCTTATCGCAAGTCTTTCTATTATTTATGAATGGATAGGTATTTTAAAGGATCGAAAAGAAAACGAACTGTTAGCGGAACTTGCACATGAAAGAGATATGATTCAAACCATGAAAGATAATATCAATCAGGGTATTTTCTTAATGGATAAAGATTTAAATATTCTTCCGCAGTATTCCAGTACTCTGGTTTCAATTCTTTCTTATTATGCAGACCTGACAGGCAAAAATTTTCTTGATATTATAAGCGGTTCATTTGAAAGCAAACAGCTTCAGGTTATGCAAGGTTATTTCAAAATGGTTTTTTCAAAAGAAAAATCCGCAAAAATACTAGAGAGCGCAAATCCTATTTCCGAGTTTGAATATAAAATTGATGATGATATAAAATATTTAAGCACAAGATTTCAATTGATAGAAAGATCTTCTTCAGAGCCGATTATAATCGGAATTGTTCAAGATATTTCCAAAGAAAAAGAGATAGAACGTGAGCTTCAAGTACAAAAAGACCTGCAAGAACAGGAAATGAAAAACTTATTTGATGTAATAAAAGTTGATCCTTTGGTTTTTCAGAATTTTATCGAAGATACTGATGCCAATTTTAATCACATTAACAATCTTCTTAAAGATCGGCGTATTTCAGAAAAAGAAGCTGTTACAAAAATATTCCAGTATATACACGCAATAAAGTCTAACGCTCTTATTCTTGATCTGGAAAACCTTGCGAATAAACTTCATGTTTTAGAAGATGAAATAAAAGCCCTGTCAAATAAAGAAAGAATATTTACAAATGATATTCTAAGTATTGCGGTTAAAATAGAAACTTTTATGCAGGAAATGGATTCCTATGTAGCGATAACAAAAAAAATAACAGCTTATAAATCTACCAATCAGATAGATACTATTTTAATAAACTCATTAACAAAAGCTGTGGAAAGATTATCAGGCGAATTAAATAAAAAAGCAAAAATAACAACAGGGCAAATAGATATAAACATACTGGAATCTGATTTACGCAAACCAATCAAAGACATCTTGTTTCAGTGTGTAAGAAACTCACTTTATCACGGAATTGAATCTGTTGACGAAAGAATAAAGAAAAACAAAAATCCCTTTGGGCTTTTATCTTTTACAATAAAAAATGTTAACGGAAACGCAGAAATTACTTTTTCTGATGACGGAAAAGGTCTTGACTGGGAAAAAATCAAACAAAAATTTCTTGAGAAAAATCCAAAAGCAAAAGTCGATAAAAAAATACTTCTTAGTTCAATCTTTTCCCCCGAATTTTCCACTGCCGATGAAACCAGCACCGCCGCAGGAAGGGGCGTGGGTTTAAGTTTTGTTAAAGACCTTGTTAAAGAATTTAAAGGAACTATCAATGTTAATTCTACAGAGTCCGGGCTTGTGTTTAAATTTACGTTTCCTTTGAAATAATTGTTAAAAGTCTCTTTATTTCTCAGCATAAACAGTGATACTTCTAATCACATCAGAATTAGCCTTATAAAGACTTACTGTTTCATCAGAAAAACTGCTATTAAGCACTTCATCAGGCAGAATTATGACATTTTCTTTCTGTACGGTTATATTCTTAAACCCTGCTTCTTTAATAAAAGATAAGTATTCATCTTTACTGACAGCCCCTGCCACACAGCCTGCAT
>WQSW01000013.1 GCA_009787695.1 Treponema sp.
ATTCGAGGTGAAATATGGTGGGCAAATCTCCCTGTTCCTGAAGGTTCAATACTCGGAAAACGCCGTCCGGTATTAATAATCCAGAGCAATGAATTCAACCGCAGTAATATCAATACAATTATTTGCGCGGCAATAACATCTAATACCGAGTTGGCTTCTTTACCTGGTAATTTATTATTGGAAAAATCCGTATCTGGTTTAGACAGAACATCGACAGTTAATTTTTCACAAATTACAACTATAGATAAAGATGATTTGACTGAACAGGTATCCATGTTGCCAAAACACATGTACGAAAAAATAAACGGTTGTCTTAAGACCGTTTTGGAAATTCTATAATCCTTTCTTTTTACTGTAGATATTTTATCTATACTGAACCGCCGCCGAATTTTCTATATGAGACACGTTCGTTAAATGACATTTTACTTCTGCGTGAACCTTTGCCTTCAGGGAAACCGATAGGGAGAACAACCCGCAAATGATAACCTGCCGGCGCTCCTAAAAATGAGAGGGCTGCTTTTTGTTTTTCTTCGTCGAAAAACGGGCTGTCTAACCAAAGAGATTCATAGCCTAATGCGGTGATTGCTAATAACATTTGTGTTGCGGCGGCAGAATAATCTTCCATTTCAAAATTATATTTTCCTGTTTGTGTAGATTTATCTGTCAGGACTGCGATGGCGCAGGGCGCTGTCAGCATACCTTCCGTTGGAGCCAGATCGCATAACCCTTGCAAAGAAGCTCTGTCAGGTAAAATTATAAGCCTGACGCATTGGGAGTTAATTCCGGTGGGCGCTGCAAGCCCTGCTTTTGCAATTTTTTCAAGGTCATTTAGGGGTACGCAATCGGACAGGAATCGTTCTTTATGTGAATATCTTTTTTCTATTGCTTCGAATATATCCATTTAAGTTTATTATACATACCTGCGGACTTTTTTACAATAATCTTCGTATTCACTTCCGTAATGGCTTATAAGAAATTTTTCTTCACGTATAATTTGACGGTGTATAATAATTATCAAAAAAACTAAAAATATAATTACTAATATATTTGAGTAAGCAATAAAAATACCTATAAAGAATGATATAAACCCTAAATAAACAGGATTTCTGCTGATTGCAAATGTTCCGTTTGTAATTAATTTACCGCTTGTATTTTGATCTATACCGACACGAAATGATTTTCCGAATATTTTTAAAGTAACACCAAACCATATAAGGCTTAAGGTACAAACACAAATAGAAATTATATATAACAGATTTGATTCCCAAAAACTTTTTACTAAAATTTCCGGGAAAGGCAGTTTAAAAAAAGTTGATAATAAACCGTGAATAAAGAGTAATATTACAGGTATAAGGAAAAAGTCGGTTTTATCTGTAACACCGAATACTATCGCTTTAATTCCTTGATGACGAAGCATTCTTGCGCGGATCATTATCATTATTAATAGGATTGGGAATTCTAAGATGGGGATGTATTTTAACATGGTTAGTATATAATACATTAAAATGATATTTATTGCAATTAAAACTGATACTGATCGCCTTTATATAACAGAGGTAATAAAAAAAGACAGGTAATAAAAATTGGAAGAACTCGATTGGCAGGATATGATTGTTGCGATCATTTTAATTATATGAAATAATTATAACAAGTAGGAATAAATGGCAAAAGACTATAAAAAGGAATATAAAGATTTATATTTACCAAAAATAAAACCAATGTTAATTGATATCCCCGAAATAAATTTTGTTGCTGTAGAAGGTAAAGGCAATCCAAATGATAAAGACGGGGAATATCAAATGGCTATGCAATTATTGTATAGTATTCAATATACAATAAAAATGAGCAAAATGGGAAATAATAAAATAAACGGTTATTTTGATTATGTAGTCCCGCCCTTAGAAGGATTATGGTGGTTTGAAAACGGTGTTAAGATTCCGCCTATTGATAAATCAAAATATAATTGGATTTCGTTAATTCGTTTACCGGAATTTGCCGATGAGAATATTTTTAAATGGGCTTGTGACGAAGTAACTAAAAAGAAAAATATAGAAACACAAAATGCAAAATATTATAAATTAAATGAAGGTTTATGTGTTCAATGTATGCATTTAGGTTCTTATGATGACGAGCCGAAAACGATAAAATTAATTGACGAATTTATCAAAGAAAATAATTTAATAAATGATATTAATGAAGTGAGAAGGCATCATGAAATATATTTATCAGATCCAAGAAAAACAGAAGTGTCAAAACTGAAGACAGTAATAAGAATACCTGTAATGAATAAATAAAATGGAAATTAAAATATATTTAAATGATTATTTTAACGCAGTTTTTAATCTTGTTCATAAAACAATAGAAGAAATATATCCCGGATATTACCCAAGAGCAGCAGTCGATTTTTTTCATAATCATCATTCAAAAGAGAATATGGAAAAGCAATTACCCAATGAATACACATTAATTTTGATGGAAGATGATAAAATTATTGCAACCGGAACATTGGCGCAAAATGAAATAAAAAGGTTCTTTGTATTGCCTGAATATCAAGGTAAAGGCTATGGAAAGTTATTGTTAAAAGAACTGGAAAAGAAAATTGATTTTGAAAAATACGATAAATTAATATTAGACTCTTCGTTAGGAGCTGTAAAATTTTATGAAACTAACGGCTATACTTATAAGCAATATATGACAATTGATTTACCTGACAATATTTATTTATGTTATTTAGAAATGGAAAAAATAATAACTAAATAAACAAAAAAATATGTTAATGGAGGTATTTTTATGGAAGCAAAAATGGTTAAAAAAGATTCTGTTAAGCTTGCAGGTTTTGCTGTTAAGACAAGGACAAAAGACGGGGAAAATTTAAAAGCGATCCCGAAATTCTGGCTGGATTATATATCAGACGGAAGATGCAAAAAATTACACGAGGAATCTTTTCTTGAAAGACATGCGGAGTACGGAGCATGTTTTCCCGAAAATCCTGAAAACAGCGAGTTTACCTATGTAATCGGAGTTGAAGTAAAGGAAGGATATAATGTACCGGACGGGTATCATGTCTGTACAATACCGCAAGCTTTGTATGCTGTATTTTCTTCTCCCCCTGCTGACGAGGCGAATTTTTCATCATCGATTCAGGGAACATGGAAATACATTTATTCAGAGTGGTTTCCAAAATCCGGTTATGAGTTTGACAACGGCAAAGTAGACTTTGAACTCTATGATGAACGCTGTATGGGAGAAACAGGAAAGATCTGCGATATATATATTCCTGTTGTAAAGAAGTAAAGAAATTAACTGTCTGTTGAAAAACAGGCAGTTAATTTTTTTTTTAATAAGAATAGGAAGAGCTTCTTAAACCTTGATTATTATTGTTATTTGCAATAAAATAAAAAAGAGGAAAGAAATGAACTTATCATATACCTTTTGGGAAGCAAAAGAAGGCGGATATATCGGTTATCTTAATCAATATCCTGATTATTGGACTCAAGGTGATAATGTAGAGGAACTTGAAAAAATGCTTGCATCACTTTATGACGATCTAATTCAATTTAATGATTTACAACCTGCTGTTCCTGAACAAACAGGGTTAATCGCCATTGCTGTATGAAGAGAATTGACTTAATAAGAATCATTGAAAAAAACGGAGCTGTATTTATAAGGCATGGAAGTAATCATGATTGGTATAAAAATCATGAAACAGGAATTGCTGAAGCCATTCCTCGACATAAAGAAATAAAAGAAAATCTGGCAAAGAAGATAATAAAAAGACTTTCATAAGAATCCAGCACTTTTTGTATTTCATTCCTCTTCAATTAATTCGTAGATTATAAGTATTTATTCGAAATTTCCTCGATTGAATGTTCTATTTTCACAGATATATCACTTAACAGGTTTTTAATTATTTGTTTTGTCTCATTATTTATTATATTTGCCGGTAAAAAAAGTTCATAAACATCAATTTCAAAGCAATTTGCCAATTTTACTAGGGTTAAAGAGGATACCCAGCTCTTTCCTGTCTCAATATCTGCTAAGAAATTTGTAGAAATCCCTATTTTTTCTGCTAATTTAACCTGAGACCAGCTTCTTAAACCTCTATAATGTTTAATATTCGAGCTTAAAATGCTTCTTAATTCATTATCTTCCATAACTTTAATAATTTAATCAAATTTTAGAAATTACTTGACTATCTTTCAAATGGATAATAGTATATAAATACAAGTGGTATTACTTGGTTAAGAAATAATTGAAAAAGGTCTTTACGGAGGAAATTATGAAAAGCAAAATGGTATGGTTAGGAATGTTGGCATTGATGTCGGTATTTGGAATGGCATTTATTGGTTGTGGTCTTGATAATAATACTGATCCTAAGAGTATAACCATTACAGGTATTACCGGTAATTATGATGCAGTACAAATTATGATTGGAAATAATGAACCTATTGCTATGGGAATGGGTTTAATTTCTAATGGTTCTGCAACAGTACAATTATTTAATACATCAACAAACCCTATTTGCCAATGTGGAGGAGACTGCTGTAATGATATAGAATGTGATTGCATAAATATAACTGATGTTATTTGGACAGGAAATGGTTCATATATGATTGAAATAATGATAGGAAATTTGCAAAGTGAGGATTTTAAAATTATATGTTTATACAAATGGGAAGTCTTTCCAACAACTCGGTATTTCTGAGAATTTAACTCATGAGCAATATATTTCAAAAATACCAAAATATAACTTTTCATCTGCATCATCTGTTATTCCGTTTAATAAATTTATTGAAGTATCCGGTTGGATGGGAGGAGAAGGAGAATTATATATTCCTCCCATTGAAGAGTATATTATTGGAGAATGGTATGAAAAAACGTTACAATATAATTTATATTTAACATTTTATGATGACAATTCATTTGAAATGATTGCAGATGAAAATTATTACGATGGAACATATTTAATATCTGGAGATAGTATTACTATTCAATTCACCGATAAAAAAATAATAAAATATTATTTATGGGGTCAAAGTGGTGATTATTATTTAGCTATGCCATATTTAGATGAACAAATACAACTAATTAGGAACTAAAAAACTTATTATGAGAATGAGTTAAATTTTTAATAATATGCAACAAAATGTAAAGAAATTAGATATAAAAAAGCTGTGAATGGAGAAACACAATCCCCTAAAAAGGAAACTGCTGTTTCTCCATTAAGTAAAGCTACTCTTTCAGTCCGGCTAAAGTGGTAATAGCCTGTGCCCAAAGTACATACTTGAGGGTGGCTAAGTCCCTGATTGTTTTTACGTTAAAAGCGGCTTTTAACTTTTCTGCGTCACCGTCGCTTACTCCCTGAAGGGCTGATACTGGGGCATCAGCGAGTTCCTTGAACGATTTTCCTTCAAACGCCTTGTCCAATGCATTGTTAATTTGCATCATATTAAACTCCTTTTAATAAAATATTATATAATTTTATATTAACCTCCGTTTTTTATCAAGAGAAAAATAATATATTCTGTTTTAATTTTTTATTTATTATCTACTAATCCGACTGCAAACTTCACCGTAAGTTCAAAAAACTGAGGTGTAAGGCGGGAAGGAACATCGCTTGCATTATTTAATGACCGCCATGTTTCAGGAAGATTGCGGTATTCATTCTGTTCTTTAATTTTTCCTGAGATAATTAAATCCGCAAAATCAGGACGTGTCCTTAAAAGCGCTTCGTATTTTTTCGCTTCTTCTTCAGGCAGTAAGGTAATGGTTTGCGCGGCTAGTCCTGCACGCAAAAAGCCGACATCGTCAGAGAAGGGGGTAGGGGCAAGCATGATATTATCCATGCGTAATTTATTAGCCGTTACAAGTGCGTGATCGCGTAATTGCAAAAATGAGTTTCTCACTTTGCTGATACTTGCAAGTTCGCTGTGTTTTAAAATATCTTCTGTAATTGTAGAAAAAACAAAAACGTTTCCTGCGCCGCATACGTCAAAATTAAAAATTCTCGCTTTTTCCAGTCCCCACAATCTTAATTTTTCTGCAAGCGAATAAGAGCCTTGCGCTTCAAGACTTTCACCCGCTGTGATCTCCTCCTTATCTGTAAAAACAATCATCCAATTGCCGATACGTTTTTGACCGAAGATCATTGCAGCGTTTATCAGCTGAAAAACAGCGATGCTGTTATCATTCGCTCCGGGACTGCCTTGCACACGGTCGTAATGTGCGCATAACAAAAATGGGTTGCCGCCGCTGAAAGGAAATATTCCATTCGTTTCGCGCAAGTTTTTTTGTCCTTGAGGGAAAATAAAGATGTGGCGGTTTCCTTCTACCGGAATTACAGTTGAATTAAGTTTTTGCGTTTCTATGCATTTTAATAGTATCGCATAACGGTCTGCATTTTCTGCTATAAAATCAAAATATAAATCATACGGAGGATTTTTTGACCAGTCGCTAATATTATTTTTCATTTAATTTATTTTAACCGCTTTAAAAGAATATGCAGGATTTGCAAAATGTTCCTGCGCTTCGATCAATTTTAATTCTATAGAAACATTATTATCATTAATTTGTTTTTTATTTTTTGATTTAAAACTTTCTTCTAAAATTCCGTAAACAGAAGAAGTGCAGAGATTTAAAGTTTTTTCCAAATTGTTAGTGTTAAGATACTGTGATAAAAAGACAGCGGCTGTCATGTCACCTGTTCCTGCAACTCCGTCTCCAAGAGGAAGTTCCGGTGTTGTTATTTTATAAATATTTTTTTTATCAGAAGCAATCATGCTAAGTTCCCCGTCAGTTTCTTTGAAACTTGTTAACAAGACAATGCCAGGTCCCATTTTATGAAGAGTGTTAATCGCTTTAATTGCATCTGATGTGTTTTCTATATTGATGCCTGTTAAAGTTTCCATTTCAAAGAGATTAGGGAAAATAATGTCGGCTAACGGGACAAGATCGTTTTTAATTATTTGCGGAATTTGAGGTTTAACGTAAAAACCTCTGCCCTTATCTCCCATTACAGGATCAAGGCAGTAAAGAGCATCAGGATTTGCTCTGCGTACTTTTTTTACTGCATTAATAATTGCCTTTGCAACTTCTGCTTCCCCAAGGTATCCTGATAATATCGCTTCGCATTGATTAAGTACGCCTCTTTCTTCAAGCCCTAAAACAAGGTCGGAAGTTAATTCCGCTCCAAGCGCTTTTCCGCGCCACGAACCGTATCCTGTGTGATTGGAAAATTCTACTGTGTTAATCGCCCAAACTTCGCGTCCTAATCTTTGCAAAGGAAAAACAGCGGCAGTGTTTCCCGCATAACCGTAAACCACATGAGATTGTATTGATAAAACCGCCATTGCTGCCTAACCCCTATTTATTAAACTTAAAAATTTTCCCAACCATTAGAGCTAAAAACCGTAAAAATCTTCCCTTGTCTTGCCCGTATTTTTTTGTAAAATCCATTGCCGCCTTTGTCAGTGAATATTTTCCGTATTTCATTTTCAAAAAATCCCAGTGTTTAATTATCCAAACATAAAGGTCTGCTTCTGTTCTTCCGGGAAAATTTGCCAACAACAGTTGTTTCTTAATTATCTCTATTACAGGATTATACACATTGTTATACCATGAAACAAGAGCATCGAAAAAAGGAATTTCTTCTGTAATACTTTCATTTATAAAATATTTATGAACAAGTATATGATTATAAATTACATCATATCTTCCGGGAGAACTAAAGTTTAAATCCCAATCATTTGTAAGATCGCCGAAAAATGTTTCGCAGTAAAATATTTTTTTTTCATACTCAATTAGTGCGACACGCAATTCATCTGTTGTCATCGAAGGTTTTAAATTAACTTCTGTTGATAAGCTTATAACCTCAGCATCAATAAATTCTACGTTTTGCATTTTAGCAACTGATACGCGATGATTTCCGTCTCGGACAAAATATACTCCTCCTATTTCGTATAACAAAATAGGAGGCAAGATAATATCTTTTATGTGCGCTTCGTCAACTCTTTGCCATCTCTGGCGCAAATGTTCTTTTCTGGGAAGAAAAAATTTATTAAAGTCATGGTATCTTCCTTCGCTGCCTGCAATCATTTTAATTGGAACTACCTGGCTTCCCATGTATACTTCATTTTTTGGTTTTAAAATATCTTTTACATCATGAAAAGATAATAATTTATTTCTGTCGGTATTTAAAAAAAATTGAATCTGAGAGAGCATAGCTCTCCCTCTGGCTCTTGAAAAATCTTCAGANGCTTGATTGCTTATAAAACTGTCTCCCATTTATTCACCTAAATTAATAACATAATGATCGTAAGCATTAACTACNAGTGTGTTATGCCATTTTGTACAGCGTGTTGTATTTAAATCATATAAATGAATGTGACCATGTACAAGATATTTNGGTTTAAAAGTTTTCATAAACCATAAATATGCTTTAAAACCCAGATGGCATCTGTCGCTTTGATCATGAATNCCTTTTGGAGGAGCATGAGTTAATAAAATATCAACATATCTTCCTCTAAAGATTCGATTCCATAAAAGACGGGGAATCATCTTTATAATTTCTATATACATTTCAAAATCAGTATACTGATTTAAACCGTTGTTGTAGCGCATCGATCCTCCCAAACCTGCAACAAGAAAATTCCCTTCTTTTTTTACTTTTGTTCCAAGATGAATAGCTCCGCAGCCCAAATATTCACTTTGTGTTTGAATAAAAGGGGTGTCAAACATTTTTCTGTAATGTTTTAATTCATCAGTATGATGATTGCCGAAAACAAAAAATAAAGGTTTGTTTAAAGTCGAAACAATAAAATCAAGATAATCAAAAGGCAGATCCCCTGCGGATAGGATTATATCGACATCGGCAAAACGTTCTTTTATTTGAGAGGAATAAACTTGGGGGTCTATGTGGTCAGAAATGCACAGTATTTTCAAAATTTTACCTATTTTGCCGATAATTTATATAATATATTTACTTGTTTTTTAATACATTAATGATATATATATTATAATATATTTGGCAGGTGTAAGGAAAGTCTAATGATAAATAAAACCGTAATTTTAAGCATAAACAAAGCTTGCTCAATGTTATTTTTAACGGTTCTTTGTTTCGTTCAAATACAAGGTTTAAATGCTCAGTCGAATTATGCAAGGGGTGAAGAATTGTACATGCACAACAAGCCTTCTGAAGCTGCCGTTTTTCTTGAACGCGCCCTTGCTGAAGACCCTGCAAATATCAGAACTTTTCTTTATCTTGGCGTTGTGTATGAGCAATTAGGAAGAGCGAATGAAGCGATTACAGTTTATTTGCAAATATTGCCAAGGGCAGGAAATATGTCTGCCAATGTTGCATCAAATTTAGGTAATGTATATTTTAAAAGAGGAAGCACAGAAGATGCGGAAAAGTATTATACTCAGGCTATAGATTATAACTCAAGATATTCACAGGCTTTTTTAGGAAGAGCAAATACAAAAATTAAAGCAGGCAAATTGCTTGAAGCAATCGATGATTATGAACTTTATTTGACACTCGAACCTTCTTCGCCTCAGCGTCAGAATATAGAAAGTTTGGTAAATTTAATCCAATCAGAAATTGCAGCTGAAGAAATGAGGCGTATTCTTGCAGCAGATCAGGAACGCCGGCTTGCCGAAGAAAGGCAAAGGCTTTTAGATTCAGTTTCTGCTTCTCTTCAGTCAGCCGCCGATTCAAGTCAGGCGGTTTCTTCGGGAGCGGAGAGCGTTGAACATTATCGCGGAGAATTTGAACTTGAATAATATGTTTGTAAAAAATCATTCAGTATTTAAAAACGGGGGGAGTTTTTAATGGAAAAAAGAAAAAAAATAATTATATTTTCCTGCGCAGGAGCGGTATTGCTTGCCGGCATTATTGTACTTATATTGACGCTCGGAAAATGCAGTGCAGGCGGTGATACAACATTGAGCAGCGCGGATGCAAAAAGGGCAAATATTTTACGCCTTGCAGCCGATTATGCAGCAGCAGGTGAATTTGACAGGGCGCTGAATTTAATTGACGGGCTTTTAATAGAAAATCCTGATGATGAAGATGCACGCTCTTTACAGCGTGCTGTTCTTAGCAGTGAAAGAGGCGATCGCAATTATGATCAAAGCAGCGGTGCAGAGGCTCTTTTAGAAGCGCAAAGACGTTTTCTGGAAGAACAGAGGCGGAACAATGAAGCTCTTGCTTCCAGTTTACAAAGAGCGGGTAACTCTCCGTCAAATAATAATTCGTTAGCCGAAATGGAAGCTGTTACGCGCATGCTTGCTGCAGAAGCAGAGGCTGCCGCAACACGCAGAGCCGAGGCTGCAGCAGAGGAAGCGCGAAAAAAAGAGCAGGAAGCAGAAATGGCGCGCGCTTCGCGGGAAATGCAGGAAATAATGCGGCGTGTAAATAATCTTGTCTCTGACGGAAAAGCGCGCTTAAATGCAGGAGACCTAAACGGAGCCTCGCAATTATTTAATGAAGCGCGAAGTTTAATACCTGCAAGCGAATCGCATTTTGAAGCGCAAAAGTTAGCTGAAATGGCAGACGCTTATTATAATTTCAGTACAAAAAACCCCAATACACCTGCGGGAAGGGATGCTCTTAATAATGCCTCCCAAACTGCAAATGAAGGGGTTGCAAAAGATTCATCTGTTGCGCTTTCGCATTACGTTCTGGGAAGAATTGCACGTGATGCAAATCAAAATGACAAAGCAATCAGCGAATTAAGAGAAGCAGCTCGCCTTGATCCTAATAATTATTTGTATCATCACGAATTGGGAAGGGTTCTTTTTATAGCAAGACGTTTAGCAGAAGCAAGAGATTCTTTTCAGGCAGCTGTCAAGTTAAACCAAAATTTTGAACCTTCATGGTATAACTTGGGCGGAACTTTCCGTGCGCTAAACCGTCAGGATGATGCGCTTGAAGCATACAGGCATGCTGTAACAATAAAAGATGATTATGCTGTCGCGCATAGGGAAATAGGACGTATTCTTGCCGCAAAAGGGGATGCAAGCGGTGCAGTACAGGCTTTTACAAAAGCATTGCAGTACAATCCGAATGATTTTAACGCGTTATGTGAATTAGCGGCAGCTCAAAGCCAAGCCGGAAACAATACAGAGGCGGAAACTTTATTTTCAAGAGCGCTTCAGATGAGACCTAACGACAGCCAGACAAATTATAATATGGCTTTAGTAAAATTGGAACTTAAAAAAATCAACGAAGCTATAACTTTTGCAAAAAATGCGGTAGATACAAATTCAACAAATGCAATATATGTTTACACATTAGGTCTTGCTTTGGAAGCGTCTAACGCCAATGATCTTGCGATAACATCTTATAAAAGAGCGGCTACCCTTGATCCAAGATATTTAAGACCGCGCATAAATTTAGGTAAACTTTTTATGCTGGAAGAAAATTATACTGAAGCGATCAATTATCTTAATGAAGCCTTTGCTGTAGAAACTAACAACTTTGAAGTTAATAATAATTTAGGCGCGGTTTATGCAAAAATGAATGATTGGGCAAACAGTATTAATCATTATGAAAAGGCAAT
Organism: Treponema sp.; assembly: GCA_009787695.1. Classification (GTDB taxonomy): domain Bacteria; phylum Spirochaetota; class Spirochaetia; order Treponematales; family Breznakiellaceae; genus WQXQ01. The sequence continues at coordinate 11,562 of WQSW01000013.1, forward strand.
TGCTGTAAGATCAAATGATCCTATGGTACATTTAAATCTTGCACGCGTATACGCAGCATCCAATGATCATCAAAAGGCACAAGGCTCTTATTTAACAGTGATACGTCTTGCACCTAACAATTGGGATGCAATTTATGAATTGGGAATGACGTGCGTTACCTTAGGTCTTAATACCGATGCAAAGCGTTATCTGCAAGATTTAGTAAATCGTAACCCTAATTATTCAGGCAAAGCAGATGCGGAAAGAATTTTAAGGAGTCTTTAAAATAAATGAGCAATGATCAATTAACAATGGAAAATGAACAATTAGCGATAGTTACAGTTGTAGGCAATGATAANGTTGGTATAATCGCAAAAGTTTCCGCTTTTTTAGCGGAAAGAAATATCAACATAGAAGATATATCNCAGACAATATTAAGCGGAAACTTTGTAATGATGATGATGGTTAATTTAAGTTCNAGTTCAAAAGCGCTTGAAGAAGTAAANAAAGAACTCATCATTTTAGGAGATACCNTGCATGTATCAATCAGTTTAATGCATGAAAAAGTTTTTTCTGCGATGCACAGGATATAATCAGGGACTGAAGAAAAGATGTTATTTACACCGTTTGAAATTAAAGAAACTGTTGATATGTTTCTTCGCTATAAATTGGATATCCGCGCTATTACCTTAGGTGTTTCTCTTTTAGATTGCATTTGTTCGACAGGGGAGGCTACACGCAAAAAGATACGGGAAAAACTCTTACGAGTTGCAGGCCCTCTTGTTAAAACAGGCTGTGATATTGAGACCGAATACGGCATTCCGATTATAAATAAAAGAATTTCTGTCACTCCGATTGCAATTGCCGCTTCATCAAGCGATGAAGAAGATTATACCCCTTTTGCAAAAATGTTAGACGAAACTGCAAAAGAGCTTAATGTTGATTTTATCGGAGGATTTTCCGCTCTTGTTCAAAAAGGAATTTCAAGCGGTGATGAAAAGTTAATCCGCTCCCTTCCTTCAGCTTTATCTCAAACTGAACAAGTCTGCGCTTCTGTTAATGTTGCTTCTTCAAAAAGCGGTATCAACATGGATGCAGTGCGCCTAATGGGACAGACGATAAAAAAAATAGCAGAGGCGACATCTGACAGAGACGGCATAGGCTGCGCAAAACTTGTCGTTTTTTGCAATGCCCCTGAAGATAACCCTTTTATGGCAGGCGCTTTTCACGGAGTGGGGGAGGCGGAAAGCGTTCTTAATGTAGGTGTTTCAGGTCCCGGTGTAATAAAAGCCGCTTTAGAAAATTGCCGCGATGCAAACTTTGATGTGTTAGCCGACACTATTAAAAAGACAGCGTTTAAAATAACACGCATGGGGCAGCTTGTTGGGATGGAGGCTGCAAAACGTATCGGCGTGCCTTTCGGCATTTTAGATTTATCTCTTGCACCGACACCCGCAGTGGGAGATTCAGTTGCCCGCATCCTTGAAGAAATGGGGCTTGAAAGTGCAGGCACACACGGAACGACAGCAGCCCTTGCAATGTTAACCGATATGGTAAAAAAAGGCGGCATCATGGCATCAACTCATGTGGGCGGTTTCTCCGGCGCTTTTATTCCCGTCTCAGAAGACGAAGGCATGGTTGCCGCAGTAAAGAGCGGCTGTCTTTCTTTAGATAAATTGGAAGCGATGACCTGCGTCTGCTCAGTTGGGCTTGATATGATTCCGCTTCCCGGTGACACTTCCGCTCAGACGATTTCCGCAATCATCGCAGATGAGATGGCTATCGGTATGGTGAACAATAAAACTACCGCTGTGCGCGTCATCCCTGTTCCCGGAAAAAAAGCGGGTGAATGGGCAGAGTTCGGGGGTCTCTTGGGCGGCTCTCCTATAATGGCGGTAAACTCTGCAAAGAGCGATATTTTTATAAACCGCGGCGGAAGGATACCTGCGCCTTTGCATAGCTTTAGGAATTAGATTTAAACAGGTTTTTACCCTTATTTTTTCACAAAATTGCTGCTTTTTTACCTTGATTTTTTGTTATTTACCTGCTATTATTACCCTTATAATTTGATAGTTATGAAAAATGAGTATTTTAAGAGAAATATTGACGCTGTTTTGGCTTTTTGGGTTCAAGAAGAGGGGAGGAAACCCCTTTTACTTAGGGGGGCAAGGCAGGTTGGGAAAACATCTGCTGTAAGGGCGCTCGGTAAAAAATTCAAATTTTATGTTGAAATTAACTTTGATGATGATAAAGAAGCATGTGAATTTTTTAAAATGAATCTTGACCCTGCACAAATATGCAGCCGTCTATCTGTTTATGTGCAGACTCCGATTATACCGGGAGAGACGCTTATATTTTTTGATGAGGTTCAAAGCTGTGTTGATGTAATTAAGTCATTAAGATATTTTTATGAAAAATATCCTGCTCAGCATATTATTGCAGCAGGCTCGCTTCTAGAATTTGCACTCGATGAAATTCCGTCATTTGGTGTCGGCAGGCTTCATTCTGAATTTATGTATCCGTTTTCATTCTATGAATTCTTGGAAGCATCAGGCGAAGAAATGTTATCTGATGCATGCAAAAACGCAGATCCGGAAAACCCGCTGCCTGAACCTATTCACAAGAAATTAATAGATCGCTTTAAAGTTTTTCTGCTTGTCGGCGGTATGCCTGAAGCGGTTGCCGGTTTTCTGCAAACCAAAAACTTACTTGATAGTCAAAAAATAATTGAAGATATAATAAATACATTCAGAGATGATTTTTCAAAATACCGCAAAAGAATGCCTTCTTTAATTTTAAATGAAGTTTTTGAATCGGTGATGTATCAAGTGCAGGGAAAATTTATTTATGAACATGCAGCGGTTGAAACGGGAAATGCAAGAGTTAAACAAGCGTTAGAGATGCTTATCATGGCAGGGCTTGCCATTCCTGTCACGCATAGTGCTGCCAACGGTATACCTATAGGAGCTGAGATTAATCCTAAATACAGAAGGATAATTCCCTGCGATACAGGTATTTTTCTTCATATACTCGGCATCGATGTTTCAAAAATTCTTTTAACAGAAGATTTTAAAACTATTAATCAGGGAGCTTTAGCTGAAATATTTGCCGGTCTTGAATTGCTGAAAAGCGGGCGAACCCATGCTCAGAGGCAATTATATTGCTGGAGCAGGGAAAAAGCGCAAAGCAGCGCGCAGATTGATTATCTTATTCAGCGTGGAACATCAATTATTCCCATTGAAGTAAAATCAGGCACTCAGGGCGGAATGAAGAGTCTTGATATATTCATGAAAGAAAAAAATATTACACACGGTATCAGAACTTCTCTTGAAAATTTCGCCAAAAAAGAAAAGTTTGATATTATACCGTTGTATGCGATCTCGAATCTGTATAATAATGAGATATGATTACAATAAACTACGGAAAAGATTATACTAAAACAACTTCTGATACTCTTGCCGCTTCTGATATAAAAATATATTTACAAAAAGATTTTTCTGTTTCCATAAAACCTAACCTTGTTGTAGAACGCCCTGCAAGCGGCGGAGCGACTACGCATCCTGAAGTAATAGAAGGAATCATTTTATTTTTAAAAGATTTTGGAATAAAAAATATTAAAATAATTGAAAATTCAGCTTGCGGTCATAATACAAAAATGGCATTCAAAGCTTGCGGTTATGAAATACTGCATAAAAAATACGGCGTTGCGCTTATTGATTTAAAAGATGATAATTTTATTTCTCTTAAACATGACGGTATTGATTATAAAATAAGCGAGTTAGCTTTAAAAAGTGATTTTTTGATTAACGTTCCTGTTTTAAAAGCACATTGCCAGACAAAAATGACCTGCTGTATGAAAAATTTAAAAGGCTGTATGCCGCAAAGTGAAATGAGGCGTTTTCATGCGCTCGGTCTTAATAAACCAATTGCAGGATTAAACTTCCTTTTAAAAACTCATTTTTGTGTGGCAGACGGCATCTGCGGCGATCTTAGTTTTGAAGAAGGCGGAACTCCTGTAGAAGCAAACCGCATAATAACAGGGCAAAACCCCTTGTTTGTAGATTCATACTGCGCGCAGCTTATCGGTTACAACCCCGATGATATAGGTTATTTATCTTACGGTAAAAAATTAGGAATAGGCGAATATTTTTCACAGAAAACCAAAGTAACGGAACTAAACGCCGATCAAAAACCTGTTTGTCAAATAAAAAGCGATAGGATTGCAGATAAATACCGCAGCCTTATAGAAGAAGATTGTGCCTGTTCGGTGTGTTATGCATCTTTAATTTTTGCATTGCATCGCAAAGGCGGTATCATAAGCGGGAAAAAAATATGTATAGGGCAGGGTTTTAAAGGAAAGAGCGGCGGCTGTCTTGGTATAGGTAATTGCACAAAAGGTTTTAAAAAATATGTAAAAGGCTGTCCTCCAAAAGCTGCGGATATTTTGGCGTTTTTATAAAACTAATATTTTTAAAAGATGGTATAATAAAAATATGGATAAAATAAAATTTGAAGAATATTTAAATTATCAGCCCAAAAAATATGAAAACGCTTTATATTATACAATGAATTTATTTTATATCTCAAGTTGTATAATTTTAATGATATTATCATGGAAATATTTTCCTGTAGTACAAAATATAATCTTTAATAAAGAGAATGATATTGTTTTCTCATTGTATTCAGTAGGTATTTTTTCTATTGCTTTATTCTTTTTAGCAATAGTTGTAAATTATTTTATTTTTTATAAAATATTTTCATTAATTAAAGATTTTAAAAGAACAGTTATATATTATGATATACTAGGATCGAAAACAAGAGATTATAATATTTACTTAAAGAAAGATAAAGCAAGTATTATTTTTATTATTGTTCTAATTGTTTTATCGTTGTTTTTTATACTTACTTCCATGTTTGTGCATTTAAGAATGAACGATACAGGAATATATTATAATAAAATGTTTAATTTCAAAGAACAATATTACAGCTGGAGTGAATTAAAATCAGTATCAATTTATCCTAAAATTTCCAGAGGTAAAAATAAAAATTTATCCCCCGAATTTATTTTAGAGTTCGCAGAAAAGAAAATAGATATTTGGGACGGCGCAGGTCTTGGCTCTCCTGATGCTGATATATTAATAAAAACAATAAAAATGATAAATAAAAATACATCTTTAAAAATAAATAAAACAAGTGAATTTAACGATGAAGTGTTGGATTTATTATATAATAGTTCAACAAAAACGAAAAGAAATAATATAATTAAAGTTTTTGATTATTTAAATAAAATGTAAAAAAATATTATTCTTTGTACTGAGCCAAACATAAATCATAATACCTGCCTTTAAGAGCCATCAGCTCTTCATGAGTGCCGCTTTCAACAATTTCTCCGTCAGAGATAAACAAAATTTTAGTGCAGTTTCTAATCGTAGAAAGACGGTGTGCAATTATAAAAGAAGTGCGTCCTTTCATGAGTGTTCGGATTCCCTCCTGCACAAGCTGTTCTGTACTTGTGTCGATACTGCTTGTCGCTTCATCTAGGATTAAAATTCTCGGATTGGAAATAAGTGTGCGTGTGAAAGCCAAAAGCTGCCGCTCTCCTGAAGAAATGCCGCCGCCTCTTTCTGTAATTTCTGTGTCGTAGCCTTGAGGAAGTTTTTCTATAAAGTGGTTTGCACCTAATGTTTTTGCTGTTGCGCGTATTTCTTCGTCTGTGGCATGAAGTTTCCCGTAACGGATGTTATCTGCAATAGTTCCTGTAAATAAAAAACTGTCCTGCAGCATAATACCCATTTGGCTTCTTAGCGAGTGAAGCGTTACTTTCATTATGTCCTGTCCGTCAACTAAAATCTGCCCTTCTTCGATATTATAAAAACGTGAAAGAAGATTAACTATTGTTGTTTTTCCGGCACCTGTAGGACCTACAATTGCAATACTTTGCCCGGGATGAGCGTTAAAACTAATATTTTTAAGGATTTTTCGCTTCCCGTCATAACTAAAAAAAACATTTTTAAATTCAACATGCCCTCTTACAAAAGGAAAAGCTGTCGCATTCGGGACATCTTGTATCGTTATAGGCTCTGCGATTGTATCAAAAATCCTGTCAAGATACGCCATCGCTGTTATAAATGTATTATAAATATTTGCAAGGTTAATAATCGGCTGCCAGAAACGCCATGCATAATTTCCCATAACAAGCAGCATTCCAAAACTTGCCATAGGGTTCATCCAGTATACCCCCATAATATATACAAATGACCATACAAGCTGGCTTATCGATTCTGTGGAAAACCAAACCGTGTTGGAAATATAAATCGCTTTCATCCATGCATGATTGCGCTCTTCTGTAAGGTTGCTCATAATATCAAGATTTGTTTTTTGTCTGTCAAAAGCCTGCGTTACGCGCACACCGTCAATCGATTCCTGAACATAGGCGTTTAAGTTTGCCCCTTTATTGCTGACAGCCTGCCAAGCGCGTCTTTGTGCAGGTTTTATAGTCCAAATAAAAAGCGCAAGAAGCGGAAGACCGATAACTGTCACCGTTGCTAAATGAGGATCAACTTGATACATAAAGAAAATAATAAAAAATATATTCAACACTTCTATTACAAAGTTAATAATCCCGTTTGATAAAGCATCAGATACGCTGTTTACATAGGGAACGACACGCACAAATATTTTGCCGTGAGGTCTTGAGTCAAAAAAATTAAAAGATAATTTTTGTAAATGAGCAAATAAATCCTGCCTTATATCATGAATGATACCTGCTCCTGCTTTTGCAACAAGAATATTTCTGATTGTGCTTAACGCAACGCTGATAATAATAGAAGCTGTTAAATACACTCCCATCATGAAAAGTTGTTTTACATCTTTATTGGGGACAGCTTCATCTAAAGCTGTTTTTATAAAAAGAGGTCCGACAAGGGATGCGATACTTGAAAGAATACTGAAAATCAAAGAAAGTTTTAAATGCCCTTGCGCTTTAATTAAATATCCTAAAACACGCTTTACATTAAAAAGACTTACCTTCTCGTCAAGGTATTCGTCAACATCATAACGGTTGCGTTCTTTGGCGGTTTTTTGTTCGCGTTTTTTCCTCCAAAACATTTATCTGCCCTCCGCCGATAATGCTTCGATACCCGAATTATGCTGCAAGGTCCAAATATTATGGTAAAAACCTTTCTGTGCCAATAATTCGCTGTGGTTTCCCCTTTCTATGATACGTCCCTTATCCATTACAAGAATCATATCTGCCTTTCTAAATGAAGAAATCCTCTGCGCTATAATAATTTTTGTGCAGGGGAAATCAAGATTTTCAAGCTGCTTTTGGATAAACTGTTCTGTCTCGCTGTCTACAGAAGAAGTGGTGTCGTCTAACACAAGAATGGAAGGCTCTGTTGCAAGCGCACGTGCGAGCGCAATTCTTTGACGCTGCCCGCCTGAAATTCCAACCCCTCTTTCTCCGACAAGAGTATCATAACCGTCGCTCATTTCATTTATAAAACTGTCTGCATCAGATTGAACTGCACGTTTGCGAATCGTTTCATCATCAAGATCGGGTCTGCCGTAAGAAATATTTCCTTTCGCAGAATCGGAAAATAAAAACACATCCTGCATTGCAAGCCCTATATGCCGCCTTAGCGAAGACAGAGTATAACGCCTTATATCTTCGCCGTCTAAAAGTACTGCCCCGTAATCCGGTTCATAAAAACGAGCAAGAAGATTGATGATTGATGTTTTTCCCGCTCCCGTACTGCCGAGTATTCCGACAGTAGAGCCTGCTTCTATAGTAAAATTTATATCTTCAAGAATGACATTATCTTTTATGGAAAGTTTTATATCTCTGAACTCAATTTTACCGAGAGGCTTTTGCGTAAGTTCAACAGCTCCTGCAATATCGCTAATACCTTTTGGAGATTCCACAACTTCGCGTATCATCTGTCCCGCTGACGTATAACGTTCCAAATCTGCCAAAAGAGGACCTAGCATCCACATCGGCATGGAGAGAGCCCATGTAAGAGAAGAGAACGCCATATATTCGCCGGGTGTCATCCATTCTTTGATAAGAAAAAAACCTCCTACGACAAGCATGATCACCATTAAAAGCTGGCTTGCAGTTTCCAGCCACGGCTGATATTTCGCTACGATAAGGGCGTTTTCACAGCTTATATCGCGGAAGTCGGCATTTTGTTTTTCAACTTTTTCTTTTTCATGTTCTTCGCGTGCAAAAGCTTTTACAACGCGGTTTCCGTCAATATTTTCTTTTACGGCATTTCCCAAATCTGTAAGTTTTTCTCTTAGCATCATAAAACGAGGGCGCAATGTTTTTACAAATCTTCTGCTTATAAAAAGAATAAAAGGCGTTACGGCAACAAGGCACAAAGCCAACTGCCAGTTAATAAAAAGATAGAAAATAAAAGTTGCCGCAAAGAGTGCAATCATCCCGATAAATTGATAAGAAACCCACGCTACTGTATGACGCAATCTATCAAGGTCTTGCGTCATGCGCGTCATTAAATTTCCTGTAGGGAAAAGCCCTAAAAAACGGAAATCCTGCCACTGGACTGTTTCGTACATATCGCGCCTTATGCGTGTCATTACATCGGTGCTTGCGATTTCCATCATTATTATCTGAAGATAATTAAGACCAAGCCGTACAAGCTGAACTATCATCATGATGATAAGCAGTTTGATAAGAGGAGAAGAATTTTGCGGGATAATCACTTCATCAATTATTCTTTGTCCCAACATTGGGTTGATGACGCGCATTGCCGCTGTAAAAATGGTTATGAAAAGACCGCCTAAAAATACAGCCCGTCTGCCTTTCATGTAGTTCCATACCCAGACTATCTGTTGCATGATGTTCCTTTGCGGATATTATGAAGTTTTTGTAAAATTTTAACAAGAGGATATTAATAAAATTTTTAAAAACCTTTAATCCTGTTTCCAAAAAGCATATTCTGATAACATCTTAAACAGCCGGGAAACATTCCGCCTTCTGATTCGTGTATGGCTTTTCGGAAACAGTTTGCGCGATCTCCGTTAACTATTTCTTTAAATGATTGTTCCTTGATGTTTCCTAAAATATAGTCAGGATAATCGGCGCAGAAATGCACATCGCCGTTGTAATTGACATTTGCCTGACACCAGGGGACGATGCAGTGATTGCGGACAGGGGTTTCAAGTTCGGCATAATAGGTGTGAGTTTTTTCCGGATTTAAAAAAGGGACAGTAACTATCGGGTGACCGTAATTATTATTTTGTATATCCTGTAAAATGCTGTAAAGTTTTATTCCGTCTATTCCGGTGTTGTATCCTGTATTGTAAGCTTCAAGGCAGTCAATTTCGGTATCCAGTTTTTCTTTCATTAATTGTTTTTGCGCTGCAACTATGCTGTCGTTTGTATATGTCCCTAAATTGTAGATATGCAGATCGATATCATATTCCCTGCTCGCTTGCGCAAGGTTTGCTAAATCCATGTAATTTTTATTTGTTACGACAGTAACGACACCTAACAGCGGGTATTTTACATTTTGTTTTTTCTTTTCCCTGTTGATCGCTTTAAAACCCGCTATTACTTTGTCGTAAGAGCCTTTGCCGCGAAGTTCATCGTTTACATCACGGAATGCATCTAAAGAAACAAAAAGAGTGCTCCATCTGTCGCGAACTATTGTTTCTGCGTGTCTTTCAATTAAAGTGCCGTTTGTATTAACGCTTACAAAAAGACCTTTTTCGACCATGTATTTACATAGAGGGAAAATATCAGGATAAAGAAAAGGCTCGCCCCCCCAGACATAGATGACCGGTTTCTGAGGGGCTATTTCATCAACAAATTTTTTCCATGTTTCAAGAGGGAGAATTTTTTTGCTTTCTTCTGCGGCACAGTCGTTCATTACGCCTTTGTCGCCGTATTGACCGCACATTACACAGCGCAGATTACAAGAACCTGTTAATTTAAAATAAACAAGCGCAAGATTTTTAAAATGATTATGCCCGTAATCTTTTTTTGGTAAGTGCCTTGCTTTTCCCATTCTCCAAAACCCTTTAGTTATTTCAGAAAATAAACCAAAGTTCGTTTTAAACATTTTGGGAATAACGGCTAAATTATTTTTCACTTTTTCTCCCGCTTAAAAATTTGATTTAAGCCTGTCCTGCCGAACCTAAGACATTTTTATTTTTATGCGCATAAAGTTTTTTAAGTTCATCTCTTGCAGGTCCGATTATTTTACGCGGGTCAAATTCTTCAGGCTGTTCAATCAAAATTTTACGGATAATAGCTGTCATTGCAAGACGTCCGTCAGAATCGATATTGATTTTACAAACCGCGCTTTGCGCCGCTTTGCGTAATTGATCTTCAGGGATACCGACAGAGTCAGAGAGCTTGCCGCCGAATTTTTCTATCATATGAACATATTCAATGGGGACTGAAGACGAACCGTGCAGAACAATAGGGAAGCCCGGTATTTCTTTTTCTACTTTTTCAAGGATATCGAAGCGCAATGGAGGGGGGATAAGTATGCCGTTAGCATCTTTTGTGCATTGTTCAGGTTTAAACTTAGCGCGCCCGTGGCTTGTACCGATAGAAATCGCCAAGGAATCAACCTTTGTCTTGCTGACAAAATCGACAACTTCAGACGGCTCTGTATAATGGCTGTGTTCTGAAGAAACATCGTCTTCTACGCCTGCAAGAACGCCCAGTTCCCCTTCCACTGTAACATAGTCTTTCTGCGAATGCGCAAACTCGCAAACCTTTTTGGTTAATTCAACATTTTCATTGTAAGGAAGATGAGAGCCGTCAATCATTACAGATGAAAAACCGGTCTCTATACAATCCTTGCAAATCTCAAATGAATCGCCGTGATCAAGGTGAAGGACTATGGGGATGTCATAGCCCAATTCATGAGCATACTCAACTGCGCCTTTTGCCATATTGCGGAGGATATTCTGGTTAGCGTATTTTCTTGCACCCGATGATACTTGAAGGATTACAGGCGATTTTGTTTCCACGCAAGCCATGATGATAGCCTGCATCTGTTCCATATTGTTAAAATTATATGCCGGAAGTGCATATTTACCCGTAATTGCTTTTTTAAAAAGGTCCTTAGTATTAACCAGACCCAATTCTTTATAACTTGTCATTATTTAACTCCTTAAATAGTATTATAAAATAATAGAAGTATTTTACCTATTTCGTCAACGGGGCAAAAAAGAGCAAAAACCCTATTGACATTATTTTCCAATAAAGATATGTTTTTATTAGTTTAATTCATCATTTAAAAAGGGCTTCAAAGGAGGCTCTTTTTTTATGCGGGGATGAGGAATGTTTTATAAAGGCATCGGTAAAGACGCGCAGAAAGGGTCTGCAAACTCCGTTTGCGCTTCTTTGCGCCTCAGTCTTGAGGAGGTTCTAAAAGGGTTAAAATATAATCTTATAGAACTGACTGTTTCAAAGCAAAAGGGCAGTGTGCAGATAAGAGCTGTCATTTACAACGGGCGCAGTATTGGAACAGATGATTGCTCAAAGGTTCACCGCGCCATTACTCCGAGGCTGGAATTAGCTTTTCCGGAGCAGAATATTTATCTTGAGGTTTCTTCGCCCGGCATAGACAGGCTTATAAAGGACGGCATTGAATTTGGTTTTTATACAGGCAAACCTGTGCGATGTTACAGAAACGATATTACAGAATGGACAAGAGGGATTTTAGAAAGCGCCGATGAAAAAGGTGTTGTACTTAAGACGAAAGATGGGACCGTTGTGTTACCATATGAAAATATAGCGAAAGCAAAACTAGATACAAATCAAATTGATTTGTAAAAAAGGAGGTGTAAATTGGCTACCGATATATCGCATGCTATTAAGCAGTTAAATCAGGATAAAGGAATACCTGAAGAACTAATTTTAAAAACAATTGAAGATACATTGATTGCCGCATACAAACACCGTTTCGGTCATGCAGATAATGCAATTGTACAGTTTGATGATGACAATTTAGAAGTAACGATTTATGCAAAAAAAAGGATTGTTGAACAAGACGATGTTTACGATCCTGTAACAGAAATTGATTTAGATGAGGCAAGGGCAAAGCATCATGATGCAGAAATCGGGGACGAAATATTAGTGGAAATTGATCCTAAAGAATTTGACCGCATCGCTGTTCAAAGCGCAAAACAAAAAGCGCATCAGACAATGAGGGATTTTCAAAAGGACAGTCTTTATTCCGAATATAAAGATAAAGTCGGGGAACTTGTAAACGGTTATTATCAGCGTGAAAGAAACGGAACGATTTATGTAGATCTTGGAAAAATGGAAGGTGTGTTGCCTAAGAAGCACCAATCGCCAAGAGAGATTTATCAAACTAATGACAGGATAAGAGCTTTAATTGTAGAAGTAAAAAAGGATTCAAACGGGCTACAAATTGTTCTTTCAAGAACGCATGCTGAATTTGTCCGAGCAATTTTTGAGCTTGAAGTTCCAGAGATTTATGACAAAATCGTAGAGATTCACAAGATTGTGCGTGAACCGGGTTTCAGAACAAAACTTGCAGTTTATTCAAACCGCGACGATGTCGATCCTGTCGGCGCTTGTGTCGGTCTTAAAGGCGTGCGTATTCAGGCTGTAATAAAAGAACTGGAAGGTGAAAAAATCGATATTTTAAAATACGATCCTGACCCCGTAAAGTTTATTAAAAACGCTCTTTCTCCTGCCGAAGTGCGCGAAGTAATTATCATGGACGAAGGCAAGCATCAGGCTTTGGCAATTGTAAATGATACGATGTTATCTTTAGCAATAGGAAAACAAGGGCTTAATGTACGTCTTGCAAACAGGCTTGTTGATTGGAATATCGATGTTAAAACAGAATCGCAGTTTGCAGAAATGGATATTATAGCAGAATCAAGAAGAACGGCAATGGAACTTTTCGGAGATTCTGAAAGTTACGAAGATGAACTTTCGCGAATCAGCGATCTTCCGGGAGTGGACAGCCGTGTCGCGCAAATCCTTCTTGATAACGGCATAGATTACTTTGAGGATTTCTTGGGATTAAGCAATGATGAACTTGAAGCAAAAGGATTAACTTCTGCAGAGCTTGAAACATTGCGCAAACTCATAGAAGAATATGTAGAGATTGTTGAAGAAGATGAGTACGAAGAAGAAGATGAAGAAAAAGCAGACGAAGAAGAAATTGAAGAAGAAGCAGAAGAAGTCGTAGAATATGAATGTCCTGAATGCGGCGCGAAGATTACACTTGATATGACAACCTGTCCTTCATGCGGTATTGGATTAAGTTTTGAATACGAAGAAGAAGATAATTAAAAGGGAAAAGGAAAATTAAAGAAAGGAAAACTATGGCGGAAGAAACTGACAAGACGAAAAAAACAAAAACACTGCTCATAAAACATTCACAAGCAGAAGCTCCAAGTGAAGCGCAGCCTTCAGCGGCAAAAGCTACACCGGAACAAAGCGGTGAGCATCGTAAGGTAAAGGTTGTAGTAAAAAAACCTACTGCATCCTCAGCACCCAAAAAAGTGCCTCCTAAAATCGTTGTCAGTACACCCGCAAAAGGGCAGAGCACAAGCGCTCCCAGAAAACCGCAGACCGAACAAGGTCAGACATCTGCACCGGAAAAACCGGGACAACAAGGAGCTGATCCTTCAAAATCAAGCCCTTTTTCTATCGCACAGCGTCCTGCAGCCGCTGCAGGAAGGGTCGGCGGAAAATTAGTCGGCGGCGGTAATCAAGGCGGTCATTCAAGCCGTCCTCCGCGTCAGGGGGGAAGCCAGCCGCGTGGAAATAGACCTAATGAACAGGGGCATAATAGGGGAGGCTCTCAGGGGGGGCATCGTCCTTCTTCCGGTTATCAGGGACAGCAATCAGGCGATCAGAGCAGAAGATTCCCTCAAGGCAATAAGCCGGGAGGTTTTCCTCCCCGTCAAGGTCAGGGCGGTAAACCGGGAGGCGGTTTTCAGCGTCCCGCGCAAGGCGGCAACCGCGGTACTCCCCCCCCTGCGGGACCAATACCTGAAGGAAAGGGAAAGCGAAAGTTTATCGCGAAGAAACCTGTTTACAACCGCAAAGAAAAAGAACTTGAGATGGAGGAAAAACTCCTTCAAACAAAAAAGAAAATAACACAAATTGCAAATCCGGTGCCTAAGTCAATCGAAATTATGGAAGTAATTTCAGTTTCTGAATTGGCAAAGAAAATGAATTTAAAAGCATCAGACCTAATTCAAAAATTGATGAGCATGGGTCAGATGGTAACAATCAATCAGCAAATTGACGCTGATACCGCAACCATATTGGCAGGCGAATACGGCGCTGATGTAAAAATTGTAAGCTTATATGATGAGACTGTAATTGAAACAACCTCCGATGATGATGCCGTTCTTCTTCCGAGACCTCCTGTTGTCACCGTTATGGGTCATGTCGATCACGGCAAAACTAAATTGTTAGACGCAATACGCAAAGCCGATGTCGTTTCAGGTGAGTTCGGCGGTATCACTCAGCACATAGGCGCATACATGGTAGAAACGCCTCACGGAAGCCTTACCTTCCTTGATACACCCGGTCATGAAGCGTTTACACGCATGAGGGCGAGGGGCGCTCAGATAACGGATATCGTCATTCTTGTAGTTGCAGCAGATGACGGTGTTATGCCGCAAACCATCGAGGCAATCAATCACGCTAAAGATGCAAATGTTCCGATTATTGTTGCAGTAAATAAAATTGATAAACCTGAGGCAAATCCTGACAGGGTAAAGAGCCAGCTTTCAGATTTAGGTCTTATGCCTGAAGATTGGGGCGGACAGACTATGTTTGTGGAACTTTCTGCCTTGCAAAAAACAGGTATAGATAAATTAATCGAAGCGATTTTACTTGAAGCGGAACTTTTAGATTTAAAAGCAAACTTCCAAAGAACAGCGGAAGGTAAAATATTAGAATCGAAAGTTGATCACGGAAGGGGAATTGTCGCAACCGTAATGGTAGAAAGAGGAACCCTCGCTGTAGGAGATGCATTTGTCGCAGGTGTATGGCCGGGCAGGGTGCGTGCAATCTTTAACGATAAGGGAGAAAGAATTAATAAGGCAACTCCTTCCATGCCTGTAGAGATTTTAGGCTTTGAAGGAATCCCCAATGCAGGCGATCCCTTGCAGGTTGTAACTAACGAAAAGAAAGCAAGAGAGTTTTCTTCCAAACGTCAGGAATTAAAACGCTTTGAAGATGCAAAGATAATGAGAAAAGTTACAATGGATAACCTCCATGACATGATCAGCGACGGGGCGATTCAAGAACTTAAAGTAATTATCAAAGCAGACGTTCAGGGTTCCGCCGAAGCTTTAAAATCAAGTTTGGAAAAACTCTCTACTAAAGAAATCCGCCTTCATGTAATTCAGGCGCTGCCGGGTCCTGTAAACGAAGGGGACGTAGACCTTGCCATTGCGTCTAACGCGATTGTAATTTGTTTTAACGTACGCCCGCTGCCTAAAGCAAAAATTCTAGCCGATCAGGAAAAAGTTGATGTTAGAAAATATAACATCATTTATAAAGCGGTAGAAGAAATAAAACTTGCAATGGAAGGAATGTTAAAGCCTGACACAAAAGAAGAAGTGATAGGGACTGTAGAAGTAAGAGATACATTCAAGGTACCAAAGATAGGCACTATTGCAGGATGTTATGTGCTGACAGGAATTGTTAAACGAAGCTGCACTGTCAATGTAATTAGAGAGCAGATAGTTATTCACTCAGGAAAAATCGCTTCTTTAAAAAGATTTAAAGACGATGCACGCGATGTTGCAGCAGGTTATGAATGCGGTATAGGATTAGACGGTTTTGATGATATACAAATCGGCGATATTTTTGAAGTTATCGAAATCGTAGAAATTGCCCGCAAACTTAGCTGATAAAATGGGAATAGCACAGATTTTTTTATGGATTAATTATGCCGAATTTTAGAATGGAAAGGCTGGGGCAGACGATACAGGAAAAGATTAGCTCTTTTATTTTAGAAGGGAAAATAAAAGATAACAGGGTAACATCTTTTTTATCAATTACTAAAGTAAATGTTTCCAAAGATTTATCTTATGCCGATGTCTATGTATCTGATATTCGCGGACACATAAACGAAAAAGAAGTTGAAGGCTTGCAAAGCGCCGCAGGTTTTATTCAATCTCAGCTGGGACAAACTATGCACATAAGAAAAATTCCAAAACTTCGCTTTCACGGAGATACAAGCATCGGCGATGGTTTTGATTTAATTAAAAAGATTGAAAGCTTATCGGAAACAGAAAATAAAAAAGATTAGCTCTCTTTAAAATAAAAGCACTATTAACACAAAGAAGAAAAATACTATCAAAATACCTGCAATTGTTTCAAAAAGAATGATATTCATAACATTGTTATATTGAAATCTTGTAATATCAGCACCGACTAGTCCAAGAAATTCACCTGTATCTTTGTGAAAAATAGGCGCGTATGCTGAAAGCCTTGTACCATATTCAGTGTCTTCAAAGTTAATACCGGATGTTGGAAGCATTTTATCATAAGCCTCTTTGTTTGCGGCGACAAGCGTATCTTTAACGCCGGGCGCGGTATACTCAGGGCTTGATGGGTCTTCGCCGCCGATAACATACATCATCATGTCATTATCAATGCGCGTTTCAGTGTAAATATAAGTCACTTGGTCTGTATTAGCGCGTTTTATATTCATCATTAATTCTTTTGTACGGCTGTAATAATCCGATTCCATATCAAGTGTATTAAGAAAATTTTTATAACCCTCTGAATCAGATGCGATAACCGAAGCTACTGTTAATGCAACGGATTTGCATTTAAAAACTAATTGTTCTCTGAGTATATTAGAAGCAAAATTATATGATATTATACCTGTAATTAATTTTAAAATACAAAACACGGAAGCGATCATAATAATTTGCAGTTTGGTGCGCTTTTTTCTTTTATCATCTGTTGAATTTATGCTGCTTTTCATAATATATCTCCAATCGATTTTATTTTAAAACATTTTTACTGTTCGCTCTGTTTCCAAACAGCAAACACATTGAACCACTTGTTGTCATACTTTATATGAAACATCTCGCCGAAACTGCCGATAACCGCCATAACGCTTTCAAGTCCGATCCCGCAAGCAATGTTTAATCCGTTATCTTTTGTGCTGATAAACTTTTCTCCGTCCAGAACAACCTCTCCGTTATATGTATTACGCAGCATAATTGTAAGCTGTTCCCCTTGCGGTTTTACGACAAGTTTTATTTGCCGTTCGTTTTCAATTTTAAGACAGGCTTCCACAGCATTTTCCAATAAGTTTCCAAGTACAATACACATCTCATAATTCATCACTTTAAAATCAGGGGGTATATTAATTAAAACATTAAAATCTATATTTAATTCTCTGCACTTTCTTGCGTAATCTGCAATAAGAGAATTAATTACAGGGTTATCGCAAAAATTAAGAAGTTCATTTTCTTCTAACTTGTTTTGTAACCCTATTAAATATTCATTGCTTTTTTCAGTTTCACCCCTGCGAAGCATATCAAGCGCGGTGTTAAGATGAAATTTATAATCATGCCTCATAATTTTTAAGACATCATACTGTTCATTCATTTTTCTGTAATGTTCTCTTCCTGTAGAAATAATATCACGCGCAAAATCGGCTTCATACTTTTGTTTCATTCTTTCGTGAGTGTTGATGATAGCAAAAAGCAAAATAAAAAAGCTCCAAATAACAAAAGACATAATTACTAATGCCATTGTCAAATTAGATTGAAATAAAGGAGGTATAAATTCTAAAATAAGCCATGAAGCGGCTGCACTTAACAAATATATTATCCACTCCTTTTCATGTCCGTAAGCAAACACTTTTTTAAAAAGTTTTCTCCCTAATTTTAATACAAGTAATAAATAAATAAAATATAAAATAAATGTTATTATAATAAGCATTAAATAAGTTATATGTTCTCCGTACGGAATAAAAAAGTCTGAGAGTGTAATTCCCAGTAAGCGTAAAAAAGAAATTATTGTCATTAACATAAAAAAGGCGAACATTCTTTGAAACAGCAATTCCTTAAAAAGTAAAATAACCAGCGGAAGGTATAAAAAAGATTGAAATATTTTGATTTTGTCATTTAATTCAAAATATCCGTTTAAAATTAATGAAATATTTAATATTCCGCTGGCTAAAGTTATAATTGCAAAACTATTTATTACAAAAAAAAATGATTTTTTATAGGTCAGACAAAGCATCAAAACGAAAACACTTGTAAATACAGAAAAGAACGGAACAATAATTAATGCTATTTCTTTCATTGCATATCCTTTTCCATTACCCGCATATAATATTGATCGCTGAACTCTTTATAACTTCTTGAGATAGGCACTTTTCTGCCGCATCGTAAAATTATTTCTTTGCCGCGAATTTGTGTAACAGCGTCAATATTAACCACATAAGACCTGTGGCATTGAGCGAAACGTCCGTCTGATGTTAACTGCGGCAAAATATCACCTAATGAAGCGAATATTACAATTTCACTTCCGTCCAATAAACGAAAATAAACATTTTTATTTATTACTTCTACAAAAGAAATTTCATAAAAATAAACAAACCTTGTTAAATTTCTGGTTTCAATTTTAATTCCTGCATTATCTTCGATTGGAGAAGTATTTTTAATTTCATTTAACAACCGTACAACATCTTTTGTATTAATAGGTTTTAATAAATAGAAGTAAGCTTTTACCTGATACGATTCAACTCCGTAATCTTTAGAAGTAGTAAGAAAAACAATTTTTCCGCCAAAACCTTCTGCACGCATTTTTCTTGCAAGCTCGATCCCGTTCATTTCCGGCATAATAATATCCAGAAAACAAACATCAATTTTTACATTTGTTTTTATATATTTAAGAACATCTTGAGGCTTAAAAAAATACATAACATTAGCTTCAAGGTCTGCTTCTTTTACAGCATTTTGCAGCTTAAGGGCTTCATCGCGAATATCATCGCAAATGAGAATATTCATGACTGTTATTTTATCATATTATTTAAAAATATGCCGCTTCTTTCTGAAACTTATGTGTTTTATCCGCAAATTCAAGTGCATTTTACGCCGTTTCAAGTGTATTTTGCTCTGTTTAATTTAAAAACCGCTTTTATTACTTTCTATCTTTGACATAATTAATGATGCGCTTTTTATTAATTTTAATTTTTTTTATAGGAATGAATATACCATTATTTGCTCAGGAAGAAGAAGAAAAGTCTGTTTTGCCGTCTGTACCTGTTAAAAGCGAGGAATTTTGGTTTTGCCCGAGTGCGGAAATTGCATTATACAGCGAATATAGTTTTTCATACGGAGCAGGCTTTGCAATAGCTTTCGGGAAAAAAACATCTTTCGGGCTGAAAGGAATTTTCTTTTTTGACGAAGCGAATGTACTTGATGTATTGGAATTACATATTCTTTTACGTTTGTATCTTTTTAAAGGAACTTCTAACAATGGTCCGTTTTTTCAGTTAACAGGAGGGCCTGCGATTTTCTTTCCCAGAGAATTTGAAATTGTTCTTCCTGCTCAAATCGGTATGTTTTCCGCATGTTTAAGTTTCGGCTGGCGTTTTATTTTGGGAAAAAACTTTTTCATTGAGCCTCAGGTTCGAGGCGGTTACCCCTTCTTAGCCGGAGGTTCTGTCTCTGCAGGGCTAAGGTTTTAATCACTTGTCTTTTGCGCCGTTTCATGTGCATTCTGCTCCATTTTGCGGAAATTCACTTTTATTAACTTATTTTCCTTAATACAATAAAACTACAATTAAAATCACGCAAGAAAGAGGCAAAAACCAGAAATGAAACGATTTTACATCGTTCAAATTCTTTTTTCTCTGTTCATTTTTTCTTGCGCTAACCCCCTGATCACCCATATTGCCGAACCAAAAACTGTTTCTTTTGAAACAAACGGCGGCAGTAAGATTGATGATCAAATTATCTACCTTAATTATCCGATCCAGCGTCCCGGCGATCCTTCAAAAACTGACTTTAATTTTGATAATTGGTACATTGATAATTCTACATTTGAACAATTGTGGAACTTTAGCTCAATACCTAAGACCGATATTACGTTATACGCAAACTGGATACCTTTAGAAACAGATATTGACAACGATACTACAGGCAGCGGCACTCAAGACGATCCTTTCTTAATTTGGAATGCAGATGATCTTCGCGCTATAGGACGCGGTATGTATCTTGATTTGGACCGGCCGCTTGACGCTCATTATAAATTGATGGCTGATATTGAGCTTCCTGTACCGTCTGCACAAATGAGTAACTGGACAAAAATTGAAGGGGTATTTACAGGCGGCTTTGACGGTAATGGGCATATTATCAAAAATATGACGATTAACGTTCCAACTGATATACAGGCAAATCAAGGAATGTTTGATATTATTGCAGATAGCGGCTATGTAAAAAATCTCGGACTTGCCGATGTAAGAATCTCAGGTCATAGCGCGCCGGAACTTGACAGCGGGATTGGCGGTATTGCGGGAAATATCGCAGGAAGCAACGCTTCAATTTCTAATTGTTTTGTAACAGGTGAAATTACCGTTTTTGCTTCTGTAGAAAGTATTTGGACGATTACAGGCGGAATAGCGGGATCGATAACGGAAGGAGCGAAGGTTTCAAATTGTTACACTAATGTTGTCATAAAAGGCGGGTTTGCAAGTAACGGATATTACGGTAGTTTTATAGGCGGCATAGCCGGTTTTAACGACGGTATAATTGAAAACTGTTATGCGAAAGGAAGCGTAATCGGTTTCTACCTTATCGGCGGAATTGCAGGGGCTGTAAATGATACAGGCATAATTACCAATTGTATCGCATTAAACAGCAGTGTAAGGTTAACGGTTACGCAGCCCACCCAATTAGGGCGTATAACAGGAGATAACTTCGGCGCTCTTAACGGTAACTTTGCATTTAACAACATGGAAATAATGCGTGCCTCATCAATTAAAACCGGCATCGGAAACGCGGAAAATCATATAGACGGGCTTGGCGTGTCAGCGGAAAATATTAAAACGCAATCGCAGTGGTTAGGTGCAAATTTCACCTTCGCCGGCAGCGAAGAATCTCCTTGGGTGTGGGAATACGGTAAAATGCCGCGCTTGTGGTTTGAGGAAACGGGATCGAATTGGTCATCGCATTTAATTGACCCTGTCCCCTCTGTTTTTGTAAGCAAAGACGGCGGCGCAGATGAACAATATTTTAACCTGTCATCAGCGTTAGACGCAATTACTGCGGCGGGAGATTATATTGTAACGATAAGCGAAGATCAAATGATTTCAAATAGAACATTTGCCATTGCTGATACTAATATTACTTTTATCAGTTCAGGCGCAGAACGAAAGATCCAATACAGTGGTTCTGCCTCTTCGTCAATGTTTACATTAAATACTGCCAATACATCACTCACCCTTTCTAATAATATCACTTTAAACGGTATTGAAAGCTCAGGAACGGCAGCCCTTATCAGTATTACAAACGGCACTTTTAGAATGCAAAGCGGTTCAAAAATTACAGGGCTTAACTCAATGAGCGCGGGGGGAGCTGTTAACATAAGCGGGACAAATGCGCGATTTAATATGGAAGGCGGAGAAATCAGCGGAAATAATACAAACGCTGCCGCAACCAGTACTGATGTAAACGGAGGCGTTACACTGCGGACAGGTTTCTTTAACATGAGCGGCGGAAAGATAACGGGAAACACTCATCAAGGTTCAAACAATGCGGATGTTTACATTGCTTCTACTGCTGTCGGTGCATTTACTCTTTCAGGAAATGCACAAATCGGCACTCTTAAATTAAACGCAACATCGGCTTCCGCTTTAGCTTTTGTAAACATTTGTTCAACTTTTACAGGCAGCGTATCAAAAGTCAATCTAAGAGGAAATACCAGTACCGGAAATGATAACGGCTTTGAACTTATCATGACATGGTGGAATGATAAGGCAATACTGACAGGAGCGCAAGGATATTCTGTTACTGGTACAGATGCGAACAGATTTACACTGGGGCTCTTTTTATCTAACGCAACAAGCAATAATACAGCGTCAATTATGCCGGTATTCGCAATCGGCAATTCAGGCGCGGATACAGGGAAATTAATATTGACAGATAACGCGCCTGTCATTCTAAACAATATTACAACAGGCGAAAAAGTGCGTTATCTGACATTCTATAATGCGATTAATGCGGCAAGAACAGAAGGAACGGATTATTTAATAACGCTTAACATGGATCAGACAATGAGAAATCAGCCGTTAACTGCCGCTAATGTAAACATAACGCTTACCGGTGCAGGCGCAGAACGTACCATTCAATACAACGGAACTGAGAATCAAACATTATTTACGTTAAACGCAAACAACACAAGCCTTACGCTGGATCAAAATATAACATTAAAAGGTATCAATAACAGTTCGGCAAATCTTATCAATGTTGCTAACGGAAAACTTATCATGCGCGAAGGTTCAAAAATTACAGGTCACTCCACTACAAATGCAAGCGGAGCTGTTAATATTTCAGGAACAAATGCTTATTTTGTCATGGAAGGCGGCGAAATAAGAGGAAACAATTCGTCTACCGCCGCAACCAGTATAAACGCAAACGGAGGAGTAACACTCGGCTCAAGCGGTTTCTTTACGATGAGCGGCGGTATTATAATGGATAACACGCATGGAACAGCGGCAGCGGATATTTACATTTCAAATAACAGGGTTGACAGTTTCACTCTGTCAGGTAATGCGCAAATAGGAACACTAAAGTTAAACGCTACCGGTCTTAGTATAGGAGTTTCCAATTCTTCAAGCATAGCAGTCGGATCGGGCTTCACAGGAAGCGTTACATCACTCAATCTTGTTAGCAGTAATTCTTCTGATATAAATACGGTCATCGGTTATTGGAAGGACAGACCTATATTGACAAGCGCGGCAGGACACACACTTACTTCCGCAGATATTGGAAAAATACAATTTAAAAACTTCTTTGCAGTTAATTACGAAAACACTCAGTCAATTAATTTATCGCATGAATTAATCCTTGAAGCGCCTAATGCTGTGTTAAGGCAAAAGTAAAATATCCGTATATCGCATTATGCGCCTTTGTGGTAAAATAAAGGTAAAAATGCAATCAGGTTTAATATTATTAAATAAAAAAACAGGGATCACATCCTTTGATGCGTTACGCGATATAAAGCGTGCACTTGGGACAGGGAAAGTCGGGCATACAGGCACGCTTGATAAATTCGCGCAAGGGCTGATGCTTATTCTTACAGGAAAAGCTCTTAAATTAAGCAGATGGTTTTCTCATTGTGATAAAAAGTATCAGGGAAGGGTACACTTCGGTATTGAAACTGATACACTCGATCCTGAAGGAGTGCAAATAGCGCAGGCTGCACTCCCTTCGCGCGAAGAAGTGGAAAAAGTTTTAAATCAATTTAAAGGAAATATAATGCAAGAACCTCCTGTTTATTCTGCAATTCACGTGGACGGAAAACGCGCTTCCCGCCTTGCGCGTTCAGGAAACGCTCCGGAAATGAAAAAGCGCCCGGTTACCATTTACAATTTGGAATTAATCACATGGCAGCCTCCTTTTGCCGATTTTTTTATCCACTGCTCAAGCGGGACATACATTCGCTCTCTTGCAAGAGATATAGCTCTTGCCGCAGGAAGCAGGGCGCATTTATCCGCGCTTGTAAGAACGCAGATTGCCAATTTTTTTTTGAATGATTGTAAAATAAATCAGGAGGGAAGTGATATTCCTTTAGTAAACTCTATCACAAAAAATATTACCGCCTCCTTAGGATTGCCTAGATTCGAGGTAACTGTGCAAGATGCGCAAAAAATCTTTCAAGGCAAACAATTAGAATCTATTTTAGAAAATAAAACATTAATAACTAACCCGCTTCCTTCATCTTTACACTTTAAAGATGAAGCGGCTGTTTTTGAAGGAGATAACTTAATTGCCATGATTGAACAAAAAAATAACATATGGAAATATAATTGCACGCTTTTGTAGCCGCGTATTTTACCCCCTCTTGACTATATTCCCGATTTATGCAAGTATCTGCTTATATATATGGGTTATTATTTTATAGGAGTTAATTCATGGCTTTAAACAAAGAAAGCGCCGCTGCAATTGTTGCCAAATTCGGCAAAAATGAGAAAGATACAGGCGCTACAGAGGTTCAGATAGCCCTGCTTACTGAACGAATCAAGGAGCTTACAGAGCACTGCAAGCAATTTAAAAAAGATAAATCCGGTCAAAGAGGGCTTTTGATATTGGTCGGAAAAAGACGGAGGATGCTGAAATACATTCAACGGACCAACCTGGAAGGATACCGCAAGTTGATCAAAGAGTTGGGACTGCGTAAATAATGATGCAAAAAGTAACACTCATCGTCGCCGGTAAAGAATTGATTCTTGAGACCGGCAGAATCGCAAGGCAGGCGGGAGGCGCTGTCTTTGCACAATATGCAGGCTCGGCTGTTATCGCTACAGTCTGTTCATCTCATGATTCAATCGAAGGTCTTGATTATGTACCTCTTACCGTAGATTACAATGAAAAATATTATGCCGCAGGTAAAATCCCCGGCGGTTTTATAAAAAGGGAAAGCCGGCCTAAAGACAAGGAAATACTTGTTTCAAGATTAATAGACAGACCCATGCGTCCGCTTTTTGATAAAGCTTTCGGGCGCGAAATTCAATTGATCCCAACAACTCTTTCTACAGATCAGGTGAACCCCCCGGACATTCTTGCAATCATCGCTTCATCTGCCGCCGTTCATATTTCTGACATTCCTTTTAACGGTCCTGTTGCAGGGGTGCGTGTTTGCCAAGTAGAAGGCGAGCTTATTGTAAACCCTACTTATGAGCAGATAGAAAAATCCACAATGGAAATTGTGGTAGCAGGCACTAAAGACGGTATCACTATGGTGGAAGGCGGAGCGAAGGAAGTAAGCGAA
The DNA here is from genome assembly GCA_009787695.1 of Treponema sp. GTDB lineage: Bacteria > Spirochaetota > Spirochaetia > Treponematales > Breznakiellaceae > WQXQ01. The sequence goes on from WQSW01000013.1 coordinate 36,551, forward strand.
GAGCTGATGATTCAAGCGCTCGACAAAGCCCATGCAATGATAAAAGAATTTTGCGCTCTTCAGGATAAGTTACGCGAAATTGCAGGGAAAGAAAAACTCCCCATTTTAAAATTGTCATATTCTCTGGAAAATGCAGATGCAATAAGAGCTGAAGCTTTTCCTAAATTACAATCCGCCTGTTTCCTTCCTACAAAACATGAAAGGCATGACGGCATTAAAGCTGTTAAAACAGAAATGGCAAATCTTTATGCAGAGCAGCTTGAAGATGAAAAACAAAAAAAACTTTTTAACGCTTTATTTGAAGAAATGGAATACGAAATCCTCCGCACATCAATTTTAAATAACGGCAAACGTGTAGACGGCAGAGGGCTTGAAGATATCCGCAATATCAATTGCGAGATAGGAATCCTTGCGCGCACTCACGGCTCTGCGCTTTTTACAAGAGGTGAAACTCAGGCGCTTGCAGTTACAACTTTGGGCACTGTTTTTGACGAGCAGATTTTTGATGATATCGAAGGCGACAAGCGCGAAAACTTTATGCTGCATTATAATTTTCCGCCCTACTCTGTAGGAGAGGTCGGCAGGACAGGAACAGGACGGCGTGAAATTGGGCACGGTCATCTTGCGCTGCGCTCCTTAAAAGCGATGATCCCTTCTAAAGAAGAATTCCCTTATACAATAAGGGTGGTTTCAGAAATTATGGAATCAAACGGCTCTTCTTCGATGGCATCCGTTTGCGGCGGCACTCTTTCCATGCTTCATGCAGGCGTTCCAATGAAAAAACCGGTTGCAGGTATTGCAATGGGATTAATCACTTCAAGTTCAGGCGATAGGTTTGCAGTGTTATCTGACATTCTGGGAGAAGAAGATCATCTTGGAGACATGGACTTTAAAGTTGCAGGAACTAAAGACGGTATTACCGGTTTCCAAATGGATATAAAAATTGCAGGGGTAAGCCCTGAAATTATGAGCAAAGCGCTCGATCAGGCAAAAAGAGGCAGACTGCATATACTTTCCATTATGAACAAATGTATTGATAAACCTGTCGATCAGATCAGCGAATACGCACCGAAAATTATCACCATAAAAATTGATGTTGATAAAATCGGCGCTCTTATCGGAACAGGCGGAAAAAATATCAAAGCGTTATGCGAACAATACTCTGTAAAAATTAATACCGAAGATGACGGAACAGTCACTATTTACGGAAAAAACACAAAGGATGCAGAAGAAGCAAAAGCAGCTGTTATCAGCGTTGTTTCCGATCCCGAATTAAACAGGGTGTATAACGGTGTTGTTAAAAAAATTATGGAGTACGGCGCATTTGTAGAAATACTTCCGGGAAAAGAAGGGCTTGTGCATATCAGTAAACTTTCAAGGCAAAGAATTGAAAAAATATCTGATGTAATAAAAGAAGAAGGACAGGTGATACCTGTTAAATTAATTGAAATTGATAAATTAGGAAGGTTGAGTCTTTCTTACATTGATGCAATCGATCCTGACGGCGCACCTGCTTCCCGCGCTCCTTCGGAAGGGCATGGGCGAAGCGAAAGAGAACGCCCGCGTCCGAACAGGAATGGTCCGCGCCATTAGAGGCTGTTTTTCCGTTAAAGCGTGAAGCAAACGCTTTAACGGTAAAAATAAATTTCTTGTTACAGAAAAATAAAAGGAACAGGAATGGAAGCCGAAACTTCAGAAGAAGTAATCATTAAAATTTTAAAAACAGATCCTCGTGTTATTCTTCCGCAGTATGAAAGCGAAAGCGCATCCGGTATGGATTTAAGAGCGTTTCTTACTAACGATATAACAGTGCCCCCGCTTGGAAGAGTGAAAATTCCAACAGGTTTAAAAATAGAAATTCCAAAAGGCTTTGAAGCGCAGGTGCGTCCGCGTTCAGGATTGGCAATTAAAACAGGGCTTACAGTTCTTAATTCTCCCGGCACTATCGATTCTGATTACAGAGGGGATTTAGAAATAATTTTAATTAACTTAAGTAATAGTGAAGTTATAATAAAAGATGCACAAAGGATAGCACAGCTTGTTATAGCACCTGTTAAACGTGCTGTTATTAAAGAAACTAATGAACTTTCTGTAACAATAAGAGGTACAAATGGTTTCGGATCAACAGGGGTTTGATTTATGTTTATAATCGGAAAAATATCTGCATCACAATCAGATTCACTGGAAAGCAAACGATATATTTCCCCGACTATTTTTCGTTATATATTAACAGAAATGCTTTTTTCTTTTCTTATTTGTTTCTTTTTTTTCTTTTTTATTTTTTTTGTAAATCAAATTCTTTTAATGGCAAAGGAAGTACTTACAAAAAGAGTTCCTTTTGATCAGGTTGCGCTTTTAATTCTTTATTCGCTGCCTACCGTAATTGCAATGTCAGCTCCGTTTGCTTCTCTTGTTGGAACACTTATGACAGTGGGGCGTTTAACATCAGATAATGAAATTCTTGTTATGCTTTCATCAGGGCTTTCTTATAAAACTGTTTTTTATCCTGCAATAACAGTCGGTATATTAATTTCTCTTTTATCATTTTTTACAAATGATGTTTTGCTTCCTGCAGGAACCGTGCAGTTTAATAAATTGTGGCGAAAAATATTGGTTTCAACTCCCGCTATTGAATTAAAAGAAAATACTGTAAAAAGATTTCAAGATACGGTAATTGTGACAGGCGGTGTTACAGATAATGTGATTAATAATATTTTGATAATGGATAAAACTAATGACGGCGAGCGCCGGATCATTATGGCAAATTCAGCTGAATTAAAAGACGGCGGAAAAGAAGGTTTAAGCTTAGACCTTGAAAAAGCTTTTATTCATTCATCAAAAGAAATGTTAAGACAAGATTATGATTATGCACTGTCAGATGTGCTTCAGTATTGGGTTTCTAACGAAGATATTATAAATGCTCCTACAAGCGTAAGCCCGCGTGAAATGAGTTCGCGGGATGTTCAAACGCAAATTGTAAAAAGAAAAGGAGACTTGGCAGTAAGGGTAAATGACAGAAAGAGCAGGCTTTTAAATCATGCATACAATTTTGAATCTGCTCTAAGAGCGGGACCAATATCAGAAGCGTGGAATCGAAGAAATTCTCATATATCAAATTTTACACGCGATATAACAGCGATTGAAGCTGTAAAAAAAGACAGAAATCTAACTGTTCATATAATAGAAATATACAGAAAATTTTCAGTTCCTTTCGGTGCATTTTGTTTTGTTTTTCTTGCAGTCTCTCTTGGATTAATGGCAAAAAAAAGCGGACAAACAGTAGGCTTTATTTTTGGAAATATTATCGCAGTTCTTTACTGGTCTATGCTTTTTATAGGTCAGACTATGGGTTTACGAGTCGGAACTCCGCCTTTCTGGTCAATGTGGCTTCCTAATATTTTATCGCTTGCAAGCGGTATTATACTTGCAATTATCAAGGTAAGAAAATGATCAAGATTTTAATATTAGATAAATATCTGTTACGCCAATTTTTTCCTATTTTTTTAATTGCATTATCAATGTTTGTTTTTCTTTTAATTTTAATTGATCTTTTTTCTAATTTAGTCCGTTATCTTAACAATGAAGTGCCGATAAATATTATTTTACAAATCGCTGTTTATTTTATTCCAAAGTGTATCTCTTATGCTATGCCTATTTCTTTGCTCTTTGCGGCAGCTTATACTTTAGGCGATTTATATGCAAAGAATGAACTTACAACTGTTTTTTCATCAGGTATGCCTTTTTGGCGTTTTAGTATTTCTCTTATTATTGTCGGGCTTTTTGCTTCTGTTTTATCTTTTTTTCATGATGATTTTCTTGTAATCCCGACACTTAAAATTAAAAACGAACTTTCCAGAAAAGCTTTAAATCAGCATGTTACAGAATCAAATTCTGATATAGTAATAAGAGCGAAAAACGGAACAATAATTTATGCAGTAGATTATTTTGATTATGAAAGGCTGATATTAAACACAGTTAACATAATAGAAATGGATTCTACAGGAAAGTTTATCTCTAAAATAAGCGCTCCTTCTGCAGAATGGAAAACAAATTTTTGGGATTTTAGAAATGCCGTTATTTATAAATATGATAATGATATTATACGTATGGCTGCTTTAGATTACACAGAGTATTATAATGAACATCCTGATACATTCAGAAGAAGCGCTGTAATTGTAGAAGAGTTATCTGCAAAAGATGCAGGTCTTTTAGTAAGAGATTTGCGTTCTGCGGGTTTGCCGTATTCGCATGTACAGGCAAATTATTATCATCGTTTTTCATTTGCCGCAGCATCAGTAATTGTAATGATTCTTTCTATATCTATGGGAGGAAGATTTAGAAAAAATATTTTGTTAATGAGTCTTTTTACAAGTTTATCTGTCGCTGTTGTTTATTATATTGCAGAAATGTTAAGTATGACATTAGCAGGATTAAATTACATTCACCCAATAGTTGGGGCATGGTTTCCTGTATTAATATTTATAATTTTAGGCTTGCTCCTTTTAAGGAGTGCAAAAACATAATGGGCGATCAGAATTTAAGTTTTATAATTAAACACAAAGAAAGCTCTTGCAAAGCAAGGACTGGAATATTGCGTCTAACGCACGGAGATGTAAAAACGCCTGTATTTATGCCTGTCGGAACAAACGGAACAGTAAAGGCTTTAACTGTAAATGATTTAAAAGAAATAGGTTTTGACATAATACTTTCAAATACATATCATCTTTATTTAAGACCGGGAGAAGAAGTAATTAAAGGCGCTTGCGGGCTGCATCGTTTTATTAATTGGGATAGAAATATTCTTACAGATTCAGGGGGGTTTCAAGTTTATTCTCTTTCTGCGTTACGCAAAATTAAAGAAGAAGGCGCTTGGTTTCAGTCCCATGTAGACGGCTCAAAACATTTTTTGTCTCCGGAAAAAGCGGTTGAAATTCAAACCGTACTTGGAAGCGATATTCAAATGCAATTAGATTATTGTTCCCCATGGGGTGCAGAACGAAAAGAAGCAGAAAAAGCTTTGGACATAACAACAAATTGGCTTAAAAGAGCAAAAAATAAATGGGATGAAGATGTTTCAAAAGGTTATAAAGGCAGCCTTTTTAGTATTGTACAAGGGAACTTTTTTCCGGATTTACGAGAAAAAAGCGCAAGTATTTGCGCAGAATCAGATACTCCGGGAATTGCTATTGGAGGGTTATCTGTAGGAGAGCCGTCAGAACTTTTTTATGAAACCCTTGTCTCGACGGCAGCGCTTCTTCCTGAAGAAAAGCCCCGTTATGTAATGGGAATAGGCACGCCTGAGTATATTTTAAACGCGGTTGAGAACGGAATTGATATGTTTGACTGTGTCCTTTTAACACGAGAGGCTAGAAACGGACGAGTTTATACAAAAAAAGGACCGTTTTCTCTAAAAAGAGCTGAAAATAGACTTGATTTTACGCCGATAGATAAAGAGTGTAGCTGTAAAGTGTGTAAAGAATACTCAAGGGCTTATTTACGCCACCTTTTTAAAACAAAGGAGATACTTTTTTCTATGCTGGCAAGTTATCACAATCTGTATTTTATAAACGAACTTGTTAAAAATTGCCGTAACGCAATCGAAGAAAATAGGTTTATAGAATATAAGAAAAGTTTTTTATCGCAATACAAAGAGGGAGAAAATTGAGTAGAATCAAAATAAAAAACAAAAAAGTATCAAAATTGATATGCCGCGCATCACTGTGTGTAACTCTGCTTTTAATTTTTCTTTGTATTTCACTTCCAATATATGCACAGACAGGAACTGCCGAAGCCTCGCGGCGGGAAATAATTCAATACGGAACGGATACAGAAATTACAAATCTTATTCAAACGCTAAGAACAGAAAGAGCCGATTATCTTGATGATGAGTTAATCGCGTTAGCCGAAACTTCCAGAAATATGAGAATACTAACAGGCGTTTTCGGTTTTTTTGCCGAACGTGAGAAAAACGGATTGGAAGACAGAGCGATAAGAGCTATAAGAGAACGCGAAGAAGAGGCAAATGAAACAATTCAATCTGCAATGGAATATCTTGGAAAATTAAAAACAACAAGAGCAGTCAATATAATTAAGGATCTTCTGGATACAGAAGAAAGGCGTTTTCTTTCTACAGGTTTCCGTGCTTTAGGTCTTACAAGTTCAGGCGATAAAGCCTTAGCCGATGAAACTGCCGAGTTTTTAATTGATTATTATGATTACCGGGAACCCGGGAACGATAACCGAAGTGTAATAATAAATGCAATTGGAGCGACAGGCTCATCTTTAGCTGTTAATTTTCTTTCTAATATCGCTTTAAATACAGATGAACGCATTCCCCTGCGTATGGCAGCCTTAGACGCTCTTTCTAAAATAGGCGACAGCGAAGGTTTAGAAGCGATACTCGGCAGTATAAATACAAACGATCCTAATGTAAGGTCTGCCGCAGTTGCAGCCTTAGGTCCTTTTTCCGGTCCGGAAGTTGAAAAAGCGATTTTTGACGGTTTCAGAGACTCATATTACCGCACCCGCATTGCAGCAGCGCAGGCAAGCCGTGACAGAAAACTTGTATCTGCCGTTCCTTATTTAAGATTCCGCGCAGAACGTGATGAAGTGTCCAATGTTAAAGATGAAGCAATAAGAGCATTAGGTGCAATTGCAAATGATGAAGCTCTTGAAGTGCTTAATAATCTTTTTTTAGATAGAAAAAATACGGATCGCATAAGAATGTTATCTGCAGAAATGTTATTCAAAAATAATACAGGAAGAAATATAAGCGCTCTTATTATTGAATTGGATGAAGCGAAGAATAAAAATCAAACCACACTTTATAATGGTTTATTAAAGGTAGCAGGTGAAACTATTGTAGAAGGTGATAAAACAGAAATAGAAAATCTTGCGCGGCGTTTTATGCAAAACGGAACTGTCATAGAAAAATCATACGGTCTTGATATTGCGTCTAACAATAGACTTAGCGGTCTGAGCGAACAGATAATCTCACTTACCAAAGACAGAAATGCAACTTTAGCGCAAAAAGCAAGAAGAATTGCAGATGTATTGAATATAGTTATTCCAAGTGAATAATTATCGGATTACTTATGAGTATAATTAAAATAAAAGAAATAATCGATCAATGTTTAATAAATAACCCTTGCAGCATTAGACTTTTTTTTGATGAGCCAATGAGATCGCATACTACTTTTAAAGTAGGAGGAAATGCAGATTGTTTGGTGCGCCCAATCGGCGAAGGTTTTACCGCATTTTGTATTGAATTATTAAATAACGCAAATGCTGAGAAAATACCAGTTTTCATTTTAGGGGGAGGGGCAAATATCGTTGTTTCAGATAAGGGAATTCGCGGAATTGTGATTGACATGAACGGATGGAAAGACGATGTTTGCCGCACAGAAAAAGGAAAAATAATTTTTAAAAGCGGAACAAAGATTGATGATGCGGCTATCATAGCAGGAAATGCAAGTTTATGCGGACTTGAGTTTCTATCAGGAATGCCCGGCACAATAGGAGGGGCTGTCTGGATGAATGCGCGCTGTTACGGCAGTGAGGTAGCAGATGTTTTAGGCTGGGTTGAAATAATCGTAAAAGAAAAAAATAAATATGTAATTAAAAAAATTAATGTTAAAAAAAAAGATTTTGATTATAAAATAAGCCCTTTTCAAAAAATGGATTGTATAATAATAAAAGCCGCATTTAAATTAAAAGACGGTGATAAAGAAGAAATATTTGCCGAGATGGAAGAAATAAAAGAAGATCGCCAAAAAAAAGGACATTACGATTTTCCCTGTGCAGGCTCTGTTTTTAAAAACAATAAAGATTTCGGTAAACCTGTAGGGAAGATAATCGATGAATTAGGTTTAAAGGGATTTCAAATAGGCGAAGCGCAGGTTGCACCTTTTCATGGGAATATAATTATCAATACTGGAAATGCAAAAGCTGCGGATATTCGCATACTGACAGAAGATATTGCTAAGAAAGTAAAAGATGCTAAAGGTTTTGTACTTGAACCAGAAATTATTTTTGTTGGTGAGTGGTAGTTAAAAAAGAAAAGTTTAAATTTCAGTTTTCACATTGATATGTTTCGCGACTTTTTCGATCAATTCGCTGTCTTTAAAAGGTTTTACCATAAAATCACAGGCTCCCAAAGATATGGCTTCTTTAATATTAGCAAGCGTCCCCGCAGATGTCAGCATCATGATCGGGGTATGTTCGTATCCTTGTAATTCGCGTATCATGGGAATAAGTTCAAATCCGTTATGAACAGGCATCAAATAATCAAGCAGGATTATATCGGGCTTTCTTAATTTTAAAAAACTCAATACAGCCTCTGGTTTGCATATAGTATGCACTATATAATTATCGCTTAAAATTCTTTGAATTGTTTTTAATATAGTGACCGTATCGTCAACGGCAAGGACGCGCGGTTTTCCGTCATCTTCTTTTTCATTTTCTGACTTGCTCTGTGCCACATGCCTTTCGATACATTCTACAAGATTTATTGTTTCAACCGGCTTAATTAAATAATCCACCGCACCAAGTGCAAGCCCTTTAATCACGCTCTCCGTGTCATTATTGTTTGTAAAGAAAATAACCGGTATATCGGAATAACGATTATCCGCTTTTAATGTTTTAATTATTTCATATCCGTTAACAACCGGCATACTTATATCTAAGAGAATTATATCGGGTTTGATTTTTTCCAGAATTTTAAACATTACCGCAGATGACTCTGCAGGATATAAATCATGATACCTCGACAGCCTTCTTTTGAGTGTTATTAAACTGGTAGAAACATCATCAATATAAATAATTTTCAAACGCCCTTTTTCGCTGTCGGTATCTGATTCTGCAAACATCAATTGTGCATTTTCCATAAAAACCTATCCTTTTAGTTTCTCAACGATTTCTTCAAATTGCATTCTGTCAATGCTGTCTCGCAGCCAGCCGATAAGATCATTATCAGACTCGTATCTGTATTTCTCCAATTCAGTCATTGCTTTTTCCGCCCCGCCCATATCATAGTCATTGCAGGCTTTAATTAATTTATGTAATTGTTTGATATCAGGTTTATCTGATAAAGGCTTTTCGCTTTCCGAGTTTATGTTTGTTAAAATTTCTTTAATACCGCTAACAAGATTCCTTGCGTTTTCCATGAATGTGCTGTGATTTTTATTTATAAATTCCATATCGCCTGACATCCCCGCTTCTTCAAGGTTTTTTGCTTCTTCGGCAATCTGTTGTGCGAAAACATCAAAGCTGATTCCTTTAATTCCGTGAACTTTTATTATATATTCTGTAAGTGTATCCTCGCTTACTGTTTCAATAGTATCAAGCATCGAACTTACACCGGCAGCGTATGAACGCAAAACATCAAAGAAAATTTTATCATTACCGTCAAAACGCTTAAACCCTTTTTCTATATCTAACCCTTTAATTTCTATGCCAGAGAATATTGAATCTGAAAACAGCGGTTCTAAAGGTTTTTCATTTTTTTGCTGCTTTTCATGTGCTTGTTTTCTTGCTTCATCTATAACTTCCTGCGGCTGCTTATCCCGTACATAAGTGTTCATAATAACATTTAACTGGCGCATATCAATCGGTTTTGAAATAAAATCATTAAAATTATTCTGCATAAATATATCAGCCTTTCCTCCGACTGCGTTAGCCGTCAATGCGACAATCGGCTCTTTATATCCTGCTTCCCGTATACGTCTGACAGTTTCTATGCCGTCCATTCCCGGCATCATGTGATCCATAAAAATTACATCATATACATTCCCGTTTTGAATTTTTCTCAGCGCGTCAGCACCGCTGTTTGCAGAGTCGATTTCCTTTAGTGCGTAAGGCAGTATTAAACCTTTGGCGACATATATATTTGTATCAACATCATCAACGATAAGAACTCTGCCGTAGGGCATCGGCTCAATGGAGACTTGTATTTTTTTTATATATGCACTGTTATACATGCGGAATTTATTTAAGTTTTCCGCCATTTCGCTGCCTATCACATCGGAATTAACTTTCCCTTGAAGCAGATGGATAGTAAATACAGAACCTTTACCAATTTCACTTTCTACAAAAATCTTTCCGTCCATCATATTGATCAGATTGCGTGTAATGGGCATGCCAAGCCCTGTGCCTTCTTTAGTGCTGTTCGCTTCCTGATTGAATCTGGCATATTCTTCAAAGAGTTTTTCCACCTGCTCTTTGGTCATTCCATGTCCCGTATCTTTTACAGTGAATATAAGTAAAACTTTATCGCCGCTTGTTTTATTATCATCAATTGCGGCAGACAGGGTTACTTTGCCTGCCTCTGTGTATTTAAAAGCGTTACTCAGTAAATTGTTAAGTATTTGTTTTATGCGCAGCTCATCACCTAACAAAGTGACAGGAATGTTTTCATCTACATTAAGTTCAAATTCAATTATCTTACTGCCTATCCGCGTCATATTTAGCCGAACGGTGTCGCTGATCATACTTGCAAACTCATAATTTTTTTCCAGCAATTCAAGTTTGCCAGATTCTATTTTTGAAAGATCAAGAATATCGTTGATAATACTCATCAGCATATCACTTGATGAGTAAATCTTTTCAAAGGCTTCCACGGCATCAGGTGCAAGGTTTTCATTTCGGAGCTGGATTTCCGTGATGCCGATAATCGCATTCATTGGAGTACGGATTTCATGGCTCATGGTACTAAGGAAAGTACTCTTGGCTTTATTTGCCGCGACAGCCGCCTCGCGTTGTTCTTCGGCTTCCCTTTCACGCGCTTTCTGTTCCCTTAAATCCCTGATAAAACCTGCAACAAGGTAATCGTCTTTGTATGAGATACGCACAAGAGTTCCTTCACATTCTATTAATTCTCCGTCAGATGCTTTATGTATCCATTCACTTTGAATTAATTCAGCCTCAAACGCTTTCTTGATTAAAAAGGAAAGCTTCTCATCTGACTTTCTTCCGTCAGGCTGATATTCCGGAGAAAAAAATTGAAAATTATTAAGACATTCTTTTTTACTTGATAATTTAAAAATTCTAACCAGTGCCTGATTGCAATAAGTTATATTTAAATTTTTATCCCATAACATGGCACCGAAAGGCGTAGCGTCAAGTATGGCGTGCATAAGTTCATCCATGTTCTTTAATCTTTGTTTGGCTATCTCATGCAATTTTTCTTCTTCGTTTATTCGTTCTTTCAGAGTTGTAACCATAGTATTCAGCGCGCCTGAAAGCTGTCCCAGTTCGTCATTACTATGTACCGTTATTTGATCATCAAGATTACCGTCTGCAACCCGCACTGCAAATTTGGTAATTTTACGGACAGGTATGCTAATCCTGTTTCCAAGAATACTTGCCGCAATGGTAAAAATACTTATGATGCCAAGAGAACAAAGCAGTATTATGAGTAAAACCTTGTTTGTTTCTCTTGTTTGAAGATCCATAGGCATTGTGTTTGCCCACATACCGATTGTTTCTCCGTTATAATCTTTTATGGGCCAATATAATGTCATATACTGAGATCCGAAAAAATCGCTTTGAACGATAATATTCTCACCTTTTTTTAATACTGTGTCTGTTATGCGATCATCCTCAAGTTTTGCGCCGTTGTTTCGTCTGCCGGTTCTGTCTTTTAAACTGGTCATTAAAGTAATGTCATTTTTATAAAGGGAAAAATGTATACCCGTCAAATTGTACAGATTATCAGCATATTCTTCTGAGGCGATGTTTAAACCCAAAGATAAAGCGCCGATTAAAATACCGTCTTTATAAATCGGCGAAAAACAATTGATAGTGTATGGAACAAGGGCAGTCTCATCAAAAAAAAATCCAGAGGATATTTGCCCTTTAAGCGCCGATTGAATAACCCTACGGCTTGAGATGTCATCTTCCTTTAAGTCTGAGTGGCTTCTGAAAATGACAATGCCATTGGAATCGGTAAAAGAGATCGAATCAATTTCACGGCTGAGCCATGATATATAAGTATTTCGCCTGATACTTTCTGTATCCGACCTTTGCACAGCATCCGCAAGGTCAGGCAGCGAAGTGAGAAGCTCAGTTTCCTTTAATAATCTGTCTTCATCCTGCTGCTGCATTCTTTTTATCATAGACTGTATGGCTGTCAATTCTTTCTGTATAGTGAAATCAAGCAGCCTGCTCATCAAAATTATGGTTATACATAATATTGTTAAACCGGACGCTATTACACCTGACACGGCGATTAGTATTATTTTACCGGAAATATTGAGTTTCATGCAATTTGATTTAAATTTAGTATCAATCATCAAAAAATTGTTTATATTATACCATGTTTTGTCTTATATATCTAGAAGAAAGAGCTCCGATGGCTCTTTATAATCCGGTAATTCCAAAAACTTTTTTTCGGAAGAGCCGGCAGACTTTATTTAGAAAATAGTAATAAAAAATTATTTCTTTGCAAACATCGCTTTCATTTGAGCGATATATTTTGCAGCCTCTTCTTCTGATGCTTCTTCCTTTAACTTGTCGTTAATTTTTATCAATTCCTTAGGAATTTCATTTAAAAATGGGGAAGGGGAACACTCAACAGTATTTTGCAGTTTGCGTCTTTTTTTACAGCTTGTAATGTAGAGTTTTTCCTGCGCCCTTGTAATTGCAACATAAAAGAGGCGGCGCTCTTCTTCGATGCTCCCTGAATCTTCTTCATTCTCATCAAGGCTTTTTTCATGAGGGATAAGCCCGTCTTCTGCGCCTGCTATAAAAACAACGGGGAACTCCAATCCCTTTGCAGAGTGGATGGTCATAAGGTTTACTTTGCCTTCCTTGTCATCTTCGCCGTCGTCTCTTGTAATCAAACTGATGCGGTTTAACCAAGCATAAAGCCCTGCGTCAAGATTATCAGGGTCTGACTCCCAGTTTTGAATCATACGGATAAAATATTCGATGTTGCTGTATTTCCATCTTGCTTTTTTTTCATCTTTGTTATGTTCCATAACGAGGTAACTCCAATAATCAATCTCATCGATTAATTTATTAACGCATTGCGATAATGACCAACTTCGTATTGTTTTTTCTTTGTCATCTTCATCTATAGAACGTCTTTCCAGAAAAAGACAGCGCATTTTTTCTATCATGGCGGAAAACTCTTCAAGTTCTGTCATCGCTTTAGCGTCTTGAAAAAGCTGTCCCTGACTTCTGGCGTAATTAACGCGCGTTATTGAAGCCCACAAACTTATGTGATTTTTTTTTGTAATTTCGCTTAACATAGCGATTGTGGTTTTACCTATCCCGCGGCGGGGAGTGTTAATAATCCTAATGAGGCTTATATCATCATCAGGATTTGCTATTACCCGTAAATAGGAAATAATATCTTTAATTTCCTTGCGCTGAAAAAAACTTGTCCCTCCTGAAACGCGGTAGGGGATATTTTCTGCAAGAAACGCTTCTTCTATGTTACGTGAAAGAGAGTTAGTCCTTGTTAAAACCCCGAAATGATGATAATTATAATCTTCCATTATTTTTAAAAGAGAAATTTGATTTGCGATAAACTCAGCCTCGTCAGTTTCATTTTCCGGGAGAAAAAGTTCTATGGGTTTTCCTCCTTCTTTCGGAGACCAGAGGTTTTTTCTCTTTCTGCTTTTGTTATGCGAAATAACACCGTTTGCCGCATCTAAAATTGTGGAAGTGGAGCGGTAGTTTTGTTCAAGTTTTATTTCGATAAGGGATGGAAAATCTTTCTCAAACTTTAAAATATTTTCGTAATTTGCCCCCCTCCATGAATAGATTGATTGATCATCATCTCCTACTACGCAGCAGTTTGCGTTTTCACCGCCTGCAAGAAGCTTCATCAATTTATACTGGATAAGGCTTGTATCCTGAAACTCATCTACCATTATATATTTAAATTTCTGCCTGTATTTTTGTAAAATTTCATCATTAGTTTGTAAAAGTTCCAAAGGGATAGTAAGAAGATCATCAAAATCTACAGCATTGAAAATTTTTAATGCACTCTGGTATTCGTTATAGACATTCTCTAAATCAAATGGAATGGAGTTGTCTTTCCAATCTGCTAATCCTGTTTTTATTTTTGAAAAAAACTGATTTAACTCATATAGATCAATTTTTTGATTGGCTAATTTACATTCTCTAAGCGATTCTTTAATAAGAGAAATTTTATCGGTTTCATCATAAACAGAAAAATTTCTTCTGTAGCCGAGAACTTCATGGTTATCTCTTATAATTTCTAGCCCGAATGCATGAAAGGTGCTGACAGTAAGGCTTTGCAATTTCTTTTCTGTAAGTTCTTTAACTCTTGTCTGCATTTCACGCGCCGCTTTATTAGTAAAAGTGAGTGCAAGTATCGCAGACTGAGGAATTCCCTTTTCAAGCATATGCGCGATGCGGTAAGTTATAACCCTTGTTTTCCCTGAGCCTGCACCTGCAATAATTAAAACAGGTCCGTTGATTGAGCGAACCGCCTTTAACTGCGGTTCATTGAGCGCATCAATGTTGATCTTTGACATATATCTCCCAAATCTTTATTTTAAATATTCTGCAATAAGTTTTCCCGCTTTCGCTCTGTGACTAATTTTATTTTTTTCTTCTGCTGATAGTTCTGCCAATGTGCGGTTAAACTCTGGTAAGAAAAAAATCGGATCGTAGCCGAAGCCGCCGTCCCCTCTTATTTCGCTTTTTTTTACTAAATGTCCTGTAAGAGTTTCTTGCACGATGATAAAACGGTCATTACCGAAAACAAGAGCCATCGCGCAAACAAAGTACGCGCTTCTTATTGGGTTATCTCCCAATTCGTCTAACAGCAAAAGATTACGCTGAGGGCTTTCAAGTTTTTTTCCGTTTGTTTGCCCGTAACGCGCAGATAAAACGCCGGGTCTGCCGCCAAGTGCGTCTACGCAAAGACCTGAGTCGTCCGCAATTACTAAGTCTGTATTACAATTCTCTTTAGTTATAAGTATTTTTTTTAACTCTTGCGCTTTTAATAATGCGTTTTCGCTGAAAGTTGCACCTGTTTCTTCCGGATCGAAAATTAATCCTTCTTCCGAAGGGATTAAAAGAGAAGCGCCTAGTATGGCAGATAATTCCTTCTTTTTATGTGCGTTATTTGTTGCAAACCATATTTTCATTATGTGTAATAATATAGTAAATTAATATTTTTGTAAATAATTTCATTCAAAAAGTTTTTTATCTGTATGAGGTAAAAATAACGCGCCTGTGTAGTGATCCATATATTTTGCTTCGCTGCTTAAATCAATATAAGTGATTTTGGCGGTTAATTCATGCATCTTTTTTCGTTGTTCTTGCGAAACTAAGCAAAGATAGGCTCCTATTAATGAAGAGTTACCCAGAAATACAAATTTTTCATCGGGTAGACGCGGAAGCAAACCTATGGTTCTTGCATCTTCCAGATCTAGGAATCTGCCAAAGCCGCCTGCTACATAAACTTTATCTAAATCGTTAAACGACATATTTACACTGTCAAGCAAGGTTTGACAAGCGGAGAAAATCGCTCCTTTTGCGCGTATAAAATTGTCAATATCTGTTTCGTTGATGCTTATATTTTCGAATAACGCATATTCACCGTTTTTTTGGGAAAATTTCCCGGCAGAATCGATTATTCCGTTTTTAAAAAGTTCTGCAATTACAGAGATAATTCCGGAGCCGCAAATGCCGATAGGAGGCGCGCCGCCTATTGTTTGAATTTGCAAATTTTGTTTGTGCGTATTTAAGTTTGTATCTATTGATACTTTTTCTACTGCTCCTTTTTGAGCGCGAACTCCGTGTTTGATTCCTGCGCCTTCAAAAGCGGGTCCTGCTGAACAGGCGCAGGCGAAAATAAAATCGTCGTTTCCAAGTACGATCTCCCCATTAGTGCCTATGTCGATAAATAAAATAAGTTCTTTATTTGATTTATTTGTAAGTTTTGTACAAAGCAAGCCCGATGTAATATCGCCTCCGACATAACTTCCGACAGCCGGAGCGAAGAGGGCAGGGGCATTTTGACAAATATTAATTCCCAATAGATTTGCTGTGTAAATCTGCGGCTGGAAAACAGCTGGCGTGTAAGGTGAAAGCCTTAAATATTCAGGGATTACACCTAACAAAAGATGCGTCATTGTTGTGTTACCTGCTAATGAGAGGCATAAAATTTGAGAAGGTTTAATTTCTGTTTTATTGCAAACATTATCAATCAATTCATTTATTGTATCTAAAATGCGTTTGCGCAATTCGTTAAGATTTTTTTTTGCATAATTAATACGGCTTATTACATCTAAGCCGCACTCAATTTGTTTATTATATGTATTTTGTACTGCGATAATTTTTTTGCTTTCTAAATCAATCAGATAGATTGCAACTGTGGTTGTCCCTATGTCAACTGCAATACCGTAAGCAGAGGGTGTCTCTAAAGAAACGCAGTAAGCTGTATTTTTGTTTAAATAGTAATATACAGTTAGTTCGCCGTCTTTTTCTCTTAATTTTTCAGGTAATTCGGCTAAAATGTTTAAAGGTATTTCTACATACTGACATTCAATTACTTTTTGAAAAGCTTTTATAAATCTATCTGCATCGGATAAGCCGTCTAAAAGAGCTGGTTTTGAAACTTGAAGATTAACTTTTTTTATAAAAGTTTCATCTGATATAATGTTTTGATAATATTTTGAAAGCGCTTGATCATCAAAATTTTCAAATCTGTCAATTTTATTTTCTGATTGATTAGAGAGAATTACCGTTATCGGATATTCTGGAACAGATGTTTGGCAAATTAAAACAGATTGATCATTGTTCTCTTTAATTTGCACAAGGCATTTCTTACAAGTACCTTTGCCTCCGCATGGTGTTTCGATAAATACACCACCATGACGCGCCGCTTCTAAGAGAGATGAACCTTGCTTTGCTTCTATTGTGATAGGTTTGCTGTTATCTGCTGTTTTGAAAGTAATTATAGGCATAGGTAATTATATAATGTGTTAGTAAAGAGTATCAATGTATCAATTAATTATTTCCCCAACACGCTCTTAATAAACCCTTCCATGTCCGCAGCCTCCGCAGGACCTACAAGAACTTTAAAGCCCGGAAGATTTTCTTCAAGCTCCCCCGATATTTGCGCGACATAGCCGGGTATTACAATTTGGCGTGTGTCAACTTGATTTTCAAGATCGATTTCTTTGATAAACTTTGCGATGCTCGCTCCTGAAAATTTTCCCGCCGCCCAAGCTGTAAGTACGCTGAACCCTTCACATTCAGGGATTATAAGCCATGCGGAGATTCCTGAGTTTTCCACTTCGCCTGAAACTAAAAAGTAAGTTAGAGAGAAATTAGTCGTTACAAAAATCGGAGATTTTCTGTCAGGCTCTCCGATTGCATAAAGTTTCGGTTCTACCTGTATCGGTTTTTG
>WQSW01000014.1 GCA_009787695.1 Treponema sp.
TTCTTTCGTCTGCAAAAAACATTTTGAAGACCGCGTCATTTTTTACACGCAACAATTTTTTCTCAGCCATTTTTCTCTCCAAGTAATATAGATTAAGAAGCGGATACACAGATCGCTCCCTGTAACTTTTTTAAAACTAAAAAAAGTTACAGCTATATATGGCTTACAGATGCGTGGCGCTTGACTGAAAATGAAAAAAAGTTGAAAAAATTTTCTAAAAAAATATTCGGTATTTACAACGAAGTTTCCCGCGTCTATCCTAAATTAAACGATTGGCAAAACGAAACTAAGAGGATAGGGTTTTAAATACTGCATAAACTTCAAAAGTATCCCCTAACTTAAAAAGTTTACTAATAGTAAATAAAATATGGTAGACAAAGCCGTTCTTATTCTTTGCCAATTTACCAAAAAGAGGGAAGCGTTCCGGGTGATGACCTGTTATTACTATTTTTTTTACTTTAAAACCTGCAGCAGAGAGCGCTTTCTTGCACATTCCAGGAGACCACACTGTTCTGTGATCGGGGGGGCTGGCGGATAGGAAGTTATTCATATTTGACCTTGCGCTGATGCCTGAAAAAGACGGTGTTGAAAAAGCGAGTATGCCGTTTGGTTTCAGCAATTTTTTTATTTCTTCAAAAATTTGTACGCAGTCATTAAAATGTTCAATTACATACCATAGAGTTATTACATCAAAGGGAGCGGTGAATGGAGAAGAGGGTACAGGGAAAAATGAATGGATTGCTTTGATACCTAATATTTTGTTAACAAAATGTACTGCATCTTCTGCAGGGTCTATGCCTGTAGGAGAAAAGCCATCTTCTTTTGCAGCGGCAAGGAAGGGACCGTATGCACAGCCTATGTCAAGCAGAGAAAGTATTTCTTCTTGATGCGTATGTGCAATAGATTCTAAAATATCTTTTATTATTTTTATACGTTTTTTTGCGGCGTTTTTTATATTTTCAAAATCATCTAAATAGGTTTTTCCGTATTGTTTTTTATATGACTCAAAAAAATAATCTTTTTCGTATTCGATTGACGGTTTACAGGTTCTGTCCATGTAAATAATTCCGCATTTTGTGCAGCGGCGGTATGTGCGGTCTCCGAACATGGAAATTAAAACAGTTGATTTAGTTTTATTTGATTCAAAACCGCAAACAGGACAGCGGCGGTGTACTTCTAAATTAAAACTGTTTATTAAATCGCATAAACCTGTTCCGTAATATAAATTTAAATTAATAGCGAGTTCTTTATAATAATCTTTTATATAACTGAAAATGGCAGTGTTCTGATTTAAGAATGCATTTTTTTTATTAAAATTAATTTCGATAAAGCCTGCCGCTTTTGATAATTTAGAATGATAATGCGAAGGGGAGGCAAGCAATATGGCGGAGCCTGCATAAAGCGCTTCGTATGCTGTTAATCCGTAATGGGTTATTACTATATCATATTTGTAAAGATGTTCTGCTAAATTAGGGATTGATTCAATTATTTTTACATTATTTAATTTTTCTATTGTTTCTTGATCGCTGTATTTTATTAAAGCCCCTCTTAAAAGTGTAATGTCCAAATAATTTTTTTCGCTTATACCGGAAAGGAAACGCGCGGTTTTTAATCCAAGACCTGCAGGGTCTTCCTGTCCGAAAGTAATTAATATTTTCATTGATTTTTGGCTGTTATAACCTTCTTTGATTTTTGTATTTTTAAATCTGGTATTTAAAGGAAATTTTAATAAAGAAGGGGAAGAAATATTTGCATGAGGTTTTCCCATTTTTTCTGGAATTAAAATATCAATAAGAAAATCAAATCTATCACGATATGATCCGCCTTCATCGATCCCTATTATGGGTGCAAATTTTTTCCAATATAGAATTTCATCTAAAGATGTTTGATAACGATCTAAAACTATAAATTCCAAATCATTAAATTCAATCTTTTCGCCGGATAAGCGAAATTCCGCAGGAAAATTATATGATTGAAAAAAATTAATTAAACTTTTTTCCCGTTCATTATTTATTGATTCTTGTTTAGGTAGATAAAGATATGCATCTCTGCCAAGAGCGCGTAAATCATTAACGAGAGACATACATCTGCACAAATGCCCGCCGCCTCGTTTTATTTCACACACAGGAACAACTAAAACGCTGCTTTTCATTTAGTAAAAAATCTCCTATATTAGCCGCGTGAGCGGTGATGTAAATCGAAGACACCGCAACGCGGTGTTAAATCTCCTTTGTTAATTGCGTGCATTGCCTGATGATTGTTTCTCCAAAATAACGCGAGGTATTATTATTTAGAGAAGAATATAATTTAACAGCTCTTTGATAATCTTCCTGTGTATCTACTGTTAGCCGCAAATTTTCGCCTTGCCAGTTAAATGGTGCAATAGGACGGTGAAGGCGGAAAATATCCGGTCTGTTATACAAATAGGGGCAGACATGCTCTCGTTCATAAGGGGTTGCCTCCCCATGAGGCGTGTTTTTACTTGAAGCGAGAAGAAGCGCATCGGCAGATACAATCTCAACCCCCGATCCGCAGGGGATACCTGAATAAACAGCATAATCTGCGTTTAGATTTTCTGCTTCAAAAAAAAGTGCTAAAGCTGCATCTGTAAAAACGAAGGGGTTATCCCCTGTCGCCCTTATAACACGTTTAAGCGAAAAATGACGTATAACAGCGCAGTAGCGTTCAAGCACATCTTCTTTAGACCCGCAGAATATAGCAAATCCCGCCTCGTCTGCAAGAGGTTTAAATGCAGAAAGTGAATCATCAGGGCAGGCTAATATTTTTAAAAAATCTTTGCTCTGCAAAGCAGGACTGTCTTTTGTTATTTGATTTAATGATTCCATTACGCGGAAAACAAGGGGTTTCCCGTCAAGAGGAAGCAGGGCTTTTCCAGGCAACCTTGAAGAATCGATGCGCGCTTGCAGTACTATGCCTGTCAAAATATACTCCTTTATTTTAATAATATGTAAGCAATTATATTATCATAAAGGATTAAGATTAAAAAGGGTATTACGGGAAACTAAATGGATGTTTCCCATTTATTAGTAAGTTCGCGTGCATCGCATATCCATCTGTCTTTGTTGTAATTAACCCATTTCCTGCTTTCTTTAAATTCCTTCCATGCGGAAAAAATATCTTCGCCTGAGTTTTTCATAAACGAAAAGAAACGGTAAAACGGAAGGTGCGCTTCTTTTTTTTGATTGTTTTTATTTTTTAATATCGGAGCAAGATTTTTTAAATAAAAACGTCTGTAACTTTCTTCTATACTGCTGTTTTCTACCGGTAATTCACCGTTATACGAAAGTTTTAAGTTTAATGATAATGCGATTTTTTCGCCCCAAAGGTGTGCGCGGAAACCGAAATCCATTAACTGCCAGTGTAAATTATTAATTGAAGCATCGTAGCCTCCAATTTCGATAAATCTGTGCTTGTTATAAATTCCGATGCCGTCAAAAGGGTAAATAGTGTAATCACCTTCGTTAGCAGGTTCCGCAAAGATGGGCTGAATTTTTTTCTTCTGAGTTGCAGGTACAACAATTGAAGGAAAAATTTCATAATTGGAGTTCATTAAAATAGGGACGGTGCAAAGTCTTTTAAAACAAATAATTTTTTCATTGTTTTCTTCTGTGATGATGCTTAATCGTTCCGCTATCCTTCTCGCAGTTCCGCCGATAATTATTTTCATATCGCTGCGAAGAACAAAGAAAAGAGGGCTTTGAGTTTCAGAGGCTGCAAGGTTGATCTGCTCTCCAAGATTAATTTCTCTTTCAGGAATTATAAAACGCACAAAAGGAAAACGCCCTGCAAGTTCTTCTATATCATAATGAGGAGCGCTTGATTCGATGGAAATAACAGTATCAAATCCTGTTTTCTCTATCTCCTGAAAAAAAGCTCTTCTTACAAGCGGGGAGCGGTTAAGCACAACTGCCGTTATGCCGGAAGAGCCGATATGTTCTTTTCCGCCAACCGCTGTATACGGTATGATGGTTTCATTAAAAATTATAGGTATAGTATTCATCGCAATTTTTACAAATTCCTAAGTAATTCTTTTTACATTGTTCCAGATAATATTTCTGTCCGTTTTTCCAAATCGTTTCAAGTGAATCGCAGAAAACATTTCCTAAAATTCGGGTTTTATCATTTTTAAAAACAGACATATCTTCTTTGCACAAAGGAACATTCCCGTCAATCAATATTGGTAAATCCCTCATTATATGCCAGCAGCTCTGCCTGATAACAGGCGATATATCTGATGCTTGTTTTTTTTCAAGAGAGCCGCAGAAGTCATCATATTTTTGAATGATGATATTTTTCTCTCCGTTAGGCGAATTTTCTTTCCAGTAACGGTAAAACTTTTCTGTATCTTCTTCTGAACCTTTAACACGCACCGCTTGCACATAACAATCATTGGGGAAAAGCGAAAAAAGTTTTTTTACGCATGCTTGTGCTTCTGCAAAGCCGCTTCCATGCAGTTCTGTATATTTAGAAGGATCTGATGTATCAAGAGAAACAATCCACGATAAAGGCGGCAAAGGGTTTTCTCTTACACTTGTGTTACGCGAAACTTCTTCGCACAATTTTTCCAATTCTTCTGTTTTCCAATTTAAACCAGTAGTTTCGATAATTAATGCAAGTTCAGGTTTCTTTATAACAGCCTCTATCAATTTTATTTTTTCAGGATGAAAACTTAATTCGCCCCATAAAGAGAGGTCTATTACCGCATCACCGGAAAAAGCGATTATCTTATCAAGAAGGGATTCAAATTTACCGCTATTCATAAAATCCTTGCGCCCTGAATCTGAATAAACCGGATAAGGGCATAGCGTACATTTAGAAGGACAGCCGCCGTAAACTTGAATAGGGTAGAAAATAGGAAGAGTTCTTAAAGTTTCTGATTTTTCTTCTGCGATGCGTTCAATATCATATGCTGCAGGAATCTTATCATCATTTGCATTTATTAAAATTTGTAATAATAAATGATTGCGTTTTGTATCGGCACATAAATTTATTCTGTGCATGGTTAAATCAACTCTTGATATTTCCACTTCGATATCAAAATTATTAATATCTTTTTGAATTACAGAAAATAACAAGTCTCTTTCTACAGGTCCGTCTTCACTTAAAATTTGGGCAAGGATGCCTGCTGTTCCCGGCGAAAGAATTTCAGGAGCAAGAGCGTAAGGGAAACCGTCTGCATAGGAATATTCCGCTCTGTATTCCAGATGTCTTTTTGCGATTAAACCTGCAAGCTCGCAGTCAAGGAAGGGGCAATCTGCGAAGGCGAAATAGATCAGGTCAAATCCGCTTTGGAGTTCTGAAATTCTTTCAAGCAAGCTTTTTTTTGTCCATTTACCGCGTTGTTCAATTTCTATTCCATGCAGAAAAGAAAAATCCCCTTGAGATGCTAAAAGGACAGTTTTTGTAACTCCGGGAAATTTTTGAGCCCTGTTTGCAGTAAGTGAAAGTGAATTTTCTCCGTTAAATAACGGTTTAAAGGCATATTTTGTCAAATTTCCGGCATATAATACTAAAATTGCGTTCATACTTTTATATTATCGGTAAAATTAGGAGTTGGACATTAAAATTTTGCACAAACTCCGTTTGCACAAACGGAGTTTGCACACAGTTCAAGAATTTGCTTTGAAGATTCTTTATCATGATTGAGTTCAATCGCTTTTTTCCAATTGCCGGTTGCTGTCATCATCATTGGTTTCATCTTAATCGTCATTGTAGCTGTCTTCATCATCTTGATTGTAGTACTCTTGGCAGGTGCGGATAAGTTCATCACTCTGCTGCTCTTTCGGGACGAACATGAGTACACTGCCGTTTTTCTGCGCGACTGTCATGTAAAACTCAGGCGTCTTGAGTTCTTCGGGAACAAACCACATAAGACCGATCTTTTTCTGCACTGCGTAAAGGCACAATTCCTTGCTGCGAAGTTTATGTGGTACAAATTGAATTGCGGCAGCTTCCTGTTCCACTGCGGCGCGGCAGACTTCGGTTGTTTTCATCTGAGGCGGGATAAACATGAGTGCTTTTCCGTCCTTTTTAACAGCGGCAAGACAGAGTTCGTTTGTAAAACGGGATTCCGGCAATCTCTTTATCTCGTCCACCAATCTCTTTATCTCGTCCACAGCGCTTTCTTCATTGGCTAGCATGGCAAGGTATACTTGTGCGTTTAAAAAATCATACGGAACATAATAGATTGCCCTATGGTAGTTATTTACCGCTTCAAGGCATATTTCCTGCGTTTTGTCAGCATCATTAATATTTTCAAGCAGATTGCCTTTCTGTCTGACAGCGTCCAAACGGATCTTCTCTGTTACCATATCCGCAGGCATTACAGTTAGAATATCCGGGTTCTGCATAAAAGCTTCCATGTAGAATTCACGGGTTTTCATCGCAGCAGGTATGGAATCGAACACATTAGACAGATCATTCCCATTTTGATTTACAGCGGCGGCAAGGCAGACTTCCGATGTCCGCAAATTTTTCGGAATATGCGCCAATTCAAAACGTTTTTCCTCTTCTGTTTTTTTTGAGGCAACCGCCGCAAGCTCGCCTTCGATTATTGCGCGTATTGCTTTGGGGATATACTGCCTAGCGTCATTTTTTTTCTCTTTTGCATTCATCGCGGTACGGCACATTTCCATGTCGCGCATTTCTTCCGGTACGTATTCCAAAGCCGCGCCATTTTTCTGTACAGCCGTAAGGCAGAAATCGCGCGTTTTGAATTGCTTGGGAACTTTTTCCATAATTTCGTCAAAAGAATAATTGAAACTATCATCTTTAAGCAAATGTTCGCACATTTCCCGCGTAATAAATTTACGCGGAATTTCTTTAAAGTTATTAGTATTACCATCGAACCCCGCCTGAAAGAATTCCCGCGTTGTCATATTGCTCGGGAAAGTATCTATTCTATTCGGATTGACTGTGATCATGCCAAGAATAAATTCTTTTGTTTGCAGTCGTTTAGGCAAATATTCTATACAATTACCCCATCCTGCGAAGCAGTGCAGATACATCTCGTCCGTGCGAAGTTCCTTGGGAACATTATCTATATCATTGTAATCCAGCTTTGCCAGAAGACATAGTTCCTGTGTTTTTAGTTTTTCAGGCACATTTTCAAATGAGCCGCCGTTCATGACAGCAATGCGGCATAACTGTGCAGTCTTCAGTTTTTCAGGTACATGCTTTAAGTTCCAACCGCTTATAGTCACTGCTTTAAGGCAAATTTCCTCTGTACGAAATTCTTCAGGAACTTTTTCCAATGGGGCGTGATTTTTCACCGCAATGAACGCCAACTCTGCTGTTATGTGCTCTTTGGGGATGTATTTGAGTGCGTCACTGTCTTTCCCTGCGGCGATAAGCGAAAGCTCGGCAGTTAAAAACTGCGCAGGAATCAGCGGGAAAAGATTGTTAAGACGGCACACTGCGCCATTAACGGCGGCGCGGCAAATTGCCGCAGTAAGGCTTTCTTTTGGAATCGCGGCAAAATGAGCCGCGTAATATACTTTCTTTAACGCTTCGATATAGAAATCTTCTGTTCGCAATACTTTCGGGACCGTTTCCAGCAGATCCGCTTTTTCAATAAATGCCTGAAGGCAGCGCTCCCGTGTCTTTAGCGCGTCCGGAACAAAACGTATTGCATTAATGGAAGCGTCCATCGCTTTTTCGCATAACTCTTTTGTTTTGAGCTCCTGAGGAACAAATTCAAATGCACTCCAGTCGTCTTCAACGGCAATAGCACAAAGCTCTGCAGTTTTAAGGACCTTGGATAATTGCTCAAGCAATGCGCCGCATCGCTTTACGGCGGCTTTGCAAACAACAGGCGTTTTGCATTTTTCAGGAATATATTGAAACACATCATTAACAGAATTATCCTCATCGCACACTGCCATAAGGCACAGTTCCTCTGTGCAAAGCGCTTGCGGCACATATTCAAGCGCACTGCCGGCTTCTTTAACTGCAATGCGGCAGATTTCCGCTGTCTTTTGCTCGTCATTTAAACACTTAATCGTTTCCCAGTTTTTTGTAATGGCGGTATGGCATACTTCACTCGTCCGGCTGGACTCGGGAAAAACCTCAAAAAGTAAATCAACACCCCAGCTATCTTCAAATTTTTCCAGAGCAAGCAGACAGATATCCGGCGTCTTGCAGGCTTCGGAGAAATTTTCAAAGAGATCGCAGACATCATATTTATCCGTTTTTTCCAATGCCGCGCGGAGTATCTCGGGTGTCAGTAAAGCTTTTGGCACATAGGGAGCCGCGTTTGCGCTCTGTTTCATAGCGGAATCACAAATTTCCGCCAGTTTTAGTTTTTTCGGCACATATTCAAGCGCACCGCCCGATTGTTTTACCGCTTCCAAACATAGTGCTTTTGTTTTTAATTTTTCAGGCACATATTCAAGCGCCATACCGTCTTGCTTAACAGCGTCAAGACAAAATTTTTCATCAGATAGAATTTCGGGAATAAATTTGGGCGGCACAAGGTTAATACAGGACACGTCGTTAAGAACCGCTGCCCTGCACAAATCAAGGGTCATCTGTTTTTTGGGGACATACTCTAATGCCGCCCCGAAGCGTTGAACCGCTTTTTGGCAGAAGGCGGCTTTTTTCCAGAATTTATCGGGAATGTAGAAAAACGCCGCATATCCTGAATCCAGCCATTGATCTTCGCTGTAGCCGAGCCATTCAGCTTTTTCCTTTAAAGCCTCTTTTTCCCGGCTCTCCCAGTCTTCGCGCGCTTTTTCACCTGCGCTAACGTCATCGTCATCTTCATAATCACTGTAGTAGAAGTTGTCGATGCTGCTGTCGTCAACATCTCCGTCAACATAGATAAAATGCTCGTGGGTATATACGTCTATGGATGAGTTGAAAGTGGTGTCGATTTCAAGCCGGAACTCAAGTTCCGGGAAAGTCTTAAAAATAGAGGTGAACACTTTGTGGGGGTTGACCCGGGTCGTCTCCCATGTGCAGCACATGGTTTGCGGAAAGGAATGTTCGCCGAAGAACTCAAAGGTAGTAAAATCGTCCAATATAGGAGCCGAGCCGTACAGCGCCTTGGAGACCGCGCTTCGTATCGGCTCTATGCGCGGGTCGTCATCTCCGCCGCCTTCGCTCTCAAACGCGGCGCGCACGATACGCACCATTTCCTCGCCTTTTTCTTTTTTTCCTTTCCATGTAACCGCCGTCATAAAATCAAAATGCGCCATTATTTTCTCCTTTAACTTCCTTACTAATGTTAACAAGGGATTATAATGTTTTAATATTTCATTGTCATGAGTAATTTTTCACGGAAAACCGTGAAAAAATTCACGAGAGAATAGCGGTGATTAAGATTGTTTGTTACGAATACTGATTACGAAGCAATACCCAGTGTTTCTTTAATCGCGTTTTCCAACAAGCGCGAATAATTAAGCCCTTCTGCTTCGGCGGCAACTTTGAGCCAGTGCGGTATGGTAACATTTGTTTTCTCCCGGCGGTTTTCTATTTCGTCTTTTACCAATGCCGGAAAAACCGAGACGGCGGCTACTATGTCCCCGCTTTCCAGTTTCGGAATATTATCTGTGTGCTGCGGGAAAGGTTCACTATCTTTTTCTAAACCGTAAAGGTGAAGTCCCAGTACTTCTTGAGCCATACGCATGGAATGTTCAAAATCGTCTCCACAGGTAATACAACCGGGAACATCCGGGAAATAGACACTGAAACCAGTTTTAGTTTTTTCAAAAACGGCGAAATAAGTAATTTTTTTCATAAAGCCCTCCTGCTATTTAAGTCCAGCTTGAGTAAGAATGCTTTGCAGTGTCCCTTTGGCAATATCCCCTTTATGGTTAGGGACGCTCACCTTTCCTGCTTTTTTTGGATGTTCCATTTGAATGTGAGAACCGCGCTGTGACACTTGAAACCATCCGTCTTTACACGGACTTAGCAAAACTTGCTTCAGCCCCTAGGAGAATCGAACTCCTCTTTTAAGATTGAGAATCTCATGTCCTAACCGATAGACGAAGGGGCCCTCACGTTAGAAAAAACCGCAGTTTTTTTATTATGGATAATATTGCAATTTTATTTTTAATTTGTCAATTAAGGATTAATTACCCGTATGCTCACGTATAATCGACACAATTGAGTTTTTGCTTATCTGCACGATATTTTGTTCACGTTCGTAACTTTCACTTGAATCTGAAGCATGGGCTGTATTAACCATTACATTGCTTCCAAACTCGCGGCGTACTGTGCCTTCCGGTGCCTGCAGCGGGTCTGTGGGACCCAGTACATCCCTTATTTTATTTACAGCATTTTCGCCTTCATAAACCAAGATCATACATTTTACATCGCCTGGTTTATTGATGTCATCGCCGCTTGTTTGTCCGGGACGTTTGCCGGACATGAACTCGACAATTTGGTGAAACTGATCTTTTGCACATTCTGTTCCGAAATCTGCGCCTAAGGTTTCCGTTAATTCCTTACTTAGAGGGAAACTAAATGCACGCTCTAAAATTTCTTTTGCTTTTAAACCGAATGTAGGTGCTAGTTTTTTCTTGAGTATCGCTTCTACAGGACCGTAAAAATCAAGGGCTTGAGCAAGCGAGAAACGGTGTACCTTTATACCTATGATGCGCAAACCTGTACGTGAAAACATATCAATTATTGTGCCGGGACGCGATGAATTATGCTTCCAGTTATCCGGTTTTATGATGACAAGGGTTCTCTCTATTTTTGACGGGTCGGGATATTTTACATTTTGAACAAGATTTTCCTGTCCGTCTAGAAAATTTGCAAAAAAACGCAAATCGTTATTCGCTTCATCCTGATGTCTTGGAGTTAAAACGGCAGGTTCAAAGTATCTTACTTCGTCAGGATTGTTTGCATCGAAAATTAAATCCGCATATGTATCGCGTATTGTTTCTCCTGCAAGCGCGTCTACTTCGACATGCTGAGTGTATAAGTGCCCGCAGACATTTAAAAGCTGTCCGCAGGGATTTTCCCCTTTAAAAAGAAGTAAAAGTGTTCTATGAGGCCTTCCCCCCGAAGGACCGAAATATGATTTAACATAATCTGCTAAAAGAACAAGCTGGTTTTGCGGAGCTCTTTCTTTTAGGGAAGCGGCATACATATCGGCAAAGTCTTTATCCGGCGTGAAGATTTGGGCGCCGACCAATTCCAAATCAGTTCTTGATAAAAGACGGGAAAGAACACCGCCTGTTCTGCTTTTTGCAACTGTATAAGGGGTTACTAATACATAAGATAAGGTTTTACTCATGCCTTATCTTACACAGGTTTTAATATTTATACAATAAGGCGTATCTATTCGCTTTGATATTCAATTAGAGAGGTGACAGGAGTAGGATCGAGTATTTTTTTAAAATTAAGAAAGGGCAGAGCGACAATCCCGAAAATTTCAGGCACTTCCGCGCCGCCTTCTAAAAGGAGCGCGCGCGCTGCATTTAATGTTCCGCCTGTTGCAATAAGATCATCTGTTAATAAAATGCGTTTGCCTCTTGGGACATCCGAACTGTGCACCTCAATTTCCGCTTGAGCATATTCAAGATCGTATTTCTTGGAAAGAGTTACGCCGGGAAGTTTTCCCTTTTTCCTTATGGGGATAACAGGTATTCCTAATTTATAAGCGAAAGGGGCTGCGAATAAAAAACCTCTGGCTTCTATCGCGGCGATTGCATCTACACGCATATCATGATAGATTTCTGCCATTTTATCTATGCAGTATCTGAAAGCAACAGGGTTGGCTAAAATGCTTGTTATATCAAAAAAAAGTATCCCTTTTCTCGGAAAGTCAGGAACTTTTCTAATATAATCATCTAAATTAATATTAGTCATTTTTTCCGCCGTAATTATTTAATGATTAGTTTTAACCATTTTTTAATTTCTGCTTTTTTAATTTGAGTTATATCTGTTATTAATAAAGGTTCTGCCGTTTGGGCTTCACTGTCTTTTAACATATCAAGAAGGTATTTGCCGGTTTTTTTATTAAGAGCAAAAACACCGCATTTTCGGGATGCAAAATTAATGTGGGAAAGCATCATTTCTAGGAATTCAAAAGAAGAAGGAGAAGGCTCTGAGCAGCCGATAAAAAAAATATTGGCAGGAAGAACTTCGTTGCCTTGAAATTTTTCTGCTGTGCAGATATCGGTTTGATAATCGGTTAGAGATTCTTTAATTAAAAGTGCAATGGATTGAATTGATTCTGTCCCATCAGTAATAATTAATGCTTTCATATTCCCCGCTTATTTTTATATTAACTGATAAAAATACGTCTGTCAATCATTCCTCAGTTCCCATGCCTTGAGCCGTGTAATGAACGATTATCCAGAAATTATCTCTTTTTTCAAGGTAGTATCTGTAGAGCCTAAGTTCAGTATAATTTGACCTTCTGAATTTCTGCATGACCGATACTATTCCTTTATCATTATTATACTCAGTTCTTAAAATCTCAAATGATCTTGGAATGACTGAAATATCATCATTAATAAATGCATTTCTTAAATTTTGGATATATTCCGCTATCATGGCAAGCCTTCCGGCTTCGTTTTCGCTTTGGAATCTGCGGTTTAAATGAGCGTCTTCTAAAAGCATTGCTTTAGGGTCAAGGTATAACATAAATCTTTCCCAATGGGATTGCTGGCGGGCAATTAACATATAAGTTACTACCTCATCAGGGGGCAGGGGTTGTTTTACAAGAGCCGCTCCTGTCGCTATATCCATTTGGATAGGGATGCCGTCTTGCCCCAAGATAACGGCAGGGCGTAATGTCAGGCTTAAATAATTAGATTCGATTGGATTAACAGAGGTATTCCGAATCAATTCAGGGTAAACAAAAGCGCGTACACGGTAAGAGCCGGGATGCTCAAAACGCACATAATCTCTTAAATTTTCGATAAATGAAAAGGATTCCTTGCTTTCTATCGTGATTTCACGGAAAAATATTTGATTATAAGTTGTTCTCTTGCGGATAAGTGAATCGGCTTCCGGTAACCTGCGGTTTGTCATCGTTCTAATATCAATATTCATTGTAAAAGCGCGGTCATCGGCGAGCTTAAACCTGTAAGGGAAGGGGCTGTTATTAGTAATTGTCACCTGCACATAAATAGGATCGCTTGCAGTATTGCCGTCTGTTACATAGTATACACGTCTGTCATAAAAACGGATATTAAACTCAACCTCTCCTTGTGAGGCATTTACTAAGTTTACAGAATCAAAGGCATGGATAAACGAGAGGCTGATTAAACCGAATAAAATAATGGCTAATGTTTGATATGTTTTTTTCATAATACTTCCTCAAAAAAAGGATTTTTGTTAAATATAAGGGTATTCCAAAAGAACACACTTCTATATTATAGTAATCGGTAGAATTCGATGAATACCTTATCTTTTCCTGAACTTTTAAAAAGATCGACTGCTTCCGAGGCGGTTTCTGCGTTTATTTCTGCTGTAAAAGACGGAACAAATGCTAAAGCATATAAGTTTCCTATAGATATCGAAGGAAGTGAAGGCTCTTTTAACTCCCTTTTGATTGCCCGTATTTTTTCAGGGAAGCAATTTTTTGTCATAGTCCCAAACGAAGAGGCGGCAGATGATCTTTTGCTTGATTTATCGCAATCAGGTATTCCCTGTCTTAAATTTCCTTTTTGGGGGAGCGCTCCTTACCGCGAACTGTCGCCCCTTGCCGCAGTTTTCTGTCAGAGGGTAAAAGTTTTAACTGATTTAGTTCTGGGGAAACCCGGTATTTATATCATTCCTAACCGTGCCTTAATTTCGCCTCTCCCTTCGCGGGAATATATAAAGAGCCTTCTTTTTACTTTAAAACCGGGAGGGAAAATTGACAGTGTCTCTATATGCGAAACTTTAGTTTCTTACGGCTACACGCGGGTTCCAAGAGTGCAGGTTCACGGCGAGTTTGCCCTGCGCGGAGAGGTTCTTGATATTTTCATGGGCAGTGATGAAGAAGCGTACAGGATTCTTTTTGATTTTAATAAAGTAGAAACAATTAAAAAATTTGATCCTGTTATGCAAGGGACAAAAAGCGATAAATTAAACAGTTTAACGATCCGTCCTATGAAGGAAGTTGTCTGGACAGATGATCGTATAGAAACATTGGAAAAAAATCTTGCATCATGCAAGGAATTTGCTGACGGCGGAATATCAATAATTGATGATCTTATCCGGCACCGATGGATAAAGGGCGAAGAGATGTTTTTTCCGTTGGCATTTTTTAAGGAAGACAGAAAAGATAATTTTTTTACTTCCAGTGTTTTAGATTATCTTGATCCTGAAGGTATTTTAATTTTGATTGACAGGGAAAGACTTGAGAATATGCATGACAGTATTTTCCGTGAATTTCAAGGGCAGTATTCAAGAGCGAAAAGGGATAATAGCGTTTCTAAAGAACCTATCCAGTATCCTTTGCCGGAACGTTTACTTTTAAATTTCAGCGATTTACTTGATCGGTTTTTTAAAAAATCATCCCGTGTTATTTCGTTTAGAACTCTTAAAGGAGAGCCGAAACAGGAGAGCAGTCATATTGAATTGGCTTGCGAGCCTGCGCGAAGTTTCTTTGGTAATATCAATTACCTTAAAGAAGAATTTGCTTCGCTTTTGCAAAGCGGCTGGCAGATTGCAGTAGCGGCGGAATCGGAAGTGCAAGCAGAACGCATTAAAACAATTTTTGAGCCGTTTTTGGCGGCGAAGTTTTCAGGATATAAATCTCTTTCAATAATTGCCTGTCCTTTAACAGCGGGTTTTGCGTTATCTGACATTAAATTTTGTGTTGTTCAGGAAAAAGAAATTTTCGGGAGGCGCAAACGCCTTCCTGTCTCTTTGAAAACCGCTAGGTCAAGCCCTATCGATACATTTGTAGAAATAAATCCGGGTGATTATGTTGTGCATGTAAATCACGGTATAGGATTATTTAAGGGAATAGAAAGGATTAAATCAAGTTTCCAAGATAAAAATATGACTGATTTATTCCATGAAAGGGATTATATCAAAATTGAATATGCAAACGAAGAAACGGTTTTTGTTCCTGTTGAACAGTTAAATCTGGTACAGCGTTATATCGGAAGCGAAGGGCAGCCGCCCCGCCTTGATACTATCGGCTCAAAGAGCTGGGAGAACAGAAAAAATAAAGTAAAAAAATCTGTAGAAGATATTGCGGAAAAACTGATCGAATTATATTCAAAACGCAAAAAAGCACAAGGCTTTGCCTTTCCAAAGGACTCAGAATGGCAAACCATGTTTGAAGCGGCTTTCCCTTTTGAAGAAACAGAGGATCAGCTGCGCTGTATTCAAGAAATTAAAGACGATATGGAAAGCCAATCCCCAATGGACAGGCTTATCTGCGGCGATGTCGGTTACGGTAAAACAGAGGTTGCAATCAGGGCTTGTTTTAAAGCTGTAATGGGGGGAAAACAAGTTGCTTTTCTTGCACCCACGACAATTCTTGTCGAGCAGCATTATGAAAACTTCCTTGAACGTTTTTCGCAGTTCCCTGTAAAAATAGCGATGCTTTCACGTTTTGTTGATAAAAGGAAAATACGTATTATTATAGAGCAGTTAAAAAAAGGCGAAATTGATCTTCTTGTAGGAACTCACCGCATTATACAGCGTGATGTGCAATTTAAAAACTTAGGGCTTATTGTAATTGACGAAGAACAAAGGTTTGGGGTTAAGGATAAGGAGCGTCTTAAAGAATTAAAAACAAATGTTGACTGCCTTACCCTTTCTGCTACGCCTATCCCGCGCACTCTCCATATGAGCCTTGTAAAAATCAGGGACATGAGCCTTTTAGCGTCTGCTCCTCCGGGGCGGCATCCCATTGAGACAATCGTTGATGAATACAATGATCATCTTATTACACAGGCGATAAGACGCGAAGCCGAAAGGGGAGGGCAGATATTTTTTCTGCACAACCGCATTGAAACTTTAAGGGAGATAAGAATCCGTCTTGAAAAATTGTTACCCGAAATGTTAATTGAAACAGCTCACGGGCAGATGGATGCCCAAGACCTTGAAGACGTTATGCGCCGTTTTATTCACGGCGGTTTTCATGTGCTTGTTTCAACTACTATAATTGAAAACGGTATTGATATTCCGAATGTAAATACAAT
Organism: Treponema sp.; assembly: GCA_009787695.1. Taxonomy (GTDB): domain Bacteria; phylum Spirochaetota; class Spirochaetia; order Treponematales; family Breznakiellaceae; genus WQXQ01. The sequence goes on from WQSW01000014.1 coordinate 16,128, forward strand.
TATTATAGACAGAGCGGATATGTACGGAGTTTCACAGCTCTACCAATTAAGGGGAAGGGTGGGAAGATGCGACAGGCTTGCTTATGCTTATCTTTTTTATCCTGAGCAAAAATCGTTATCTGAAATTGCCATGAAAAGATTGCAGACAATTTCAGATTTTACAGAATTAGGCTCCGGTTTTAAAATTGCCATGAAAGATATGGAAATAAGAGGGGCGGGAAATCTTTTAGGAAGAGAACAATCAGGCGATATATATTCGGTTGGTTTTGATCTGTATATGAAATTATTAGACGAGGCTGTAAAGCGTCTTGAAGATTCTAATTATGAATCTGAAACAGAATCCCTTCTTGAACTTGAATATTCAGGTTTTATCCCCGACTCTTACATTGATTCTTCTCAAGAAAAGATGGAAGTGTATAAAATGATTGCCGCAATCCGCGAGAAAGAAGATTTAGAGCGTGTCTACTCAGAGCTTATAGACCGTTTCGGTCCTCTCCCCGATGAGGCTGCTTCATTGCTTGCTCTTGCAGAAATAAGGATTATCTGCCGTCAGCTGACAGTTTCCTCTTTAAAAGAAAGAAACGGTGTAGTAAGAATCGAGTTTTTTAAAGTAGCGCGGGTTAAAGTTGAGCGTCTGCTGCGTCTTATGCAGGAGTCCTCCGGAAAGGTAAAACCCGATCCTAAAAAACCTAATGTGCTTTTAATGACTTTGGGAAGCATAGGTTTAAAAGAAAAGAGTGAGTTTATAAGAGAGAAATTATCGGCGCTTGCGGGGGATTGATGGGATTAATATGATCCGCTGATTTACACGGATTTAATCTGTGTAAATCAGCGGATTCTTTGTTAGAAAGAATACCCTACAGAAATAGTTAATGCCATTTCAAATGGAAGTTTACTTGGAAAAGGAAGATTATATTGGTATCCAACCCCTGCATAAAGACCGGGTACTACAGAAGTGGTTACCTTAAGCCCGCCTTGCACCATAATTGAAAAATCGAAAGGAAAATCCATAAAGTCCTTTTTAACTGTCTCATCTTTGATTATCCCTCCTCCGAGTCTGATAAAGGGCATTAAACCTATAGATCCGATAGGTATTGGAAAGTGAGCGCCGAAATAAACCTGAACGCTCCAGAGATCTTCTGCAAAATAAACATTTACTCCGTAAAGACTTGCATCTAACGATAAATAAAGGGCTGCAGGTGCTCTGTCAAAGAGGAATGCATATCCTGCTTCTACACGGAAGGGGCTGCTCATTCTCATGCTTGCAACCGAATCTCGTTTTGTCTGTCTGCGGTCTATAAGCGAAGTATCTCCTGAAGCTACTGTGCCGAAGGATTTAATTCTCCAATTGCCGTATTCGCGAATCCATACAGTGTTTATATCTTTATTGTTTATATTTAACACTACTGTGTATTCTTCCCCTTCTCCTGTTACTTCTTTTAAAGTTGTTGTAAATGTACTTTTGTTGTTTTTTATACTGTTTTCGATAGTCCATGCAATCGCTACCGCCATCGCGCCGATAAAATCTTCTCTGCCTTTATCAACAAAATCGCGGACAACTTGCCTTGATGCTTTTTCAAGCATTTCTTCAAAAGCATATTCTGCGTTTTCTCCGATACAAACTGCAGAAAGAAACTCAGAGATGTGAGGATAAACGGATTTATTTCCTGATACGCCTTCAACAAATTTAGCAAGCCTGTCATCAAGGGCTTGCTTATAAGTTTCAGGTCTTGGATTAAGCGCGTTATTGATAAAAGGCTGTACCGTGCTGATAGGGATTGCATAATTTGCAGCTTGTCTGTTTACACCGCTTAATGTATTGATACCAACGACTGCGTATCCTGAAGGAGCAGTTCTTTGCGCGACTAAAAGAGGCCCGCCTGAGTTGCCTCCGTCAATTTGTGCTGTATGCTGAATAAAAGGTCCCATTTGGGTATCATCGTTCAGGCTTTTAGGAAACTTTGCAGAAGCGTTTGAGACCCTGCCGTTTCCGAACTGCCAAATAGGAGTTATCCCCAATCCGGGAAAACCTGCTGAAAATACTTCTTCCCCTTCTTCTGCATCTCTTGTTATAAAGGATAAGCCTTGTGTTACCAAAGGTCTTTGCCCTGCAGGAATAGATAGGATTGCAAGGTCTGCATCTACATCGGTTGCAATAATTTTTAGGTTTTCCAATTTTGTTTTTGTTCCGTCTGTTTTTTCAAAAGTAATTGAAAGTTCATGCGCTTGAGTTACAACATGGTTATTAGTGATGACGTAAAAATTACCTCTTCCGTCACTGTAAAGAAAACCGGAACCGAATCCGCCGCTTAAGATAATATCGATAACTTTTACAAGGTCTGTTTCATTGCGTTTGGTAAACTCTTTTTTGACTTTTTCAAAGTATGCGACAATACCGGGATGATAACTTTGATTGATTAATCCGACATAATCGCGGACACCGGATGCTCCGGTTTGTGCAAAAAGACAAATCGGAAAAACAAATATTAAAACAAAAAAGAAAATAAATGATCTTTTCATGTTTAGACTCCTTAAATATCTAACTAATGTATAGAATACCGCTTATATTATTTCTGTCAAGACAATTTTGATAAAAACGTCAATTAATTTAAACCGTTTAAAAATCTCAATTTATCGCCAGCTTGGCAATGAAGGACGCGGTACATTTTGCAGTAATTGCTGTGCCTGACGATCCGCTTCTTCTTTTGCTTTTTTTGCCGCTTCCTCCGCTAAACGATCCGCTTCTTCTTTTGCTCTTTGCGCCGCTTCTTCTGCTTGGCGTGTCGCTTCGTCAATTACGCCGCCGGCTAAGGTACGCAGTCTTTGTTCATATTCGTTCTTTTTATTGTTTATTTCGTTTGTGATCTGATCGATTGCGGTTTTATCTCCCTTTGCGATATTCAAAAGCTTGTCAATATCTTCTTTTGAGCCAAACCTGCCGTCAATGTATTCATCTATTTTTTTGCGTAAGACCCTTTCAATCTCTTCTTTGGCTTTTTCTGCATAAGCAGAGGCGGTATTGCGTAAAGCCTGAGCAAAGAGGTCTCCGATATTGGTTGTAATTTTAAAAACATCGGTTTGATTAATATAATGGATATACTGAAGACCTAAATCTATACTTCCTGCCTGTATTATTGCGGTATTAACCGCTTCTGCGATAATCCCTGAAGGATTTATAAGTCTTGCGCTTTCAATTTTTACGTCTCCTCCGGCAGAAAAACCGCCGTCAGGTTTTCCTGTGATATTAACGGTAATATTTGAATCACCTGATAAACCGTCTATTCCAACTTCTTTTAATTGATTTCCTATTGTGACAGGAAATCCTTTTGCATTTACATCTGCAATAAAGCGATCTTGCGGGTTTGATCTAAGATCTGCGCTGCCGTTAAAAACAACGCTTTTTTGGCGGACGCTTCCTTGTTCAGATACACCTAATTTTAATGTTATAGGTTGATTTGTAAGGTCGGGGCTGGAGCTGATGTTGCGTAAATCAAAATCCCACTTCCATGTGTCAAGTAAAAAATCTGATGCCATTGTACCTAAGTAGAATGCAGGATATGAAGCAACAGGGTAGGATACATCTCTGCCTTTAAAAACAACCTTAGGCACTTTTTTCGGCTTCTCTTTTTTCTTTGCTTCGGCAGACATCTGTTTTATTTTTTCTAAAGCTTCCAAAGCGGCAAGACCGTATTCAATATATTGCTCGGCAGAATCAGAGAGCATATCGCGGATAATAGGTTCTATTACACCGAATGCAGCTCCGCTTCCTAAATCAATATAGGATTTTAAATGATTAATATCGTCTGTAATTGCGTTACGTGCATTTGTTTCAAGAGTTCTTGCCAATGAAAAATCAGCCTCTATCCCGCTTACAATACTTGATGCATGACTAACCGCACTTTGCGAGGCAATATAAACTGTGTTAAGGTCTTGAATAGTTTTGCGTATCGCATCTATGTCGCGGATATTATTGATATTAGTACTTAATAATGGAGCAGATGAAGCGCGAAGCTGTTCAATTTGTTTTTTTGTATCATCAACTTGTTTTTGCCATTTTGATACTGTTTCGTTATAAGTGTTTATCGCTAAATCATAAAGTTTAGGCGTGCTTAATTTGTCATACTCCTGATTTAATAAAGCCATTGCATCGAAGTTCTTAAGATCGACAAGAGGAGGGCTTTCCGGTCTTGGAGGTTTCGGCGGTTTTTCTTTTTTAGGTCTTAAAGGGATTGCACCTGAAGTTTTTCGTTCTGTTCCGAAACGTATTGAATCGGCGCGTATTTCTTCGATATAAATTTTCCCTCTTAATACAGCATCAGGTTTAAGTTTGATTCTTGTTTTGCTCATTTGAAAAAGATTGGTCATAGGGCTGTCGCGGTTTGCGACAGTAATTCCTGATATTGCAATTTCAAATTTTATAAGGCTTAAACGCAAATCATCAACATCTGATTTTGCTTCAAATATTGCTTCCAAACCTTTTTCCATTGCAGTTTCCAACAAGGGGTTAGCGAAAATTATAAAGAAAAATACAATTGCAGCTCCGATAATTGAAATTGCAAGAAGAGGGATAAAATTAATCGGTCCTTTTTGATTTGCTTTTATTACTTTAATTAATCCATTTAATTTTTTTACTTCTTCTTTTGTTAAGTTTTCTTTGATCGCATATACTTCGTTTTCTTTTTCATCTTTTTTTAAAGTAAAACATTCAATAAAAAATTTCTTATCACTAGGATGTTCAATAAAATGTGCAAATCGTTTTTCGAATCTTTTCTTTTTTATAGGTTTTTTAAAAATGCGCGGTATTTTTACCGGCTTTTTTGGTTTATTTGATTTTGTTAAATCTGTTAATGTTTCTGATTGACCATCCGGTTTAGTTTCTGTTTTTATCTCTGTATTTGTTTCATTATCAGCCTGTGTTTTAATTTCTGTATTTTCTTCTTTTGGTTCAATGTTTGTTTCGTTTTCCATATGATACCTCTACTTAAATAACACTTTATCAATAACAGTAAAAACAGGTGAATCTGCAAGTTTCTTTATAAATTTGGAATTTCTGATTTTATCAGCAATAATATTTCTGTATAAAGTGATGATCCCTAAAAAGATAAAGAAGAAAGGAAGCCAAAGTACTATTCCTGCGGCAAGTCCTCCTGCAACTAATGTATTATTAAATTTAGTGAAAGGGACAAAAGGCATATTATAAAGTGAAGTAAAGAAAGGCTGTAAAGGTTCAATACCTGTTAAAATAAACCAGCCAAGTGAATCGAGGGTCATAATAATTAAAGGGGAGAGAAGTTTAACAATTGTTAGTCCGAAAATTTTTGACCAATGATGATGTCTGAAGCAAAATGAAATTAAAAATAATACAATAAAGAAAAAATTACCTGCAGGAATTAATCCTAAAAGAATTCCCCATGAAACACCTGCCGCTATTTGGGCTTTTTTCGTATTGCCGTTAAATGCGGCTATTAATTTACCAATTGCTTTTAACAAGACTATTTCCCCCTTTAGTTATCATTTTATATTCCAATAAAAATTGTGTAAAGTAAAAAACACTCCTTTTGCTCACAAAAGGAGTGTGCGATATTTTAATTGCCTTGATCGATACCTTTAATTATGATAAAATCACGCAAATGGACTTTTTTGACCGTATTCAGTTAATTACAGAGAAATTTTTAACACATAGAGCTAAAATTCGCCAAATTAAGAGGGAAAAACGCAAGGCAAAAAACGCCGCTTTAGACTGGATCGAAGCGTTTTTATGGGCGGCATCTATGGTTTTACTTTTAAATCAATATTTAATTCAGGCATACCGTATCCCTTCCGGTTCAATGATTGATACTTTAAATATAGGGGATCATGTTTTTGTTAATAAAATAGTATATGGTCCTGAATTGCTGCCTGGTTTTTTTAAGCTGCCCAGTATGGTACAGCCAAAACGCAATGATATTATTATTTTTGAAAACCCTTCGTATATCTCGCGGGGGACTGTCTTTGATATCGCCCAGAGGATCATTTATATGCTAACGCTTTCTTTGGTTGATATTGATAAAGACGAAACAGGAGAGCCGCGTGTTCATTTTCTGATAAAACGTGCGGCAGGGTATGCAGGCGATCATTTAAAAACAGAAAAAGGCGAGATGAAAATTCGCTTTGCAGGAGAGGATCGCTGGGTTAGCGAAAGGGAATATAATAAACAGCGCACGCTGCTTCAGATGCGCTCTTTTAATCATAATATCACGCGATTAATAAACGAAGATCAGTATCCGCCGATTAATGCATCCGGAAAAGTAACTGCATGGTTAGACAGAGGTATACAGCCTTCGCAAAAATTATTTGATGAAGCTTCAAAATTAAATCAATTTGCAGATTCTCTTGCACACGGAAGAGCGAGACTTGAAACATTAAGGAAAGCAGCTCCTCATGACAGCCGTTATGCAGTTTTATTTGCAAAGGAGCGTCTTGGCTGGTATGTTCCTGAAGGCAGGATTTTCCCAATGGGGGACAGCCGCGATAATTCAAGGGACGGGCGTTACTTTGGACCTGTAAAATTAACTAAAGTACTCGGAAAAGGAATGGTTATTTATTGGCCTGCACGCAGAATGGGCAGTATAAAGTGAGGCGGTTTAATGTTGGATAAAAGGGCGCAATATTCATACGTTGATTTAAAAAACAAACGCCATCGTCTTTTAAAATTTATTTTATTTTTTATTCTTTTTATAGTTGCGTATAACTGCTTGGTAACTTTTTTCTTTTCTGTATGGGTAGTGGATAACGAAACCATGCAGCCGGGTCTTCTTAAAGGCGACCGTTTAATTTTTACTTCTTTTACCCCTCCATGGAAACTGAAAAAAAGCGATGAAAGCAATTTATTATTTAAAAGAGGGACAATAGTATTAATAAATAAAAAAAATGCTGTAAGCCGAAAATTACCTTTGCGTCTGTTAGATGCAACAGTAAGGTTTTTTACATTACAGCGAATAAGTCTTTTTGCTAAAGACGGACAGTATTATATTAAAAGAGTTATCGCTTTACCAGGCGATGAAATTTCCATGAATGATTATGTTTTCAGAATAAAAGCTATAGGACACACTTATGTTCTTACAGAGTTTGAATTTTCAGATAAACCGTATCACCCGGCAAAACCTGAAATGCTTGATAATAAAAACTCATCTGAAAATTCTATTCAGCAAAATATAACATGGGATGAATCAATTCCCTTTTCCGGAAGAATGGACGCAATTAAATTAGGATTAAACGAATGTTTTGTAGTTTCCGATGACCGCAGCAATACAAACGATTCACGCACATGGGGTCCTGTTTCTCCTTCTTCGATAACGGCAAGAGCTGTTTTAAGATTCTGGCCATTGAATAGATTAGAGTTGTATTAAGTTAAAAATAAAGAGGAAAAAATTAATACAAGCGTTTCCCTATACATACATATTCCATTTTGCGCTTCTTTCTGTGATTACTGTGATTTTTATTCGGTTGCAAAAGATACTATTAATGATGATTATATTGACTCTTATCTTAATGCTCTTGTAAACGATATAAAATATCAAATTGATTTTTTTGGTGTTAAAGAAATTCCTACAGTGTACATAGGAGGCGGAACTCCTTCTGTTTTGGGAGAAAAAATCCGTATTCTCTTTGATGCCTTAAAGAGCATTCCTTTTTTTTCTCCGGTTGAGTTTACAATAGAGGCAAACCCAGAATCATTAACAGAAAATTTTCTTGACGCATGCGCTGACGCAGGTGTAAACAGGCTAAGTTTAGGGGTGCAAACTTTTTATGAGCCTTCGCGCTCTTGCGTTAAGCGGATAGGTGATGCAGAATTAGTAAAAAAAAGCCTTGCTCTTGCTTCGCATTTTTTTCCAGATAATTTATCCGTTGATTTAATAACAGGGCTTCCTTTTCAAAATAAAAAAATAATTCTTGATGATATAAAACAAATATTGGATTTTTCTCCTTCTCATATTTCTCTTTACAGTCTTACTGTAGAAAACGGCACACCTCTTGAAGAAAAAATAAAAAACAAAAAAGTTTTTTTGCCGGACACAGATACTCAAGACTGTCTTTGGCTTACAGGAAAAGACGCTCTTTTAAAAGCGGGTTTTGAACACTATGAAGTGTCTAACTTCGCTTTTAAAGATACAAAAGAAGTGTCAAAACGCTGTCTTCACAATATCCGCTATTGGCAAATGAAAAGCTGGTTAGGAGCGGGTCCTTCTGCATCCGCTACGATGATTGATGATGATAAAGGTGATGCGAAAAGATTTACGTTTTTAAAAAACAATGAACAAAGAGCAATTAATAAAGAGCAATTAGCATTTGAATTTGAGTTGGAAGAAATAGATCGTATAACGCTTTTAAAAGAGAGTATCTTAATGGGTTACCGTTACATTGAAGGGCCTGACGAACAATTATTTAAAAAGCGTTTTAATTGCACAATCGAAGATTGTCTTATGCAAACATTAGAGCGTTGGAAAGAAAAAGATAAAATGTTATTTTTAAACCAATTTCTAAAAGAGGCTTTTGAGGAAATTGAATCTAATCCGCATATTTATTATAAATAAGTTCAAAATCATCTGCAATTGTTTTAAACACTTCGATTAGCGAAGGATCAAAGTGAGTGCCGCTTTGTTCAATTATTTTTGCAACCGATACATCGTGGCTAAGGGAAGGTTTATAACAGCGCTCCATGCGAAGAGCATCGTAAACATCCGCTATCATTACGATTCTTGCGGCAATAGGGATCATTTCCCCTTCTAATTGGAAGGGGTAGCCTGTGCCGTTCCATTTTTCGTGGTGGGAAAGCGCGATTTCTTTTGCCATTGGGTAGGGATAAGTTGAAAGGATAAATGCGCCGTTTTTGGTGTGTTCGCGCATTACAGCCCATTCCCAATCAGACAAGGGTCCTTTTTTATTTAGAATGTCATCCGGTGTGCCGATTTTGCCGACATCGTGCATTGCGGCAAGAAAGCTGATGTTATCAATAAAATCCGCATCAATGCGTTTGAATTTTAAAGCTTTTTCATCATTGGAACTGCCTATTTTAAATAGTTCTTCTGTAAGCCGTTTTGAATATTCATTGACCCGAATGATGTGGTTTCCGGTATCGTTATCTTTTAATTTTGATGCTTCAAGCAATGACAAGAAAACAGATCGTAAAAGTTTTTTATTTTCTTCCGTAAAGTCATCGAACATAACGACAAAATCACTTGGTGAGTTTAAATCCATTTCCAGAGGGAATATATATACCCTGATTTGAACGGAAACAGTATCGCGGGTTTTCAATTGGGCAGTGCCTTTCCATGAAAAACCGTTGCCGCCGTTTATTATTGTTTCTCTTATTTTTCTTATATCATCTATTTCAAACGCTTTGCCGAATAAATCAAAAAAATATTTTCCTTTAATATGTTTAAAACCGGAGAACATATGATCACATGCTTCGTTTGTAAAAATAATTTTTAATTGTTTGTTAATAATTAATACAGGGAATACGCTTGTTTTAAACGGGTTGTGTAAAGATGATATCTCATATTCAATTTCAAGATCTTCATTTTGATTAATATTTTCAATATCATCATCGTCTTCTTCGATAGCTTCTAATTCTTCTTCGATAATATAATTCATACACCCATTCCATTTTTTTATTTACCCTGCATAAGTGCGGCTTCTGCGTCGCTGACCCTTATATAATCAGGTCCTGAATATAAAAATTCAGTGTTATCATTATCTAATAAATTACATTTTTGTGCAATATGAATAATTTCTTTGGCAAATCCTTTGTTTTTATAATTTAAAAATATATTTTCTTTTAATTCTGACGGTAAAAAATCGTAAAAAAGTGCAGAAGAAGGACCTGTCAGAATAATTTGCTCTTTATAATTCTTAATTTCCTGTGCAATATGTGAATAATCAGCTTCCATATTTTCTGTTAGGCGTATACCGTCTTTAAAAAAAGCATAGAAACAGGCGTTTTTTCTGGATTCTATTACCGCCAATAAAGTTTTATTCTCATTTTCTTTATCTAGATAAGCGATACAATCCAAAGTAGGCACAGGCGCAAAAGGGATGGAAAGTGAAAGAGCCAAACCTTTTGCAATTGAATAACCGATACGAAGCCCTGTAAAAGAACCCGGTCCTCCCATGCAAAAAACGCCGTTTAAACCGCCCGGTAATAAATCCGCTTCTTTCATCAGGCTGTTAATAAAAATAACTGCAAGCTCTGAATGCTTCATGCTTGTATCTGTTTCTTTGTAATGGATATTTTTTCCGCTTGAAATTGCAACAGAGAGGATTGACGAGCTTGTATCTATTGCAAGAAGGTTCATAGATATTGATATTCTATTTTTATTTTAAGATAGTCAAGAGTGAGTTAAATAAAGAAATTCTACAGCGCAAAAGGAATAATGAAATAAATCCCTTTGCGCCTTTCTCTTAAATAATTAAAATACGTTCCCCATTCCAAAGTAAATTAATCTATATCCAACATTATGTCCAATAACAAAAGGATATGTCAGACATGGCATTATATAAAAACCGCCGGGTTTGCCGACATCTATTTTCCATCCTATTTCAGGAATAATCGTAAATCCATTACTATTTCCATACACAAAATTACCATCAAAATGATGAATATAATGTCCTTCTTCTAAGTATTCATTATAATAACCAAATCCTACACCTAAAAAGAAAGTCTTACCCCACGGATAAACACGAAGGAATGTATTTATTTCAGAATATGGAAATACAACACCCAAATAAGCATTTACTCCAAGCGATATTTTAGAACCAAGCATTCGTTCATATCTTATACCCAAACCTATATAAGCTAATTCATATGACATCCAGTTATTTTTAAAATTAGCAGATTTTTCTGTTGGATTGCTTACTTCTCTTGTTTTTTCAGTATCTTTTTGAGAAGCGGAAAGAAGTCTAAGAGAAGAAGGCGGTCCGGCTTTATATTCAAGAACAATTACAGGACCTGACATTTCTACCGCTCCGGCAGCCCCTGCAATATTCCCTGCCGTATTAAGCGCACCGCTTACCATATTACCTCCCGGTACAATATTTGCAACCCTTCCGGCAGTTTTCCCGACGGCGCCCGGCCATATATGAGTTTGTTTAAGAGTTAAAATACAGCCTTCATCGGTTTCTCCAAATTCAATAGTTCCTGTCGAAAAATTTTCTCCGTTAACTTTTGCTATCCAAGTTTCACCGCGGAATTCAAATTTCAAATTATTCCCTGCAATGGGAATAGCAGGCATTTGATTAAGTATAGTTTGTAATAAAGTCGGTTCATTGGATTGTATGTCAGGTTGCGGAACCCGGCGATAATCGGATTGATTTCTTTCTTGCCTAGTGACGGAAATGGGATTAATAATTTCTATTGTTTTATTTTCATATCTTATTGTAAGTACATCCGCTCTTGCAATTACAATTACAGGACCGTCTAAATGGTTAAAACGTCTGTATTTGATCTCGCTTGGAGATATTTCTGCAACTTTTGATTCAATTACATTTCCGTCTCTTAAAATGATTAAATCCTGAGCATTAACAGATATAATACTTGTGTAAAATAAAACAAATATAAAAACATAAACATGCTTCAAAATATTACCTCCTAATATATTTGTATTACGTATGTCATAAAGACATAATAGCAAAATTAATAATATATGTCTATACGGCAGGTGTAAAAAATAAGAAAATTGTGTCTATTAGACTTAATGTTATGACATTAAAACAGATATTTATTGCGAATCTAAAAAAAAAGCGCAAAGAACTTGGAATTTCTCAGATGAAATTATCCGAAATGTGTGATACGACATCCAATTATATAGGGCAAATTGAAATGGGCAGACGTATCCCCTCATTTGAAAAAATAGAAAAAATAGCCGGCGCGCTTGGGATAGCCTCTTATGAACTTTTTATATATGAAATTGAAAGCAAAAAACCAAAAAAAATAAAAACGAAAGAATATTTAAAAAAATTGCCGATAGAAGTAAAAAAAGAGATAATTTTTCATTTAATATCTGAAATAAAAAAAGATGTTAACGATTCTTTTAATTATATAAATTATAAATAATTAATTCACATTAGAGTTTTTCATGAGACATTGCATCTAATGTGAACACTCTGTTTGTTTAACAAGGGTCAGACGATAACCAAGAGCGTTGGCTATTTTTACAAGGGTGCTTGCCCTTGGATCTGTTTCACCGGAAAGAATACGATAGAGACTTGCGCGATCAACATCCGCTTCATTTGCTGTTTTTAACATACCGCGTGCACGTGCGGCAGTTTCAAGCGCATGAATTAAATATTTTGGGTCAGTATCATTTTTCGCTTCTTCAATTGATGCTTCGATAAAACCATCAATTTCTTCTTCAGTTTTAAGATGATCATAAATATTCCATTTGATTGTTTTCATTTAATTTAACTCCTCTTCAAGTTTTTGTGCCGCTTTTATATCTGTTTTTTGAGTACTTTTATCACCGCCGCAAAGGAGGATAATAATTGTATTTTGCCTAATTGTATAATACAAGCGGTAACCGGGACCATAATCAATAACCATTGCCCGAACCTTCCCGCCTTCTGCAGACCAATTGCCAAAATTTCCTCCTTTGGCACGTTCAATTCTGGTTATAATACGATTTTTTGCACGTATATCTGTCAGTTTGTCTAACCATGTGACAAAAGTTTCAAGCTGTTCAACTTCGTATTCCATATATACAATGTAGGTTATTACCTACAATTAGTCAATAGATAAATCATTGTCTAAAAAGTAAGAAATTTTTATCACCCTTGAATTATCCCCTGTAATCTCAAAAGAAACTTTAACCGCATCGGCAGGCAGCGATTTTAAAATACGCTCGCTCCATTCAATTATGCAAATTCCGTTTGAGTTTAGAATTTCAATGCCTCCGATATCTTCAAAATCTTTTTCATTTTCAAGACGGTAAACATCAATATGATAAAGCGATGCAGGATAGTTTTTTAAATCGTATTCATTAATAATCGTATATGTAGGGCTTGTTAAGTTTTCTGTTATTCCCAATCCGAGTGCAATCCCTTTGGCAAGGATGGTTTTGCCGCTTCCCAGTGTGCCGTAAAGAGCAACCACACTGCCTTGTTTTAAATCAGATGCTATCTTTTTTCCTAATGCGAGAGTTTCTTCCTGTGAATTGGAAATGAAAGTTTTTTCTGAATTATAGATCGGGGAGTCCGCCTTCATAATCTAAATTAGAAATATATTGTTTTAATTCTTTGGTAACCGGAATAAGAGGGTAGTCTATTTTATCAATAAAATTAATAATTATCTCTTTCATACCTGTCGGTTTTGTTTCGATTGAAAAATCGATTCTAAAATCCTGTGCTACATCGTTTAATTCTATTACTGCAACACCTGTGTAAAGCATACGGTAATAAATCGGTACATCTTTTCTGATTGTGTCTTTAATTGAAATAACTTTCATTTCCCACTTCCTTTTTTTTACAGTGTTAGTTTCTAATCATTAGCATATTCATATACAAAAGCATTAATGATATTCATTGACTTTTGTGATACCCTTAAAAACCTAACATGAATCGTTGTATTCATTCCTGTCCTGTTCGTTCTTAATACCTGTCCTAAAGCTGCTACATTTGTATCTCTTTGAGTAAATTCAATTTTAAACTTTGCCCCGACTTGTATAGGGGACATCGTTTTAATTGAACAGCCCCCTACAGATATGTCTGCAATGCTGCCGTTGGAACGGCGTTTGTCAACTATCAAACGCTGTTTTTTACCGCTCCCTTCAACATACACTAAAAACATAAAACACGCAATAACTGATTGCCTTCTTCTAAACCGGCGCTGGGATAAAAATCTTAACTGATTTGAGTGCGCAATCATTAATGTGGGGATACCTTGTGTTGAGCCGTAACCCACTATGCGGCTTTCAAAAGAAAAACCTTTATTGCTTTTAGTAAAAAATAAAACAGAAATTCTGGTTCCGCGCGGTATTTTTACATGGCTTCCTAAGACGGTTTTTGGGGTTTCAACAATTAAATTATCTTCTTTTGATGAAACTACAGCAATTTCAAATTTTTCATTCCCGTGAGTAATTGTTAAAACGGTGTCATCCTTCAATTGTTTTGATGAAGATATCGCCCCTATTGGGCTGCTTTCCAGTAAATTTCTGGTGGAAAACAAAAGCGCAAGTCTTTTTTGCACTTCTGCGTCATTGCCGGAGGTCTGTTCTATTACGCGGTATGCCCTCCTGAAATGACGGTCAAGCAGGGCAGGGGTAGCGATGGATTTTTCAGGGTCGGTAACACCGTCAGTTTTAAAAACAAAATCAAGCATTTTAACCTGCGGATTACTTAAGCCGATGTTTCTTGCAATACGGTGTAAGGTAAAAGTTGAAAAAATCCCTCCGAAACCTCCTCCTGAAGAACCTGATTTACCCCCTTTGGAAGAGCCTTTCTTGGCAGCATTTACTACAATTAAAACTCCTATGATTACAGCCATTACAATAAGAAAGATAATTATGTCTTTTGCAGATAAAGTCGGTTCCAGACTGATACCTGTAAAATCGGTTCCCATTTTTTACCTCAGTTTTTCCGTTTGCGGCTGAATTTTAGACAATATAATTGAATAAATTTCTTTTATCCTGACAGATGCTTCATATTCTGCCAAGTCTCCAACCAGAACGGAATCATTTTTTTGATAAGCGTCATATAATTCCTGTAAAATTCCTGTAAAATCTGTTATCCGTTTTATTATTTTTTCTTTTTCAGCTTCATATTGTTCCTTGTTAAAATAACCTTGAGTATCTAACTGATAATAGATACGCATTATTTTTTCTGTGATTGCTGTAAATAACTGGATAGTTTGAGCCGCCTGCGCTTCTTTGCCGGTCTGAATATCTAAAGGAAGGTCGGTAAGTTTTCCGCAAATTTCATTTATAACAGATTCTAACTTAGAAAATTCGGTGTCAGGCTCATTAATCTCGCGAATTCTTTCTTCTGTGACAGAAACTAAAAGCTGGCAGCTTATTTCACCGCGAAGGAATGTATTTTCGCATAACGAAAAAAGATCGGGCGTTTCTTCATTTATAAATTTTGCACAAGATGTTTCTTTCCAGTTATTAAAGAAATTTGATTTTTCTTCAAAGCTGATGCTTTCAAATTTTTTAATGTCTTCCAGCAGTACAGATAAGCATGAAGAAGTAAGAAACGAGATAGACTCTGTGTGAATATCAAGATTTTCTATTGTGCTGATTTCTTTTTTAAAAACATTATCAATTTCTGATGCATTCATCTCTTTGCCGTCAACTGTAAGACCGCTTAAAACATGCCCTGAATCTGACAGCCATTTTTCAATCTCAGTGAGGATTTCGCTTACATATTTTTCTTTTTCAAGGCTTACATCGAGTGTTACCCCATTAATTCGTATATTCATAGATTATCTGTTTCCGCGGTTTTGCTGGTTAAAATTATCAAGAGAAGTAGACATAGATTCCATCCTTGCATAAGCCGATTCCATTCTTGCAAATTGGATGCGTAATTCCTGTTCCTTTGCAGCTAACTGGCGGTCTAATGTAGAGATGCGCCTTTCATCCTGATTGATTCGTGAATCTATGGTGTTTGTTTTTAAAGTGACAATACCGCCTGTTTCCACAAAGGGGCGGACAAGGGCATCAACATTAAAAGCAACCCCTGTATCTGCAAGCATATCCCCTGTTGTATCAGATGCGAATAACTCCCTAATAGCGGGAATTCTATTTTCAAGTGCGCCGTCAAGTGTTTGTTCGTTAATTTGGAGGTATCCCCTAAGACGCGAAGCATCGTAGCCTGTGTTTCTATCCGCATTTGTGCTGATGCCGATCTGGGCAAGCAATGAAAGATCGCGTTCCATGTGTGTAGGGTAGGGGGCGGATACAGTCCGCATAAGGTTGTTTTTTAAAGTATTTAATGTAACATCCCCGCCGAATGCGCCTAACCTTCTTCTCATTTCGTCTGCTTCTTCTCTTGATAAATAGGTTAATTCGTCAATAAGCCGTGAATCCCCTCTTGATTGCGAAGTCATATCGGGTGCGCTTACGTTCCCCCTTGTACTTGTAAGGATATTTATTTCTGCAATAAGACGGTTGTAGTTTCCTACAAATGCAATTATCGCATCTTTTACGCTTTCCGTATTACCCCGTATATTTAAATTGACAGGGCGATCTGATACGCCTTTTAAATTCAATGTAACGCCGGGGATAAGATCGTCAATATTATTTGTAGTGCGTTTAATTTCTATCCCTTCCATAGAGATGATTGCATCCCGCGCCGAAGATACCGCGTTTAAAGGTTTTAATCCGCCTGCTATAGACGGGTCAATTACATCGATTTTTCCTACAGACACTTCGCGGTGTGTATTGTTGTTTTCTATGTTAATTGAAGTGATGGTTTTTCCCTGAGCGATTTCTGAAAGAGGGTATTGCCGTGCCGTAAAATTATTACTGTCTGTTATTGCAGGAAGTTTTCTGGAAGAGCCGTCTTGAAAATTAATAGTTAAGACTGACATATCGTCATTGCGGACAGGAGCTATAGGCGGCTGCCATTCGGGTGTCGGCGCATGAGACGGTTCGTTTTCTATTGTGATTCCGCCGTAGGTTACGTTTCCGGAAGGAACAACAGGGCCTGTCGGAGGCTGCGGTGTAAAGAACGCATCGCCTATTTCCACCCTTGTTTGTGTTTCAAGGCGAAGGACTAAAGAGGTGTTTGCTTCTACCGCAAGGTTTAAGGGAAGGGAAGCAGTGGACTGCGGCGATACTTTTACAACGCCGTCTTGAACCGATATGTTTGATGCATTCTGCCCGCTTTTGCGGATATTATCGGTGTTAATTGTGATATCTCTTTGCGTGTCGTTTGCCCTTTGCATCATACCGATGTTAAGTGCAAAGTCTAAGGCATCATTTGAAAAGGTAAGCCTGTTTTCTATGCCTGTTTGTTTTGCTTCGATTAAAAGCGATCTTGTTCCTGTTTGAACCGATATAAGAGATGCGCCGAGTTTATCTTGCCCTCTTCTGTTTATTATTTCTACAAAGTCTCTTAAAGTGCCGCCCCGAAAAGATATGGAAATATCATTTTTACCTACAGAAAACGAATAAGTACCGGCTTCTATCCTCATCCTCTCATCAAGAGGCTGAGATAGAAAGCGGTCTGCTAATGCAGTTTGTTTTACTGTAAATTGTAATGATTGTTCCTGAGCTTCTCTTGTTGTAGTGGCTGTCAGCACTGTGCTGTCTGAACTGTCTGCAATCCTTTCGTTAAAAGGGTTTTGAAAAGAGAAGAGATGGCGCGCGCTGTCCCGCAAAGAATTTATGCGCCTGCCGACCTCTTGCCAATATCCTTTTTGGATTTGCAAAGAGTCAATATTAGTTTGTGCTCTGTCCCTGGGAATCCTTTCAACGCTCATCAGGTCATCTATGAGTTTATCTGAATTAAACCTGCTTCTTACTCCCGGTACGTAAATATCGGACATAAACCGCAAACTCCCCCAATAATAGCAGTTTAGTATCTGACTTTTTTAAAAAATCAGATTAGACCATCTCATCAAATAATAGACCGATAGCCTCTTTTAAATTCTCATGTAACCGTTGTAATTCCTCAGGAGGAATCTCTTTCAACACTTTATCGGTGTCTTTGTCAATTACCTTGACAATGATCTCGTTAGAGCTTTGATCAACTACAAATTGCAGTTTCTTGTTGAAAGCCTGTCCGATTCTTTCTAAATCAATCAATTGTTTGTCATGTGCTGAAGATACCGGTTGTGAAGATTGATTTTCCTCAGGTTTTCCCTTTACTTCCGGTTTTGCTGCATGAACAGAATTTGCCGGATTTCCCCGAGAATCAGGAATTGATACGGGCGGGATAGGGTTAAATCCCACGCTTGCTACTGACATTTTTCACCTCCGTGTAAAAAATGCCCAACCACATAAATCCTACTTGTTAAAAATCATTTTGATTTTTAACTTTGACCACTATGTGGCCGGGTTCATTACTTCCGCCTATCCTTGGCAGAAGCCTAACCGCTGTTCGCACAAACAAGGTTTTTATTACAAACTATGTTTGCGCGTTCAGATGATAAAGAGGGTAGTGAAGGCGCGAACTTCACTTTCCTCTATACTGCCTGGCCGCTTATTTAAGAAGTCAGGCAATCTGACCGCTGTTTCCAACGGTCAGACAGCGATAAAAAGACGACGTCCAGAAGCCTCTTTACCGGCAATTTTAATTGTCTCAAACAAATTTGAGAACTACGAAAGCAGCTGCAATACCGATTGTGACCGCAGATTGGCTTGCGCCAGCATTGCGGTTCCCGTCTGGCTAAGGATGGTTTCTTTTGTATAATCAACCATCTGGGAAGCCATATTGGCATCCCTGATTCGGGATTCGGCGGCTTGCAAATTTTCCGCTGCGATTGCTACGCCTTGAGCTGCAACCTCGAAACGGTTTTGATAAGCGCCAAGATCGGCACGTTGTTTTGAAACAAGTTTTAACGCGCTGTCAACTGTACCAATTGCTAGGTTTGCTTCTTGCGGGTCTGCAATAGAAAGCTTACCTTGATTACCCTGCGAGTCTGTCAAACCAAGTGCTGTTGAAGTCATATTGCCTACATAAATCCTTGCATTCTGATCCATGTTTGCTCCAACCTGTAACTGCATTACTCTGCCTGTTGCAGAATCCATTGCAAATGCACCTGTTAACATATTCATGCCGTTAAATTGAGCATGGCTCGCTACTCGGTTAACTTCATCAACCAGCTGTGATACTTCGACTTGAATCTGCATACGATCTTCGTCTGAATAAATACCGTTGGCTGATTGAACTGCTAACTCCCTAAGACGGTGCAGGATATCCTGTGTTGTCTGAAGATAACCTTCAGTTGCTTGGATAAAGGACACACCGTTTTGGATATTGCGTTCTGCCTGAAGCAATCCGCGAATCTGGCTCCGCATTTTTTCGGAAACAGCAAGTCCGGATGCATCATCACCAGCGCGGTTAATTCTTAAACCGGAGCTTAATTTCTCCATGTTCTTGGTTAACGCGTCCTGGGTTACGCCGAGCTGCCGGTCGGCGTAAATGGCGCTCATGTTGTGATTAATAATCATATTCTACCCTCCATGTTATGCTTCTGCCCCGGCTATCCATGCCAGGGCCGTTCCGCAGGAGCGGTTTCTGAACGGTTCGCGCTTGTCCTGACAGTTGTCAGGTCCGCCGCCCTTCTTCCGCAAACAGAACGAAACGGGTCTGTCTGTTATGTCAGACACGTTTTGAACTGCCCCGCGTGAGAAAAACCCATAGGATTTTTCTTTGGAGAGTTATTGTCAAAGATCCCTGAAACTAAAAAAACAAAAATAGTTTTTAGTTTCTCTTATGCCGGCTGTTTTATAAACTCCGGCAAACACAAAAGTTTTCCAAAAACAACTGTTTCCGGAAAACACGGATGAAAAAACTATCAGAGGAGGGAAGGCTTAATTCTTTTCCACGGTTAGGATCAAACCTCCCCTCTAGGTATATTATACTACATTACTGCAGTAATGACAATACCGAAGTTGCTCTCTGATTTGCTTGTGCCAGCATGGCAGTTCCAGCCTGGTTAAGGATTTGATCCCTTACATAGTCAACCATTTGGTTAGCCATGTTGGTATCCCTTATCCTTGACTCGGATGCCTGCATGTTTTCCGCGCCTATATCCAAGCCGCGTACTGAGTGTTCCAAACGGTTTTGATAAGCGCCGAGGTCTGCTCTTTGTTTGTTGACAATTTTGAGCGCTGTATCCATGACGCCAATGGTCATGTTTGCACTGTCCGGTGTCTGCAAAGAGATAAAACTTTCGTCCATTGCGCGGATTCCAAGACCTTTTGCTGTCATGGTGCCGATGTAAACTTGCGTTCTTTGGTCCATGTTTGCGCCGATATGCAGCCACATTGAAGCGACTACCATGTTTTCGCCTGTCATACGGGCAAAACGTCCTGTCAGCATGTTCATGCCGTTAAACTGGGCATGGCTTGCTATCCTGTCGACTTCGGCTACAAGACCGGATACTTCTACCTGGATATAAAGCCTGTCTTCTTCGCTGTAGATACCGTTTGCAGCCTGGACGGCTAATTCCCTGATGCGCTGAAGGATATCTTGAGTTTCCTGAAGATAGCCTTCAGAAACCTGGATAAAAGATATACCGTTCTGTGCATTGGTTGAAGCTTGGTTAAGTCCTCTGATTTGGCTTCTTAATTTCTCAGAAACCGCCAGTCCTGACGCATCATCGCCAGCCCTGTTAATCCGAAGACCCGAGGAGAGTTTCTCCATGTTTTTGGTGAGGTAATTTTGTGTCACCTTGAGGGACCTGTCAGCGAACATCGCGCTGAGGTTGTGATTGATGATCATAAGATCCTCCTTGAATACTGTCCCGAAAGCATCCTTGCTCCCGGTATAAAAACCCAACCGGATTTTTATATGGCAGATTGTAAGGTCAGCCTTACTTTGTTTTTTACCGGTAACCGCGGAATTACCTTAAAAAAACTACTCCGCCATTAGCAGCATCGGCAGATTTGGACAAATACTTTACAATTATTTTTTAAATTTTAAAAAATTTTTTATCGCTTGTCATTACATTTAAAATTTGATAATATGTGTTAGGGTTTCCCTAGCAGAAACCCATACCTCTTTTCTAGCCGAAAGGCTGGACATATGGCCGTAAGGAGGAACTATGCGCCTATATGAACTTATGGTTATCTTCCCCATGGAAGAAGACCAGCACAAAGCGGGGCGGGAGCAGTTGCTTGCCGACCTTGCCGCAAACGGAGCCGAGATTGAAAAAACCGATGAAATCGGGGAACGCACTCTCGCCTATGAAGTTAAAAAAAGAAAACAGGGAAGATACGTTCTTCTGGTAATTAAATCAGATCCTGCAAAAATTACCGTCCTTGATCGTATCTTCAAACTCAATGCCAATCTGCTTAAATATCTATTTGTTAGAATTGATGAATAGGAAAACTGTATGGCAGATTTAAATCATGTTGTTTTAATCGGACGCCTCACAAGGGATGCGGAATTAAAATATACCGCAGGAGGGCAGGCTGTCAGTAAATTTTCCATTGCAGTAAACCGGCGGAAAAAAAACGGCGATCAATGGGAAGACGAAGCTAATTTTTTTGATATTGTATTGTGGGGAAAGCAGGGTGAATCTCTTCAAGCATATCTTGTAAAAGGCAAGATGGTTGGAATTGACGGGGAACTCCGTCAGGACAGGTGGCAGCAGGACGGACAAAACAGGTCTAAAGTTGAAATAATTGCAAATTATATTCAGCTCTTGGGCGGTGGAGGTCAGTCTTCAGGCGACAGGCAAAACCAGAATGCAGGGTTTAATCAATCATCAGGTAACGGGCAAGGCGACAGTTCTTCCGGTGCTTCTTATCAGGGGAAAGATGAAGGCTTCCCCGATGATATTCCATTTTAATTAAGGAGAAATTTTATGTCAGACGATAGATATTTTGATAACGAACACGGTTCACGCCACGATAGAGACAGAGATAGGGATCGTGACCGAGATATGCAGATGGATGATCGCGACGGTGATGATCGCGGACGCGGCGGAAAAGGCGGAAAAGTTTTTTATAAAAAGAAAATATGCAAATTTTGCGCGCAAAAATTGAAGATCGATTATAAAGAAGCAGAAACACTCAGACGCTTTATTACAGAAAGAGGAAAAATTCTTCCAAGAAGAATTACAGGAACATGCGCAAAACATCAGCGCGCGCTGGCTCTTGCAATAAAGCAGGCAAGAAGTATCGCACTTCTTCCTTTTGTTGCAGATTAAAACAGATTGTTATAAATCTTTTTTATGCAGGAAAAAGACCGCGTTTCTGAAGAAACTCCCGCTTCTGAAGAAGCGTCCGCTTCTTCAGAAACTATTAATAATATTGATATTATCCGCAATAAAACAACTCTTATAATAATAGCAGTATGTGTTGCAATAAGTATAATTTTTATGAAGAGCGGTTTTTTATCAATGTTTTATCTTGCACCTTTGGGGTATGCGGCTCTTATTTCCGGATCAATGCAAATTACATTTGCCGCTATCGCCCTTGTAAATATTATCGTTACAATATTTATTAATTTATTCAGCGGCAACAATCAATTTTCTCTGTTTGAAGGAAATCTTTTAATAGAAATATTATATTTTTCTGCAATCTTTTTTATGTTTATTTGGATTGCAGGCGGAAAAAGAATCAGAACAGCATACAGGCTGATTTTATCTTCTGCAGCAGTATCCGCTGCATTTTTTATTTTTGTTTGGAGAAACGAAAGTTTTAATTCATTATTAAATGATTTATCCCGATCATTGTCATTCTTCTTTAATAATGAATTAAGAAATGAAGCTTTACTAAATCAAGAAACATCGCAAATTAATGCTGAAGCTGCAAGAGAATCTGTGCTTGAAATGATAAAAAGTATTTCTTTGCGCGGAGGTCTTTTTTTCAGTATGCTTTTAATGTTTTTTATTAATTATCAATTAACTTATGCTTTTATATTATTAACAAAAAGATTTAAAATAAAAGCGGCAGAAAAATTTTTAACAGAAAAAAAACAAAAGTTTCCTTTAGGGATAATTAACTTTCTTGCGCCTGCAAATGCAATATGGTTTTTATCAGGTTCATTGGCGACTGTTTTAATTGCAAGATTATACAAAATAGAAATTATTGAAATTTTAGCATGGAATGTCTTTATTATTTGTGCTATAATTTTTCTTACGCAAGGCGCAGGTATATTAATGCTCTATTTAGAAAGAAAATCTGCCGTTTTTAGATTAATATTCGGTTTTTTATTATTTTTTACTGTATTAAGCCCTTTAAGCGCGGCCGCACTTGTTGCCTTGATCCTTTTAGGAATTGCAGAAATCTGGCTGCCGATAAGGGCGTTGATTAGTAAGGAAGAAAATTAAAATAAAAAGGTAAAACTTTTTATTTAATTATATTTAGTTTATTTAGCCTCTACTCCGAGGCATGAGAAAAACCTTAAAGATTTTTCTCTAGTCCATTTAATTAAAATGGTCAAATAAACAAACAGTTGCTTTTTTGCAACTGAATTTTAAAATTGATATTCCGTAAAACTTTTCGGGATATCTGATACAAAGCATATTTGTATCATGATAAAAATATTAAAATTTTTATCAAAGGAGCTTGGTATGAAAGTTATTTTGAACAAGGATCATGTACCTCTTGGCGAAGAGGGCGACGTAAAGGATGTAGCAAAAGGTTATGCGCGTAATTATCTTTTTCCAAGAGGAATAGCGCTTCCTTACACTTCGCGTATGATTAAATTAATCGAAAACAGAAGAGCGGAAATTGATGCACGCAAAGAACAAAAAAGACTTGATGCAAGAGGCTTAAAAGAAAAACTTGATACTCTTGAATTAACAATTACTATGCCGGCAGGGGCAAACGGAAGACTTTACGGGGCTGTTACAAATCAAACTATTGCAGATGAACTTGTAAAAAACGGTTTTCAGATCGAAAGAAAACGTATTGAACTTTCAGGAAATGGATTTAAAAGTGTCGGAAAATATAAAGCGGCAATTAAACTTTACGAGAATCAAAGTGCAGAAATTTCCATTACTATTGCAGCAACAGAAATAAAAACAGAAACTGCATCTCCAAAACCTGCTCCGCGCAAAGGAAGAAGGGAAAGGGAAGCAAAAGAAAACGAAGAACAAGCGGCGAACCCCGAAGGACAGGCATCAGAAGAAAAATAATGCGCATAACATGGGTTGTGTATGGCTAAAGATTTTAAAGACAAAACACCTCCTCATGATGATGAGTTAGAACAGGCTACTTTAGGCAGCCTGTTATCTGATTATGATGCTGTAAAAACAGCAATTCAAATGCATATTTACGCGGAAGATTTTTATTCGCGTGCAAATATGCGGATATTTGAAGCGATAAAATCTCTTGACTCAATAGGTAAACGTCCTGATATTCAAACCGTTGTTCAGGAATTAAAACAAATGGGCAAGCTCGATGAAGCGGGAGGCGCTTCATATGTATCAAGCCTGACAACGGTAATACCGTCGAGTGCAAATATCGATTATTACATTCAAATGGTAAAGAACTATTCCTTAAAACGCTCTCTGTTAAAAGTTGCGTCTAACATAGGAGTAAGCGCGTATGATGAATCTGTAGATTCAAGGGAAATGCTCGAAGAAATTCAAAGGAGTATTTTTAAACTTTCAGATGATCGGCAAATTTTTTCTGAAAGGAAAATCAGGGATATCCTGTGGCAGGCAATAAATAAAATAGAACATGCAATGCAAGCAAAAGGAGCTATCTCCGGTATTTCTTCCGGTTTTGATGAACTGGATCAAATGACATCCGGTTTTCAACCCGATGAGTTTATTGTAATCGGTGCAAGACCGTCTGTCGGAAAAACCGCTCTTGCATTAAATATGGCATCTCATATTGCAATTAATCAAAAAAAACCTTTAGCGTTCTTTTCTTTGGAAATGTCAGATATTGCGCTTGTCCAGCGTCTGATAAGCAGTGAAGCGTCGGTAGATGCGCAAAATATCCGCAGAGGTTTTTTAAGCAGTAACGAACATCAAAAAATAATAAAAATAATGAGTATTATTGATGAAGCGCCTTTTCATATTGTTGATATGCCTAATATGAAACTGCTTGATCTTCGCGCTCAGGCAAGGAAAATGAGAGCTCAGCAGGAAGTGGAAATTATTTTTATTGATTACTTAGGTCTTATAGGGCATGAGAATAATTCACTGCCTCGTTATGAACAAATATCAGAAATTTCAAGATCGTTAAAAAGCCTTGCGCGGGAATTGCACATTCCAATAGTGGTTTTATGTCAGTTAACCCGCGAAGCTCAAAAAGAAGCGCCAACATTAGCGCATTTAAGGGATTCAGGCTCAATTGAACAGGATGCAGACCTTGTTTTATTTTTAAACAGGGAATTCAAGAAAAGCAAAGATGCCTCAGATCAAACCCCTGCTAATATTTACCCTACAGATTTAATTATAGCAAAACAAAGGAACGGGCCGATAGGCAAAATTGAACTTCAGCTTGCCGCAAAATATGCAAAATTTGCACCTTTGGATAAAAAGAGTCAAGAAAAAAAAGAAAATGCATCATAGGTTGACAAAGACAATAATATATTGATATAAAGTAATATAATTGATATTATAACACAAACGAAGTATGTATAATTAAAGCTTAGCATACGAGGTTTGCAAATCGGGAGGAATTATGGCATTAATAGACGAGTATGACTTTGATTTATTAAAAAACGAAGCGGAATCTTTAGTAATCCGCGAAATGGAACAACAGCTGAACGCAGGGCATGAAGATATATGCCGCTGCAATGAGTGTATTGTTGATATCGCTGCAATTTCATTGAATACAGTTAAACCTTTATACCGCTTTTCACTGCTTGGAACTCTTTATGCTTCTCAAGCAATGACAGAACAAGCTTATGCGGACAGCGTTAAAAAAGCAGTAGAGAATGCGATAAAAAAAGTAAAGCATAACCCCGCTCACGATTAAAAATATTTACCGCAAAGGCGCAAAGATCGCAAAAGATATTAATCCCTTCTTCGCCTTTGCAGTAAAAAAATTCTTTTAATTCTCTGTATTAATCTGATCTAAATTAAAAATTCTTTCAATTTTTCCTGTGCTGTTTTCATGCCATGTGATGTTGCCTTCGCTGTCGAGAGTTATAAAATGATTATTTGTCGATTGCATTTTTATAGGTAAACCGGATGTTCTTTCAAAATCGATGTTTTCATTAGAAATTATTTTTGCGCCTTCGCTGTCGCAAAGAACGGCAAGATATCTTGATGATTCAGAAATTGAAATATTACGCGCTTCCCCTGAATATTCAAATAAGACTTTATTTACGGAAGAATAACCTGCATCAGAAGGATTTAACAGTTCAAGAAAATTGGTGCTTATTCTGTTTTCGTTTCGTAACATTACTATTGAATAATTTTTTCCTGAATTTCCTGTATATGTATATATACCTGCCTGCGCGTTATAGAAAAGAGGAATTGTTTCTTCTGTTTTAATATTGATCATTATAAAAGGGCTGGAATTGACTGCGCTTCTGCAAATATGTATATAATCATTATTTAAAAAAGTAATATCAATTGCTCCGATTACAGTATAATTAAAAACTGATCTTGAAGAACCGTCCCCTTCCAATAATGATTCTTGTTTATACAAAGATATATTCCCTCCAGAATCGAGGGCTAGAAGTTTATTGTTATATACAGAAAGAGAACGCAAAGGATGGCGTCCTATCATGAAAGGCAGAATGTTTACTCTCTGTCCTTTAGAATCAAGTAATTGAGGGGCTAATCTTGTGTTTGAATCCTGCCAAAGAACAAAATAATCTTTGCTGTTAAATGAAATTGCAGTTAATCTGTTGTAATTTTGGTTTTCTATTCCTGTTAAAATGCTGTTTCTTTCAGTAACATTCGGATTATTTGGAATTAAAAAAAGAGTGTTATGTGCATCAAGAAATGCAATTGTATCTTTAGCGGCAGCTATTTCTTTTATTCGTGTTTGAAAATTAAAATTAAAAGGTGTAATTTTATTTTGCTGTTCCAGCATTAAAAGAAAAGATTGTGAAGAAGAATCTGTTTGAGCAAAAACCATGTTTCTGTTAAAAGCGATTGCATTAATTTTTCCGTTAAAAAAAAGCGCCTGTCGGTTTTCTAAAAGTCTTCCGTTTCTGTCTGTGGTAAAACGGTAAAGAATCGCGTTTCCCTCTCCTGTTCTTTGATTAAAATCAAGACAATAAAAACCATCATTAAAAGCATACAGAAGAGCGTTCTTTCCGATATTCTGCCTTGTATCTAATACCTCTCCTGAGGCTGCATTAATAAGCTGTAAACCGTCGTGGTTAATTCCTGCAAGAAAGCGGTTGTTACCAAATATAATAAGGTTGTATAAATCTCCCGGCGCTTGAAAAGTGCCTGCTATATTCATTGTATTTAAATCAAAATATAAAATTTGCCCTGAAAAAACATATCTGCCGTCGTCATCTTCATGTTCTGCCTGATAAATTAAAATATTTCTCTCTGATCTTCCTGTTAATGCAAAAGAAATTTTTCCTGCCGGAATAAACGGAATAGATACTATTTTTCCTGTATTAGAATCGAGTATATATAAAATTTTGCCGTCGTCACCTGCTATTAAAATATACGAGCCGTTAGCGGAATAATTTAAAAAAGTAAAAGGACCGTCCAAAGAAATGGTAAAAAGTTTGTGCTTTCTGCCGTAATCCCAAGCAGATATTTTATATGTATCTAAACTGGCAATTTCTAAAATGCAGATTTCATTCTTGTTTGGATGTTTAACCATCGACTGTATTTTATAAGTTGTCAGCTGAAAACGGTCAATAGATTTTTTTTGCTGGATATTCCATGTAACTAAAAAGCCGTCATCCCCAGTGCTTAATACTGTGTCTCCGTTATGGATTAAAGAATTTATATTTCCTCTGTGCCCGCCTGCAGCGTGAAGATTCAGAGAAATTAAAAAAAGCAAAATTATTAATATTTTTTTCATTTTAATACATCTGGTCTTAATATATTTTGAACAGACAAATAATTGCTGACTCTAAGAGAAACAAATATTGCTTTTTTCGGTTGTTTTTTGAATACATTAAGAGTATTTTTGTAAACATCCATTGGAATTTTCATTACTGCAACTTGGTTTTGCATTATACCGTCAAGATGAAATTCTATTCCGTCAGAAGATGAACAATAATACCAAGCATTTATATTATGCTTAGGATAATTTTCCATCGCCTTTGCAAGAAGATAT
Source organism: Treponema sp. (assembly GCA_009787695.1). GTDB lineage: Bacteria > Spirochaetota > Spirochaetia > Treponematales > Breznakiellaceae > WQXQ01. Next base: position 43,997 of record WQSW01000014.1, read on the forward strand.
GATTTTAAAGTTTCTATAACAATAGGTTCAAGCCCGTCTTTTATTACAGTAAGACGATCTGCCATTTCCGGATATCCTATTAAAGTTTCAAAAGACAAAACATCTTCTGATTTATTTTTTGAATTAGGATTATTTTTTTTATTAAGATAAAAATCGCCGCGTTCAAGTTCAGGGATTACTATAAAATTATAATTTTTTGATTTCCAAAATAGGGTAACTTTATATTCAGGTTTATGAAGTTTCTTGCAGACAGGACAGTTGAAACTTAAAAAAGTGCCGTCAAAAATACTGTCCAATGTAAGAGGATGATTATCAAGATCAATTTCTTCTGTAAATTCGAACGAAATATTATTGCCGCAAGGGCAGTTAATATTTTTTTTCATTTTAATCCCTCAAATTTGAATTATTGCCTTATAAAAAACATTATATCACCAAATACGGCAAAAACAAATAAACAGCCGATTATTACCATGCCGCAAGTTTGAAAAATAGATATTGCTTTGGGAGGGATAGGTTTTTTTCGTATCATTTCGATAAAAAAGAGGATAATCATTCCTCCGTCAATTATTGGTAAAGGCAAGAGATTCATAACGCAAAGGGCGACAGAAATTAAAGCGATAAACTCTGCCATTGAACGTAAACCGCTTGAAAAGCCCTGTCCAAAACCCTGAGCCGCAGATTCGCCTATCATATATGTTATGCGAACAGGACCTGATACAGCTTTTGTTAAATCGATGCCCATAAAGAGCAGTCTTAAACTTGTAATGGAAACTTTAAGTGTTTTAATTCCTTCTTTAAAACCTTTTGCAACAGCCGCAGGGATGGAAAGATTAGGCGTGCGGTAACGGATGGTTTCCCATGCAAAACCTAACTCCTCCTGATTGTTATCCGCAGTAAAAGCAGTTTCACCTAACATTCCTTTTCGTTCATATTTAATAATATAATTTTCAGGCTCTTGCGCTCTAATCTTTCTGAAATCTTCTGTGTTATTTACAGGAATCCCGTTTACATTAACAATTCTGTCTCCCGGAAACAGTCCCGCATGATCTGCAATGCTTCCTTTTTTTACGCTTTCAATAACAGGGTCTATCCAAAACATAACGCCGATTTTTCCGGCTCCGCTTGATTTATCAAGGTTAGGTGTTACCTGCAATTGATGATATTTACCTTCGCGTTCTATTGTTACAGGTAAAGATTTGGAAGGGTTAAGGGCGATATTTTCTTGTATTTCGTGATAATAATTAATTGATTTGTTGCCGATTTCTACAATGCGATCCCCTGTTTTAAGACCGGCAATGTCGGCAGGGAAGTTTTCTTCCGGCATTATTTCTGATGCTAAAATGATTTTATTTCCTATCGTGTTTATTTCAAAACCAAACCCCCAAATAAAAGAGAGAAGAATCATTGCAAAAATCAAATTAAAAAAAGGACCTGCAAAAGCGACAAGGATTCTTGCTAAAGGGCTTGCCGCAAGGTATGAGCCTTCTTCCGGCTTAATTCCTTGTTCCATATTTTCCCATGCTTTGTTGTAATCGGTTTCGCCTTTCATTTTGCAATAACCGCCGACAGGGAACATACCTAAACGGTATTCAACAGAGCCTATTTTCTTTTTAAGGATAGGGTTGCCCCAACCGATAGAAAACGCCTCAACATGAATTTTAACAAGGCGGGCTGCAAGAAAATGCCCCAGTTCATGAACAAAAACAACAATTCCCAGTCCTAAAAGACCGAGTAAAATTTTAATTATTACTAAAAACATATTTTTTCCTATTAGCATAATAACATATTTTTATTATTTAGACGATGGGGTTAGAATGATTTTTTTAATCGGTAAAAATTAAAATATTAATGTTTAATAAAATCAGAAGCGATTATTCTAGATTCTCTGTCTGCATCAATGACCGCTTCTAGGCAGGAGATATCAGATGACCAATCCTTTTCTAAAACATGCTCTGTAATTCGCGGGATATCTAAAAAACCGATCTTTTTTTCAAGGAAAGCACAAACCGCAGTCTCGTTTGCAGCATTATAAGCGCATGGATACAAGGCGCCTTGTTTTGCCGCATTCCATGCAAGGTCCAACATGGGGAATTTATGATTTTCCGGTTTTAAAAAAACAAGAGAAAGACAGTCAAAATTTAAAGTTTCAAGTAAAGAAGGGGCAGTGTGAGGCCAATAGAGCGCGTCATGGATTGGGTGGCGCATATCAGGTTTTGAAAGCTGGGCATAAAAAACACCGTTATTAAGACGGATCATTGCATGAACTATGCTTTGAGGATGAATTACCACTTTGATTTTTTCAGGCGGTAAATTAAAAAGAACGCATGCTTCAATTATTTCAAGCCCTTTGTTTGCCATAGAAGCCGAGTCGATTGTAATTTTAGGTCCCATTTTCCAAGTTGGGTGTGCAAGCGCTTCCTGTGCAGTTACTTTTTCCATTTCTTGCACACTAAAATTTCTAAATGGACCTCCTGAGGCAGTTAAAATTATTTCGTTTAACGCTTCATTATTATTTGTATGCGCTTTAAGTAAATGAAAAATTGCAGAATGCTCTGAATCAACGGGGATTATATTTACATTTTTTTCCTTTGCTGATTGTAAAACCAGTTTCCCTGCCATTACAAGTGTTTCTTTGTTTGCAAGTGCAAGGCGGCAGCCTGCTTCAATTGCTGCAATAGAAGGCTCTAAACCTGCAGCACCTGATATCCCGTTTATTATTATATCGGCATTTGCGTTTTTAATTGCAGATAACAGTTTTTCTTTGCCGTTTTCTTCTTTGGTTAGTACACAAACAGAATTAGGGTATTTAGTTTTTAATTGTTCAAGTTTACTAAGGCTGGAATGGGCTGTAAGAAGGATTACTTCAAAATTATCAGTATCTTGCGAAATAATATCAAGTGCGCTTTCTCCGATAGAGCCTGTCGCGCCTAATACAGCTATTCGTTTTTTCATTTAAATTAAAAAACAGCTTGATTTGCAAACATAAAAAGGAAATAGTAAAGAAAATAAAAGACAGGGGAAGCAACAATAATTGAATCAATTGAATCAAGAACGCCGCCTCTTCCCAAAATAAAATTTCCTGAATCTTTAAAATCACTGCTTCTTTTAATTGCAGATTCTGCTAAATCACCTAACATAGCGGCGATGCTTGTAAAAACGCCTAGTACAACGGCTATAATAATCATATAAGAAATATTTGAATTTAAAAACGCATTTTCCGGAAAAAATCTTATATTCAAAGGGAATTTAATAAAAACTGCGCATAACGTAATAATGACAGGTCCCAGCAGCCCTCCTATAAAACCTGCGATACTTTTATTAGGGCTTGCAGCTATTATGCCTCTGTTTTTTGCTCCGAACAATGATCCAAAAAGCCATGCTATTGAGTCACTTGCTATTATAATTAATAAAAATAAAAAGACAATGTAATTATTACCCCATTCGGTCATTTTTATCAGCCAAAGAAAAAAGAAACCCGGATATAAAAATAAAGAAAAGCCTCCGATTACTTTATTAATTACATTCTCAAATTCTTTTACAAAAACTACAGACAATAAAACCCAACCTAAACCTAATAAGAAAATAATAAAAATTATCCATGAAGGAAGAGAAAAACTTACATTTAATGTTATTGCAATAGGAGCAAGCGCTCCAAGTATAAAACTTTCTTTTTTTGAATAATTTATTTGTTTAGTTTTTAACATTAAAGAAAATTCAACGGCGCCGATTCCGGAAAGGAAAACAGCAACAAGATTCATTGCTAAATTATTATAAAAGGGCAGAAAAAGGACAAGGGCGGCAACCGCAGGAAGCCCGATGAAAAATATCAATAATCGTTCAATCAACACTTTTGGTTTCATTTTATACTACCGTTTTCGCCCATTGCTTTTTTTAAAGGTTGTTTTCCCCTTTACACTTCCATAATTTCTTTTTCTTTTTCTTCCAGAACTTTTGATATCTGATCAACATAATTGTCTGTAAGCTTTTGTAATTCAGTTTCTCCCTTAGATTCATCATCTTCTGTAATCTTTGTTTCTTTCAAAAGCTTTTTTAACTCTTCATTTCCGTCTCTTCGAATATTACGCACCGATACTTTTGCCTGTTCAGCCTGCGCTTTTGCCTGCTTAACAAGTTCTTTGCGTCTTTCTTCTGTCAAAGGCGGGATTGAAATACGGATAACTTTGCCGTCATTAGACGGGTTTAATGACAATTCCGAAGAGCGGATCGCTTTTTCAATTTCTACAATAAGATTTTTATCCCAAGGCTGAATGACAATAAGTCTTGCTTCAGGAATTGAGATTGTCGCAACTTGGTTTAAAGGAGATTTTTCTCCGTAAGCGTCAACTCGTATTCTGTCAAAAAGGGCAGCGGAAGCTCTCCCTGTTCGTATTGCAGCATATCCTTCTTTTAAACTTGCTACCGATTTTTTCATCCGTTCTTCGTTAGACGAAATTACATCATGCATTTAAAACCTCTTTTAATCTTCAACGCCGACTTTGTAATAAACATAGTCTGTGATTGATAGTTTCGCTCCTGCTTTTTTTGCACATTCTTCAATTGCTTTAGCGACAGTAAGTTTATCATCGATTACATGATTTTGTTCCAGTAAACATATTTCGCTTAAATATTTAGAGACTTTTCCCTGAAGAATACCTTTAAGAACATTTTCCGGTTTACCTGCAAGTTTCTCATCTTTTTCCATCTGTACGCGGAAAATATCTTCCTGCTCTTTAAGCCACGCCTGATCAATCTTGTTTCTTTCGATTGCAACAGGATTAAAAGCTGCAACATGCATTGCAAGAGTAAAGATAAAGTTTTTTACTTCTTCGTTTTTAAAGATTTCAGGTTTATCAGATTCGCATTTAACGATGATACCGATATTGCCGTCTCCGTGAATATACTGGCAAAGATATTCATTGGAAGATGCTTTTACCTGTTTTATTCTTTTGAGCCCCATATTTTCGCGAATTTTTGTTGCAAGGTCTTGTACCATAGCGTGAAGTTCTTCTGTCGGCTCTGTTATGCCTTTAGCAAGCGCTTTGTCTGCAATTGCACCGCCTAATGCGATAAATTCGGGGTTTCTTGCTACAAAGTCTGTCTCTGCATTAATTTCAACTAACACAGCAGTGCTGCCGTCTTCTTTTATTTTTACAAAAACTTTTCCCTGATTAGTGGAACGTCCCGCTCTTTTTTCCAAAGCGGCAAGCCCTTTTTCCTTGAGAAGTTTTTCCGCCTTTGCAAAATCGCCGTTTGTTTCTATAAGAGCGTTTTTACATTCCATAGGTCCTGCTCCGGTTTTTTCACGGAGTTTTTTTACATCACTTGTGCTGATCTCAGCCATATTAATCTCCTAATTTTTAAACTATTCATCATCATAAATTTTATCAACATCAACCTGAATTTGATCATCGTCATCATCATCAACTTCTTCGTCGGCTTTTGCAGCTCTGTATGCTTCTTCTGTTGTGTAAGCTGAATATTGGTCGGGTTTTATTTCCCTGTCTTCTTCTTTCATGGAAACATCATTTAAAATACTTTCCATATCTTCATCTTCGTCACCTAAGGTTTCGATGATCTTTAAACCAACTTCGTTATCAGCTTCAATTACTGCATTTGCAATGATCTGTGTAAAGAGTGTAATCGCTCTGATTGCATCATCATTTCCCGGTATGGGATAATCGATACCTTCGGGGTTACAGTTTGTGTCAACAACAGCCACGATGGGGATGCCCTGTCTCTTTGCTTCTGCAACAGCGATTGCCTCTTTGCGTGTGTCGATGATGAAAAGAATGCCCGGAAGCTCTTTCATTTCTTTAATACCGCCAAGATTTTTTTGAAGTTTGATGCGTTCTTTTCCAAGCGAAGCAATTTCTTTTTTAGTAAGATTTTCGAATGTACCGTCAACTTCCATTTTTTCTAGTTTTTTAAGGCGTAAAAGCGATTTCTTGATTGTACTGAAATTTGTCAACATTCCGCCTAACCAGCGGTTGTTTACAAAGTACATTCCGCAGCGCTCGGCTTCTTTTTGTACTGCCTGTTGGGCTTGTTTTTTTGTACCGATAAAAAGCACGGTTTTATTTGCCGCTACGGTTTTGCGGACAGCCTCGTAAGCGTCCTTGATAGACTGGATCGTCTTTTGCAGATCGATGATGTGAATGCCGTTCCTTTCTGCGAAGATATATTTCTTCATTCTTGGATCCCAGCGTTTCACTTGGTGGCCGAAATGCACTCCTGATTCAAGGAGATTCTTCATTGTTACAACAGCCAAAATTTCCTCCTAACATGGGTTTTCTTGAGATTTAAAAACCCTACCGTCACTATATCTCGTTAAAGGCAGTTTAAAACCGCTTTAACGGAAATTCGTCTACCTGTAAAATTATTACTTAAACTAAGTAAATTACTAAGGATGTCAAAGAAAAATTAACCGCAAAGGAGAGGTCTGATTATTCTTTTTAAAACACCGCTTAATTTTCACGATTAACTTTCGTTAATTGCGTACGGGTAGCCGTTATCCTTTAGCATGACATAAAATTCGCGTAATGGCAAGCCCGCCACAGTGCTTGGAGAGCCTTTTATTTGGGTGATAAAGATGCTTGCCAGCTCTTGGATACGGTAAGCGCCTGCGACCCCCTGCCATTCGTTGGTATTAAGATACCATTCGATTTCTTCATCTGTTAAGGCAGCAAAGGTAACGGTGCAGGAAGCGGAGGTAGTATCGATTTTTTTTGTAGATCCATTGTAAAGAGCGATGGAGGAGACAACCTTATGTTGTTTTCCTGACAATTCCTTTAACATTAAAGCCGCTTCTTCCCGGTCAGCAGGTTTGCCGAAAATTTTATCATCAAGGGAAATAACTGTATCCCCTGCGCAGATCCACTTGGGCAAACGGCCGCTCATCATTTCGATTGCTCTTTCCACTTTTTTAACTGCAAGCTCGACTGTTAGCTTTTTCGGGTTTGTTTGTTGAACAAGGCTCTCGTCGACATCAGCTTTCAGGATACTGAAGGGTAAACCCATCAATTTAAAGTACTCCTGCCGACGCAAAGAGCCTGATGCAAGAATTATTGATTCCATTAACATATTATAGTTTAATTTTGAGCGGGCTGGCTAGGGGGTAGTTTATAAAATGGGATTAAGATGATCCGCTGATTTTTGCGGATTTTTCGGATTAATGTAGATTTTTACAGCCTAATTAGCTTCCCAAAAAGCAACATCCCTAGTTTGAACTGTAGACCATAATGGGCGGAGGTTATGATCCGCTTCTGCGTAAATCTCGTAACGGAAAATAATTCTGCCTATTCTCTCTGAATCGCGGCGGGTGTTTTCGCTTTCAATCGCTTTTGAAAGAGCGTCATTCCATGCTTTGGGAACTGAAGTATCATTTACTCCCTGATGAAGTAATATGCGGGTACCCGGTGCGATCTTATTTAAATTATTAATTAACGAAAAATTAGAGGAGGTATAATCCTTTCTAAATTGTACAACCCATGAAGCGCTGCCCCGCCCGTAATGTTCCGCGCTCTCCGGGAAAGACAAACCGACAGGCGCCCACAGGACTGCTGTAACAGGTTTTTGTATAACTTCTAAAAAGTGCAATGATACCTGCCCGCCGTTACTGTGACCCCAAATAACAATTTTTTTAAATGAAGATGGGAGGGGTATTCTATCAGCTTGTGTTACTGAGGAGTTATATTGAAAAACAGGCTGCTCCATACTTTTATAAATTTCAACTGCATTTATCGTTGAGTAAAATTGATGCAAATAAGTAGGGGAGGGTGTTGGCGAAGAAGAGGCGTAACCTAAAAAATCAGGCGCAATTACAGCCCATCCCTGTTCAAGATATGCTACTGAAGGATTTTCTGTGCCTTTTCCTGTATAATAATTGACAGGACTCTGATGGCCTCTTAGCATAACAATAATTCCTTTAATATTCTGCGGATTAATTGCAGGAATGTTTAAACGAGCACTTACCGTCAGCCCCATAGAAGTATAGGTTACGTTATACGCATATTGAATTTCATTTTTAAAAGCGAGATTTTGAATAGTGACAGGACTTGTTCTATATTGATATGTTTGAAGGCTGATAATAGAATAATCATTAACAGTTCTAGTTTGAGCGCCCAAATGCACTGCCGAATATAAAAATGCTAATAGAATGAATAATGTGTATCTTTTCATAATATTAATATATCATAAGAATATAAGAAATTCTATTATTTTGCTTCTTCCTCATACCAATTAACATATTTTATTAAACGAAATCCCAAATTTCCTAGAGGTCTTTAATACCCTTTTAAGAGAAGAAGACAGAGAAGAAATAAATCAAATTGACGAAAACCAGATTAAATCAGGGATAAGTCATATATAATCTTTTCACAAGACCATGTACTTGTTTCTACATTAGATAATTCACGTATATCAATTTCATTATCCATAACAGGCTGAGATATCCCATTAAGTTCATTTTCTTTAATAGTTGTATAAAAATGATACTCAGAATCACTTATTAAAGAAAGTAATTCTTTGGTTAGAAAATCATTGTTTGCATACAAATCTGTAGATATAACTGGAATCACATCTCCAACCAAAGAAGATTTAAAATCTTTAAAATTATTTACATAATCAATATTTGAAAGTTTCGATAAATTATCTTTATCAAATTCTGTTACAAATGCAATTACTTTTCTCGGCATATTCTTTCCTTCCTGTATATATAAATTAAATATTAAGTACTATTTTGTCAATCATGTATAAAATATCAGAATCAAGCCATCATAGCGCCTTTATACCTGATTGTATAAAAGTAGTTTATAGCGGTTTCCTCTGTGGGGAACTTTTAATTAAATTCAAAATAGGTCATTTTTTAAAATCTCCGTCTATTCAATTAATAGATAGACGTAAATTTTAAGTTTTATGACCGCTGGATTAGACCGGAGTTGTTAGGTATACGTGATGATATAATTGCGTTAAATTATATACGGAGGTTTTGTATATGGAGAATACATTAAATATTCATATCATAAAAACATTAAGTTTGTTTGGAATAATCGGGGCTGTATTCTATTTT
>WQSW01000015.1 GCA_009787695.1 Treponema sp.
GCGCTGTGATAGGCAGCAGTGTAAAAACAATAGATGTTGGCGCGTTCCAAAGTTGCTCTAAATTGACAAGCATTGTTATACCCGGCAGTGTGGTAACAATAAGCAGCAACGCGTTCGGATATTGCTCCGCTCTTATCAGCGTTGCTTTTGAAAGTTTAATTTCAGAGGACAATTTTAGCCAATACGATGCATTCAACGGAGATCTGAGAGCCAAGTATTTAGCTCACGGCGGAGGTATAGGAACGTATACAAGAGCGAATGGCTCGTCGAATACATGGACTAAGAAGTAGGGGGGGAGGGAATTCCCGTAATTTTTATTGACAAGATTGCAATTTTAAGTTAAATTTTAAACATCCTTAAAAGAGGATCGCCACTAAATGAGGCGGCTTTGTGGCCTCATTCTACCGAACCCGGTTTTGCTTTTGCAAGGTCGGGTGATTTTTTTTAGTAATCAACGATTTCAATTCATTATAGGTCCATATATACAATTCGCCGGTTGCTTCAAAAAAACAAATGAATCTACCTTCGTCATAACGATTCTTTAACACGCCGGCTATTTTAGCTTTTACACTTTTTACCGGAATATCAGATAAAAGACGGATAAATACAGAGTGTTTTTTAATGATCGAACAATTTTGCAATAATATTGCGCCTTGTTTATAGCCATATCTAAATTTCCCGCCTAATGTTTCTCTTGTTCCCGAAATTGTTTTCATTTCCATTACTTCGCCGTCTAGTATTAAATCAGCACATTTTTTAAATTTTTCTCCTTTAATTTCTATATCCGGCAGAAAAAAAGCAATGCTTCCTCTTATTGTTAAAATCCTTACTTGTGCCATTTCCTTTTCCCATTTTTCCGGTTCTCTCATTTCTTGAGGTAAACGGCTTTTGGCTACCCAAATGTTGGGTTCTGTGGGTATCCATTCTTCATCGGGAAATAATAAACTTGCCAGTTCGAAACAACTATCCCAGAGTTCTTTTTCCAATCATAGGCTCATGGTTTTACAAGTTATTTGTCTTGTGTTTAAGCTCTGAATTATTCCAAAGCAGCCAAAATTTTGTTTTGGGGTCTTTTTACAAGTTTAACCTTTTGAGTAAAAAAATACAAGTTCGCGGTTTTATTTGTGGTAGGAGTTTTTTAATAATATTAGAGCAAGCGCTAAATATCTTCAGCCGTTTCTTTTTGAATAAGTTTGGTAACAAATTCAGATGGGGTTTGGTGCGCGGACTTGGCGCGAGCGTCAAGGATATGGATTGTATCTATCTTATTATATATGATTTCCAGCAGATTGCCGTTAAGATCAGTTTTAAGTAAATTACAATCAAGGCGCACGCAAACCTCTGCTTATATACATTGCAGGAGTTCCACTAATTTTTATTGACAAGATTGCAATTTTAAGCAGGCTCTAAAAGACATAATAAAAGAGAATATGAAGAAATTTGTTCAGTTAGCCAAAATAGTGATTGACGCTTGATTGACAAATACACTGATATTGAACACAATATCAGTGTATTTGTGAGGTATCATTTTGGTTGATCAAACAATAGTAGAACAATTACTTTCTCACGGAAAAGGAATGTTTTCTGCCGTTCAAGCGGTAGAAGCGGAATTAAACCGCCAGCAGTTGTCCGATTTTGTGAAATCTGGCGTACTGGAACGGAACTTGCATGAAATGCAAAACATGCGCCAACACTACAGGATGCAGCTGAATAAAGAACAATTTATCTTGATATGATTAATTTGTTTTATGCGTCATTTATTCCCGGTTTACAGAATTTAATTGCGGAAGTAATTAAAGAACGATTGCCTGATGCAAAAATTTTAAAACTTCTTGACGGTGCTGTTCTTTTTGAAACCGAAACAAGTTACGATAAACTTAACTTTTTTTGTTTTAATAATATTTTCGCTGTTATAAATATTATGGAAGAACAGAAAAGAAGCGATAATGTTTTAGAAAAGCATATAAAAACATTTATAAATGGCGGCTGTAATTTTAATGAAGATGTAATAATCAATAACAGTAAAAATTTTAAAACATTTAGAATTGTTGTTTCAAATGAAAATACTCCGTCAGCAATTGAAGAAAAATTGAGATTGGAAGCAGAAAGATACATAACAAAACTTTCCGGTTTAAAAGTTAACCGCAGTTTGCCGGATACCGAGTTTTGGTTTTTATACCGAACAGAAAGAAGTAAAACTGATAATGAAAACCCGCTTAATAATTTTTCTATTTTTATGAAACGCCTTACCTTACGCTCTTCATGGGAAAAAACTCTTCATAAAGGTGAACTTCCGCCCCCTTTAGCATGGGTTTTATGCCGTCTTGCAAATTTAACTCATGGCGATACGGTACTTGATCCATTCTGCGGTTACGGTTCAATCCCGCAAGAGGCGGTAAAACATTTTCACGTAACAAAATTTATAGCTTGTGACAACAACAAGGAAGCCGCTCTTTTTTCTGAACAGAGGTTCAGTAAACGCAAAAAAGGAGAGTTTACCCTGCACGGGTGCGATTTCTGCGAACTGCTTTCTAAAATTGAAGAAAAAAGCATAGATGTGATTGTAACCGACCCTCCATGGGGACACTTCGGTGTTTCTGAAGAAGCGCGCAATGAAAAAGGAATAGAAAACAATGACCAAAGAGATTTTCTTTTTAAAATGTTTGAAGTTTTTGGCAAGCTGCTCAAAGACGGCGGGAGGGCAGCGGTGTTATATGCTAATGATGATCGATTATTAAAGGCAGCGCCTCCTTGTTTTAAATTGAAGGGGAAAATGCCTGTTTTATTATCCGGTAAAAAGGCGGTTATTTATTCGTTTTTATTTACCGCAGAGAACACAGAGTGAACTATTTAATAAAATAATGAATTTTTATAAAAAATAGTTGACAAATTTTAAATAGTAATCTTAGAATTACGTACGGGGCATAAATAATTTCACGCCCCGCTTACTAATCGGGATTTTCCCGGTTTTATTATATGGGAGGGGCTAATAGCCCCTTTTTTTATTTATAAGCGGTTGTCTGGAAAAGGAATGGAAATTGAAGGTGTTTTACAGCTAAATGGGTATATTCCGGATTTTTTTGTTTGGGATGATACTATCAATTTATCGGAGAAGAATATATTCTTGATTGTTGTTTTGATTTTGATTTGACCTTAGGGAATTTTATTCTTGTTTTTGATGAGGAACCTGATTTTGACGGTGAGCCTTTGCCGATTGTTGAGGATGTTGGGAGAGTTTATGAATTTAAAAAGGCGGGGTGAGAACCGTGACACGAATTGCGAAAACCTATTAATTGAGATATTTTAGGAAACGGTATGTATACCAATGTTAGTAAGCTTGTAAACCATGTTATAGAAGAATTAAATGATATTGCATATCTTTTTATATTTCAACACTAAAGAAGAAAGTATAATATCTTAAAGTATTAATAAGGTTTCTCTCATTGATAAATATCTTTCCTCATACTAATCGTCTTACGATTTTTGTTAATTAATTCTGAGTTAGGAATAAAACCATTCTTTTGATAAAAAGCAAGAATGCCTTCATCATGTTCAATATCAGCATCTACTGTAAGGAAACGAGCGGCGCAATATTCTTCGTTACACGCTAAAGCAAAACGCTCTGCTGTTTCGAGCATGAAAGTTCCTATCCCTTTATATTTTTGAGAATAATTACTGTCTACCGCTAGCTTGGCGATTTTCATTGCTGGAATTGTTCGAAAGGGATAATTAAGATTATGGAGTTCTTTTTCTGTAAATGAAAGTTTTATAGCGTCCATAATTAAAGACATATATGCGGCTATTTTTTCAGTCTTACAATCAACAAGAAGCCAAGTTAGCGCAATATGATCATTCCTTGACCTAAGTGCGTCTTTTAAAAGATAATTATTATATTCATCAAGTGAGCAATCAAACTCTTTTAATATAAACTTCTCTGAAAGAGGACTAATGTAAAAATGATTTTTTACATTAGAATGAGATAAAATAATTTTGCTCATTTTCGAATCATTGAATCAATAAGTTTTTTAAGTTTCTCATGTCTTTTATATACAGAAGGGGGTATAGGTTTACGAATTTGTTCGATGACATCAAGAGCGATTTTCTTATCTCTTATTTCCGTCGGTTGAACGGGTTTTACTTTAACTGCCATCAATTTCCTCGTCCTTAAGTATATCATATATCGGTATATTAAACAAGAGAAAAAAACCTTGTAAGAATCCAAAACCGGATGTAAAATAATAATAATAAAAATTTGCAAGGAGCAAAAAATGAAATTGATATTTTTAGGTCCCCCGGGAGCGGGAAAGGGTACTTTGGCGGTTAAAGCTGTGGAGATTTTAGGTGTGCAGCAAATTAGTACGGGGTCAATCTTCCGTGCGGCGGTGGCAGCCGGCAGCCCTTTGGGTCTCAAGGTGAAGGCAATAATGGATGCGGGGAAACTTGTTGATGATGAAACTACTATCGCTCTTGTAAAAGAAAGGCTTACTCAGGCTGATGTTCAAAAAGGATATATTCTTGACGGTTTTCCGCGAACTATTCCTCAGGCGCAGGCGCTCGCTTCTTTTTCTTCTGTCGAAAAAGTTGTTAATTTTGATATTCCGGATTCAGGCGTGCTTGAGCGTTTGGGCGGCAGGCGTGTTTGCCGTATGTGCGGTTATAATTTTCATGTAAAGTTTAATCCGCCTTCGCAGGAAGGAGTGTGCGATCATTGCGGCGGTGAAGTTTATATCCGCGATGATGATCAGCCGCAGGCAATTCAAAAACGTCTTGAAGTTTACCGCGCTCAAACTGAGCCGCTCATCGGTTATTACCGCGAAAAAGGTTTGCTTGTAGATATTGATGCAAGCCCTATGGTCGATGAAATTGTTGTTAACTTTAAAAAGGTGATGGGGATTAAATAAAAAGGAAATTTAAAACGCGAAGGCGTAAAAGGAGAGAGATTAAATCTTTTCCTTTTACGCTTTCGCGGTAAGTTTTTTTTCTTTTACAATTTTTCTATAAATTCAATAAGCGATTTTATTTTTTCACTGTCAAAATCTGACGGATATTTAATGATGATATTTTCTGCTTTTAATTCTAAATATTCAACAATTTTTATATCCTCTTCTTCATATTCCAATGAAGCGATATTTAACCACTTATTAAATTCCGGTAACATGACTTCTATTTTGTCATTTCTGTTTTCTATCTCTGTCTTTAGAGAGTTTCGCGCTTCGTCTGAACCGTGATTTAATAATACCGATACTTTTCCTGTGTTTTTTAAGGACTTTCCCAGCGCGTCTTTGTTAGGTGTAAGATAATCAAGTAATTGCTCTTTGTCCGCATGTCCCGAATAAAATTGCGATAAATCTTCAATTCTGCATTTTATATCAATTAGTTTAATATCTCTGCCCGGTAATTCCAGCGACAGTGTTGCTTTTTTCTCATCATCATATCTGCCTTCTATCAAATTTTTTAACATTTTTCCATTTGTATTATCTGCTTGAAAACCTGTTAGAATTATTGTTGCAGTCTCATCGGTTAAATATTTTTTTAATAAAGATTTTATGCTCCCTTCTTCGCACATACCGGAAGCCGCTACAATTATTTTATGATCATTATTCTTAAATAAGAAAATCGAAAGTATTTTACTTACCTTTTCCTGAAGTTTTAAAATATAATTATCATCTTTAGGAATATTATTGTCTAAATTAAGAAGTCTTATGAATTCTTTTGATAAGTATTTAAATTTTCTTTCCTTTTTGCGTTTATTTGTTGTATTCGGATGCTTGGTTATATCAATATTTTCTAATCTCATTTCTTCTTCTGTTAAACAATTAAAATATATTTTATTAATTTTTTCTATTAATGTTGTTTCTGCAGATTGATTCTGTTTTTTTTGTGAAAAATAAAAAGAAAAGTTTATTTTATTATGCATGACAATAGCATCATCTGGATCAGGTAATTCGATTCCCTTACTTATAAATATATCAGATATTAATGTTTGATATTCATCCGATATATCTTTATATAAGGTTTTAGGAGAAATGTCATTTTCGCTGCATATCTTAGCGATTTCTTCTTTAATTTCATTTCGCAATTGCTTATTTTCTTTTCCATGTAACGACCTTATTTTACAAGGTAAATGTAATTCATGAAAAAAAACAGGCTTAATTATATCTTTAATCATAGTTTCATAAAAAATATATTTTAATATATTTTTCCAATTATCCGCTTTATCGTCCCCTAAAATTTCTTTAATTTTTATTATTTCTTTTTGTTTTAATATATAATAAAGATCTAATAAAATTTGCTGCGCTCTGTCCAATGCGAATGCCGGAATTATTACTTTACCGTTTTTATTAATTGTCTCGTCAATTATTCTTGATAAATTTTCAATTTTTCTTATAAACAAATTTTCTTTATCTCTGAATATAATACCGTAAGTTGATTCCATAATTATACATTTGTCTTTATCATCCCAATAAGGCGTTTGATGTTCTTTAAATAAAATATTAGGTAATATTTTACCGTTTTGATTTTCTGATACTGGTCCTATATCTCCTGTAAAATAAAGTTCTTTCCTTAATAAAATCCCCATATTTTTATAATCATCTTGAATAATTTTTTCTTTCTCTTGATTCCTTGTAATTTCTTCTTTATATGTTTCGTCTAACGGGATATAATCTTCTGACCATCTGAAAAAGAATGCGCATGATCCTATTATATGACTGGTTCTTAAATAACCAACCCAAAGATTTCTTGCAATAAAATGATATGTTTTACCCGGACCGTTCTGAGATTTATTTCGATGACTGCCTTCAATATTAAAGAATTTTATTTTTTTTATCTTTTGGATAAAATTAACATCTAAATGACTTAACATCTGTATAAGAACTGAAAATGTCGCTTTAGTGCAGCAAACTTTGCCTTTAAACCCCCAATCAATTAAATCCCCTAAAATTCCGATGTGATCAAGATGTGCATGAGTAATAAAAATTATTTCAATTTTTTCTGCGATCTGTTTTAATAATTTTTCTCTTTCTTTCTCATGTTCCGAATTTTCATTTTGAAATTTGCCTGCGTCTACTAAATAATAATGTTTTATATTATCTTCCGCACTGGTATATTCAAGTAATGTGCAAGAGCCTGTAACCGTTCCTATCGCCCCTAAAAATCTAATTCTTAATCTGTTTTTATTTGTATTTTCCATATTTTTCTCCTTATATTTTTTTTGATAAAAATCTTTCATGTTTTTATCTGTGCATAAAAAAATTGCAATAAATGAGAAAACCCCTAAAGATTTTTCTCAAGAATAAATAACTAATAATATTTATCAAATATTATTTATAAGTTTCAAGTTCGTTAAGTATTTTAAGTGAGAGTTCTGCCGCCGCTGTTTCCAACGCAATAAAAACGCTTTCTTTTTCGCCGCGTCTTTTTATTTCAACTTGTGCAGGAGTTTGAGAGAGCCCTTTGTCACCGAGTACAATGCGCCAGGGGATTCCTGTAAGGTCTGCATCATTAAATTTTACGCCGGGTCTTTCATTGCGATCATCAAGAAGGACTTCTATGCCTTTTTTTGAAAGTTCTTCTGCGAGTATGTCAGCTTTTTCTTTCACTATACCGTCGTATTTGATTGGGACGATTGTTACGTGAAACGGCGCTACAGAAAGGGGCCAGATGATGCCGGCATCATCGTGATGTTCTTCGATAACAGAAGCGAGAGTGCGGTCAAGACCGATGCCGTAACAGCCCATAGTAGGTATTTGGCTTTTGCCGTTTTCATCAAGATAGGTGACATTCATTGAGAGTGTGTATTTATTTCCGAGTTTGAAAATATGACCGAGTTCATTGCCCATCTTTGTGTAAAGTTCGCCGCCGCACACCGGGCATTTATCGCCCGCTTTTACTGTGCGGACATCTTCGATCATCCATGCAGTAAAATCTCTGCCGTATGCAGCGTGCTTGTAGTGAACATCTTTTTCAAGAGCGCCTGTAACCGCGTCTGACATTGCAGTAACGGAATTGTCAATAATAAGTGGGATGCTTTTTAATCCGACAGGTCCTGCAAATCCGACAGGAGCGCCTGTGTATCGGCTAACGTCTGTATCTGATGCAAGCTCTGCTTCAGATGCTTTTAAGATCGATGCAAGTTTAATTTCGTTTACATCCAAGTCGCCGCGGATTGCAACTGCAAAAAACGCTTCGCTGTAAACAGCGGGCGCGTCATTGGAAGGTTTTTTACGTCCAAGTTTGGCGCAGCCCGGCGCGTCAGATAAATCAAGTTCTACATTGATTGCGCGGTAGATAAGTGTTTTAATAAAACACTTGGAATCAGTTTTTAAAAAACTGCATAGTTCGTCAATAGTTTTGACGTTAGGAGTGTCTATCTTTTCGATAGAAGGAGTGTTAGAAGCTACATTTTTTGCAGCCTCAATAGAAGTTAGAGTAAAGTCAGCTTTGCATGATGCTTTCTCTACGTTAGCCGCATAATCGCAAGCTTTGCAAAGGATAAGCGTATTGTCGCCGACATCGCTTTCCACCATGAACTCTTCAGAGCCGCTGCCGCCCATTGCGCCAGAGTCTGCTTTTACAGGAATTACAGAAAGCCCGCAACGCTGAAAAATGCGGCGGTATGCACGCCCCATAATTTGGTATGTGTCATCAAGGCTTTTTTCATCGGTGTGCCATGAGTATGCGTCTTTCATTATAAATTCGCGTCCGCGCATGACACCGTAACGCGGGCGGATTTCATCACGGAATTTTGTGTTTATTTGATAAAGCGTGAGCGGCAGCTGGCGGTAACTTGAAAGTTCATCGCGTACAATTGCTGTGCATGCCTCTTCTGCGGTGGGGGAGATTACAAAATCATTGTTTAAACGGTTTTTTGCGCGAAGCATTGATTCGCCCATCGATTCCCATCGCCCTGATTCTTTCCATAATTCAGCGGGGATGACTACTGTCGGTTTTATTTCAAGAGCACCTGCATTGTTCATTTCTTCGCGGATAATTTTTTCTACTTTTCTGAAAGCGCGAAGCCCCAGAGGTAGGTATGCAAAAAGCCCGTTGGCAAGTTTTCGCAGCAAACCGGCGCGGAACATCAGTCTGTGGCTTGCGATAACCGCATCTGCAGGAACTTCTCTGAGTGTAGGAATAAACATTTTTGAATAAAACATATCGGGCAACCCGGATTTGAACCGGGGACCTCTTGGTCCCGAACCAAGCGCGCTACCAACTGCGCTACTGCCCGTAGTTTAAAATCTATGAAACAGATTATAACTTTAAAGCAGGGTATGTCAAGATATCGATTTTTTTATAAAAAACTAAAAAAGAAGGTTGACTAATTTTTAATTTTTTGATAAGTTGATTACACGCTTTGGTTGAAGCGTAGATCTGGGGGCGTAGTGAAGCTGGTTTATCACGCTGGCCTGTCAAGCCGGAGATCGCGGGTTCAAGCCCCGTCGCTCCCGATAACCTTTTAAATTAAATATTTTTCTCTACAACAATTTTTCCAGCTCGTCTACTAATTTGCCGAAAGCGTCACATGCTGCATTCACCGGTTCAGGCGAACTCATATCCACTCCTGCAACTTTTAATGCATCAATAGGGAAGCGCGAGCCGCCTGATTTTAAGAAAGCGAAATAATCATCTCTTTCTTTTGCGCCTCCGCCTAAGACACGGTCTGCAAGAGCGAGAGCTGCAGAAACGCCTGTCGCGTATTTGTAAACATAAAACGCATGATAAAAGTGAGGGATTCGCAATCCTTCCAAATCGCTTGCATCTTCAAAAACCATTTCTTTGCCAAAATATTTTTCCAGTAATTTTCGGTATTGACCGCGCAGGATATCAAGTGTTAAAGGTGTGCCTTCTTCCTGAAGTTCATGGGTTGTTTTTTCAAATTCTGCGAACATTGTTTGACGGTAAAGAGTCGCTAAAAGTTCATCGGCGTGTTTGTTGATTAAATAAAGACGCATTTCCTTACTGTCAGAATTTTTTAGCAGATAACGGAAAAGAAGTTCTTCGTTAAAAGTGCTTGCAACCTCCGCTTCAAAGATGGAATAATCGTAGTGCATAAAGGGATTGTTACGCGCCGAATACCATGAGTGCATTGAGTGTCCGCCTTCATGAGCAAGTGTGAATACATCGCGGATTGAATCGTTTTTATAATTCATTAATATGTACGGATCGCCTGTGTATTTTCCGGCGGAATATGCGCCTGAATGTTTGCCTTTATTCTCGTAACGGTCAGCCCATCTTCCTAAAAGACCCCCGCGCAATGTTGAAACATATTCGTCACCTAACGGAGAGAGAGCATTGCTGATAAGATCAACTGCTTCATTCCAGCTTGTAATTTTTTTTACGTTAGGCACAAGAGGAGCGTATACATCGTAGTGGCGAAGTTCTTGTACTTTTAATGCGCGTTTACGCAATGAATAATAGCGGTGAAGGATATTAAGTTTGCCGCTTATAGCAGTTATTAAATTATCGTAAACTGTTTCGCTTACATTGTCGGGAAAAAGAGCGGCTGCGCGTGCGCTTGAGTATCCGCTTATGCGCGCATGGATTACATCTTTATTTACAGAGCCTGAATAAAGACTTCCAAGCGTTGTTTTATGATTCTCAAAAACACCGTAAAACTTTTTATAAGCTTGTTCTCGAATCTGCCTGTCGCTGTTTTCTAAAAAAACTGAAAATGTAGATTGCGATAAGGGGCGTTTTCCTTCTTTTGTTTCTATCATTCCAAAATCAAAATCAACATTTGTCAGGACAGAAAAAGTATCGCTTATCGCAGAATCCCCTTCTGAAAAAAGAGCGATTATTCTTTCTTCTTTGTCGCTTAAAATATATGGTTTATAACGCAGAAGTTTTTGCAAATATATACGGTACTCTGAAAGTCTTTCATGCGTAAGAAAACCATCCATATTTTTTTGCGGGATAGCTAAAATTTCCGGGTTATCCCACGCGCTTGCAGCTCTAATTTTTGTACCCGTCATTGTAATTTTTCCAACCATGCTTCGAGCGGCGTTTTCAGATTCATCTTCTGACTGTCGTAGAAACGCATAGGAGCCTAAGCGTTCAAGAAGCAAACCTAAATCTTTTGCAAAATCAAGATAATCTGCAAGGCTGCTTGCCGATTTTCCTAAAGTTCCTTGAAATGACGCAATCTTTTCCGCTTTTTTTTCTACTTCTGTAAGCGCCTTATTCCAATCATCATCATTTGTAAAAAGTTTTGATAAATCCCATGTGTCAGAAAGTGCAATTTCTTTTCTTGATGGTATTGTGTGTTCGTTAGCTGACATTTTTTTCTCCTAATATTAAAAGTTTTATTTACTTAAGGCTGCAACCGCCGCACCGAAGAGGCTTGCCTGTTCTACAGGAGAGACAACATACGGCAGAGGTTTTTCTCTGTAGAGCATCTTGTGAAGATACGCTTCAAGAGAGCGGCGCATACCTTTATAAATTAAATATGTTGTGCCTTCCACAGCGATGCGGATAGGCGAATACGGTTCAAAACTTGAACTTATCCGCTCGATTGTTGCGGCTAACACTGCTGCCGAAAAAAGCGCGCCGCGTTCTGTCACTATAGATGTTATGTATTGAACTGCGGCAAGAGCGTCGCTTTCGTTATGTGCAAAAAGAGAGCCTAACGGACCTTGCGCTGTAAGAGGGGAGTGAGTAAATTCATTTAAAAATCTTGTTTCAAAATGCGTTATTGCAAGAAGCTCATCAGATTTTTTAAATTTTATTATGTTATCTTTTATTGCTTGTTTAATAATATGCAAGGTTAAAGGTCCAAGATATGCGCCGGATGTCGCTTTTTCTAAAAAATAAACACCGGGATTTTTTGTTGTGTTATCGTATTCGATATCCAGTTTGCCTCTGTATCGGACATCAAAATTACCGGTTTCGCATACTACAATTTGCGGCGATGAATGGGAATTAAATTTTATTTTTGGAATAGAAGATTCTGGATACGCTGTGTTAAAACCTGTGCCTAAAATAAAACCGATAACAGGACCTGCCTCCGCTCCGAAATCATTGCGTGTGCGCGATGCCTCCCCGTCAGGTGAAATTGATGCGATACCTGAAAGCAATGTAGCGACAGTGTCGTTTAACATTACAATGGGACCTGGATATTTGCATCCCTTTGCGTCTAACGCTTCGCGTAATCCTTTGCCTATCGCTTTTCCGATAACATCAGGAGCATCAACTTCCTTGCTGAATGTTAAAAGTATACCGTCTGAATCGGAAGTTATTTTCATGGGATAAGAAAAAGTAAAACCTATGCCTTCGATTTTTGAGGCTTTAAGAAGAGGGATTGCAGCGTCTGCAATTGCATCAAAAAATTGCTGCGCGCTTACTTGCCCGTTTGTTCCCGGCATCGGAGATTTTTTCGTCCCCTGTGCGACAGCCTCGCCGTTTTCGTTAAAGTAAACAAGGCTTGAACGCAGATTAGTGCCGCCTGCATCAAGAGCAAGAACGGTTTTCCCTGAGGGTATGTTCGTAACAGGTGTTATATAGGAAGGTATCATCGCAAGGCTGGATTCTTTTCCATCAAGCCCTCTTTCCATTTCGATTAGAACTTCTTTTACAAGCGCATTTGGATTAATTCCGTTGTAATGAAAACCGTAATACTGCGCAAAATCAGACAATTCTTGTGCATTAAATTTTCCCATAGATTTTCCTCTTTTAATCAAATTAAAACTATTATTAATAATTATTCATTGCTAATCGTTCGTTGTCAAATGCTCTTTGCTCAATATTAAAGTTTTTTACTCTTTCTGTCATCTCAATTGCATGACCTGTGCGTAAATAATACAGCCAGATACGGCATTCCTTTTTTGAAGGACCGGCAAAAATGGAAGTAATTGCTTTGTAATAACAAGCCATTTGCGCGGTATGCTCTCCCGGAAATTCTTTATTGTCTGTTTTAAAATCCACTATATGAAAGCAATTTATATCTTCAAAAAATAAGTCGATGGTTCCGTTTATAAAAATCTCTCTTCCTTCTTTATTTTTAATTAAACTTCTGAAAGGAAATTCGTTTTCCCGTAAACTTGAGCTTTCTGCAATTTTTCCGAGAGGCGATTTTACAAAACGAATTGCCAGTTCTTTTCCCGCTTCTATAAAAGCAGATAACTCTGACGGTTTTATTAAACATGAAATATTTGACGGTATTTGAAGTTCTTCATTATTTAATAGCGATTCAACGCACATATGCGCGATGGTTCCGAAACTCCCTGAATTAAATTTGACAGAATTTTCATCATCGCCTTGCGAGAAGCGGGACAGTATCGAATCTACTTTGCAGAAAATATCACCGGATTTTAATCCTGAAAATTCTTTGTTAACCAAAGAACTGCAAAATTCATTTGTGTCTTCCTCAAGATTATCTTCTTCGCTTCTTTTTAATGATACAGGCGTAATATGATTGTCGCATAACACAGGTGTTATAATCGTTTCGCAATTATCATAAACAACAGACGCTTGATTTATAAACTCATCCAAATGTTTTTCATCGTTATTAAATTTTATAGTTTCTTCTTTATATAAAACAGGAATTTCTTCAAAATTAAAAAAGCAGCCGGTTTTATTTTGTTTAAGACATTCTTCCGGTATATAATTTATAATAGAAGGCATCATAAGCCCAAAGAAAGTATCATCATTTAAAATTGAATCGTCTGTAATATAATTTTTACGTTTTGCATATTTTTCTTCGATAAACTTTTTTACTGCAAGAGAAAAGTCATCTGATTCATCGGCATTTTTTATTTTTAACGATCCTGTTATGTACAATTCATTTCTTGCCCTTGTCATTCCGACATACAAAAGGCGGCGTAATTCCGCAGTTCTTTTGTGTCTTTCTTCTTCGCTTGCCTGCTCCCAAAAAAAATTATTTTTATTGTTAGCGCTGTCACGAAAAACCTGCGGTGGGGGAGGGCTGAATACAATTCCGGTTTCATTTGAATAGAATGTGATTTCGCATATATCTTTCTGACTTGTTTTTCCGCAGCAGCAAAGAAAAACGACAGGGTATTCCAAACCTTTGCTCTTATGAATCGTTGTAAGCCGCACTGCACTCGGACGCTCAAGCGGCAGATCGATATCGGAAAGAGAGCCGCCTGAATCTCTGTTACTTATCATAGAGTCTGTAAATGATGCAAGAGTTTGATTGTCTGTATCTGCCGCAGCCGCATGATGAAAAAGATAATCAAACATTTCGCGGTATACGCTTGTATATTGATTCCACTCTGTTTCGTAACGGTAGCCTTCGTTGTACCATAAATCGCTGACAAGAGAGCTGATGCTTTCGCTTTCTGCCTTTTTACAAATAGCCGAATATACTTTTTGCCCGTTTTTATATTTTTCGCTGTCTGATTCATCTAAGTATTCAAGCGCTATTTTGTCGAACGGTAAGCAAAGAGTTGACTCGGTTTCTTCAGTGTTTTCACATTGAATGAGCGGCGAATAATCATCAGTGTCGTCTAACGGTTCATCAGAAACGTACGGTTCGTCAGAAACATACGTTTCATCATCATTTTGGCTGCGGAATAAAGAAAGGCACAAGGCAGTTCCTGCAAGCGAAAGACCGGCAAAAGGAGAGCGCAGCATTTCTGCATAGGACGCGCTGTCTAAAGGATGGGAAACAAGGCGAAGGACAGACATGATGTCATTTACAAGCCCGCCGAAAAATAAATTGTTAATATTTTCGCAGGCATAAGGAATTCCCAGAAAACGAAGATGTTTTTCAAAATGATATTGCGGGCTTGTAGTTCTGAAAAGAATTGCAATATCATGGGGCATATATTTTTGCTTTCCGTCTTTTGTTTTTTCTTCCAATAACTGTTTTATTTTATTAGCGACAAATTTCGCTTCATTTTCTTCATGATGAAGACGCTCTTTTTCTTCTTCAGAAGAATCTGAAAGATTTTCTTGAGAAGAATATTTCTCATCGTTGCTGTCTTCTTCTGTTTTTGATTGCCTTTCTTTAAAAGAATTTAAAATACACAAAGATATTTTCCCGCTGTCTTCTGTTTCAACTCCAGCTTCAAGAGGGGTATAAGATGCTTCGTAAATTGGGCTTGAAGCGGAAGAAGTAAAAACCGATCTGGAATCGCCATTTTCTTTTTTTTGTGCTTTTTTTCCGGCTTCGTCAAATTCATATCCGCCGAAAATTGCATTAAATGCACCTATCAAAGACGGAGAAGAGCGGTAATTTATTTTTAAAGGAAGGTCGGAACTATTTAATTCTTTTTTTAGTTTTCGGAAAACAGATACATCCGCGCCTCTGAAAAGGAAAATTGATTGTTTTTCATCGCCGACAAAGAAAAGTTTGCCGGGGCAGAGGTCTTTTGCAGACGGGACACCCTTGCTGCAAACCTTCAGTTTTTCTGCAAGAAGAAAAAGAATATCTTTTTGTAATTCATTGTTGTCTTGAAACTCGTCTATCATTATAGCTTCAAACGCTTCTTTTTCGCTTTGCCTGATATCTTCTTGTTCGATAAGTATGGTTTTTGAAAGGTATGCAATATCATTATATGATAAAATCCCTTCTGTGCGTTTTCTGGTTAAATAAATATCCTGTAAATCTGTTAATAGCGACATGATAGATAGAGTTAAACCTGATTGCATGCAGTAAATAGAAAGTGATGAAAGAGAGGAGTGAATAGCGCGTAATGCATAAATGTTTTCTTTTACAGGATTATTATTGCGTTTTCCGCCTTGCAAACTTAAATTATACGATTCAAATAAATCAATAAAATTAAGTAAATCTGCCAGTTTTTTTTGCAAAGGATGTGTTTCAGATATATCAATTGCGGTTTCCATAGCGGATTTTGGTATATTCAGCAAGGCGTCAAAATAATTTTTTATATCATCTGCGGACGGAATATTATTTTTATTTTTTGGGATAATTTTAATAAGCGTCTCTAAAGCGGGAAGCCATTTGTTATCTTCAAGATAATCGCGCTCAATTTCGTCTAACAATAATTTAATGTTATCTGCTATTTTTTTCCATTCTGTACAAATTATATTAAATTGTTTTTTTACATCCGCATAAAAATCTCTTGGGTTATCAATATAACAATATTTAAATAATATTTCTGCAAAAACATTACTTACGATATCATTGGGTCTGCTGACAGAATAGAGTCTTTGTATGGCAGGATGTTTGCGGTTTGCAATAAAAAAAGGGTATGAAATTTCAATGGCTAAATCATAACAGCGATCTTGCTCAATCCGAAAATCAGGACTGATGCCGTAACGAGGCGCGCATTGCCTTACAATTGAGGCGCTGTATGAGTCAAGAGTTTGTATACGTGCATGAATAAAGTTGTCTATTGCTTTTTGCGCTCTTTGCGCTTTGATACCTGTTTCGTTTTCCGCTGTGTTTAACACAAGATAATAAATTCGCCTGAACATTTCCGCCGCTGCTTTTTTTGTAAAGGTAAGCGTTAGAATCTTATCAACTTCAAAACCTTTCTCTGTGAGTAGATAGACAAAACGATTGGCAAGAACTCTTGTCTTTCCCGATCCTGCGCCGGCAGCGATGACTGCATTCTCATCACAGAAAGCGGCTTTTTTTTGTTCTTCATTTAACTTTTGGTTATTTGTTGTTATGGACGCTTTTATGTCGTTCATTATTATTTCCTTAATGAATTTATATTTTCACGGTTGATAACATATACTGTTCGGCATATTCTGTTGTATGCGCAATCATAACAATCATTATCATTTTCAGGTAACATTTTTAATTCTCCGTTTGAAACATCTTGTGCAAATTGATTTATTTTTTTATTAAATTCGCCGAATAACAATTTATATCTTTCACTGTCACGTAATATACGATCTTCTTCCAATGGAATTATTTTTTGCCTTTGAGCATCGCAAAGCGTGCCGATTAGCACACTTGGTTTAACATTGAGTATTCCGTAAAAAAGAGCTGTATAAACTTTATAATTTGCTTTTTCTTCGGCAAGTTTTATGTAAGCCGGAAGCTGAAAATTGGTAAGACCTCTCGCATCTTCGCCCGTACATTCGCTGCGTTCCGGTACATTTTTTAATTTAAAATCAACGATGATATATTTTCCTTCTGCATCTTTTAAAATAAAATCAATATATCCTTTTAAAATATATGTTTTCTCCTCTATTTGATAATATTTTTCGCATTCAGCAACGCGGCATCCTGCAAAATAATTTATAAAATAAGTAATAAAGTTTTCCAGATAGTATTGATATTCTCTTCTCTGTGCATGTATTAAGCGCGAAGTAAGAGAACTCATCTGCGGTTCTTTTTTTGGCAGTAATAAAGGAAAATTGCTGAAAATATTTTCTATGCTTTTATCAAGAAGCTCTTTGTAAAATTTAGGAAGTGATAAACCTTGCTCTGTATTTAGAGGCGGAAGCAGAGGATCGCCTTTCTTTTTTAATTCGCTGAAAAAATTATTTAAAATTGCATGATAAACAGAGCCTGCAATATCATCCATCATATTCGCTTCGATCTGCTCATTATGCAAACCCAAGACGCGGTTAAAAAGCCAGTAATATGAACATTGATAATAATCATATAATGATGACGGAGAAACGCCCGTCTTGCCGTGTTTTGAAAAAATTGAATTGATATATTCTTTTACTTTGCTGTAATTGTTTGTTCTCTTTTTGGAAGATGGTTTAATTTCTAAAGAGACGCGTTTGCGTTTTTTCCATTCTGTAAAACCTGCAATTTGATTTTCATGAAGCCTTACAAGTGTTTTTTCGTCAAACTCGGTTTTTGACAGAATGGAATAACAAAATGCGCTTTCTTCCTTGTAAAAATCCAATGAAAAGTTTTCTTTATATTGCGGTTCTGTTCTGTAATTATTTTTCGGTTCTAAAGGCGCGTCAATTTTTGAATGAGGAATTGCAAAACCTGAAAATGTCTGCGCGCTGCAAAAAAACGCTGAGCAGACAAGTGAATTATATTTGTGCAAGTTTATATAAGAAACCGATGCATCTTCATCTGTTAAACCCAGCCCTTCGCGTTTTTTTCTTGAAAGAAAAGCAAGGCGTGAAAAAACAACTGATAAATTATCCTGCCCCGCGCCTAGTGTTATGTGACATTGAAAAGGAGCGGAAGCGGTAGTTTTATAAGGAAGGATTACAACCCCTGATTTTTTTGTTTGTGCAAGGTAGCTTACTTCTGATAAATATTCTGTTAAAAATAAAAGGGGATCAAAAGCAATTACATCAGGAAAATCTTTTTCAAGTTCCGTTAATTCTGTTAATTCTGCAATACATCGGGACATGATAAGGTCCGCTTCTTCTGTCCAATTGTCATTGTCTAAAAATGTATCGCGGAAATTAAAATAATGCGTGCGCAATTCTGTAAATGATGCGGATGTTCGCAGCAAAGAAAGTTGTTTTTGCAAATCATAAAAAAAGTTTTTTTCATTTTCGTCATTTAAAAAAGATTCTTCGCAGAAAGGTTTTTCAAAGGAATCTTCCCAAATATTTATATGTTTTTCCTTTCCGTCAGTTTTTTCTGTCCATGAATACAAACAATTGTTTTTTATCCCAAATTGAATGAGTTTATCGATTAATTCAGCGTTTTTCCAAGGCAAGCTTTTATTCATTATAAGCGATACAAGCGAAGCAAATGAATAATATTGCGCGTTACAATCAAGCACTGACTGAAAAAAACGTCCTGCAGGGTAATCGCTTAACGCCTTGCTTGTGCGTGTAACAAAAGGAATGTTTCTGTTTGTAAACTCACGCAAAACATAAGGCTCATAACTTTCTGTATCTGCAATACAGACGGCAATGGAATCCCACGAAATATTTTGTTTTTCATGAAGGGCGCGGATAAAAAGGGAGGCTTCTGTTATTTCGCTGCGGGAATTACTGTAAAAAAAAGTGCTGCTTTTAATATCATCTGTAATTTCTGCATTGATTATATGAACATGATCGCTGCTTGATAATAAGTTCTCGTATTCGCAGAAATCAGAAAGCGCTTTTGAAAAGAAAATAAAACATTCAAGACCGTCATGATTAAATGGAGGCTTTTCCCATGCAGGCTCAAAAAGTTTTTTTTCTTCCAAGAATTGCGCGTAACGGCGTGCAAGAATGTACATATCTTTATCATCATCAATAAAATTTGCTGTTTTCTTTTCTGTTTCCGCTTCAAGAATTCTATCTATGGATAAACCTGCGGATTTAGAAAACCACGCTCCCAATTGCGGTAAAATATCCGTAAGCCACGGAGCAAAATGATCCGCATTATTTGCCCATTGCGCTCTTATTAAAGAAGTAAAAATCGGATTATTGCCTTGTTTAACAGCTTGAGAGTTCTCGTTAACAAGACGGTTTACAAAAATTTTTCTTAATGCAGAGGGAATACTTCTTTTTCCCTGCACTCTTGATTTAATGGATTTTTGTTTAAATTTATCCCAGGCGATAAACTTGTTCATTGCAATGGTCCCGCCTGTAAGACGAAGTAAATGATCCGCCCAGCGTGATACTGCTGTATCAGTCGGGAAGACAAACAATACATTTGGTTTTTTTATATTGTTTATTAGAACAGTTTCGACAGGATTCATGCTGAAATTAAGTATATCTTACCGCTTTTTTTTTGTCTATAGTTATTGCTTCTTGAAGATATTTTGCATTTAAGGTAAAATACTTTATGCAGGTATTAACTTTAGGAAATGAATTACTCAGACAAAAAGCGGAAAAAATAAAAGTCTTTGATGACGAATTAATAAATCTTACAAAGAAGATGTTTGAGATTTTAAAGACAGATAAAGGCGTAGGAGTTGCGGGTCCACAGTTAGGTGTTATGAAAAGAATATTTGTAGTTCATGTTGAAGGAGATACTGAAAGGGTTTTTATAAATCCTTCTATACTTGAAACATCAATTAAAACGGCAAAGTATGAAGAAGGCTGTCTTTCAATTCCGGGAATTTATTCGCAGGTAGTGCGTCCTGAAACAATTAAGATTCAAGCATGGAATGAAAAGGGAAAACCTTTTACATTGGAAGCAAGCGGTATAGTTGCACGTGTTATTTTGCATGAGTATGATCATTTAGAAGGAGTGCTTTTTTTGGATCATGTTCCGGAAGGAAAACGAAAAAAACTTATAGAAAAATATGAAAAAGCAGCAAACAATGATCTGCAAACACCGGAACAAAAAAGTTAAATGAGAGTTTTATTTGCCGCTAGCCCCGCAATTGCGCTTCCTTCTCTTGAAGCGTTATACAACATCGAAGGGATTGAATTGGCAGGAGTGCTGACAAACCCCGATACACCCAAAGGCAGGCATGGAAATCCGCAGCCTACAGATATAGGAAGCGCCGTACAAAATGTTACACCTGTTTTTAAACCTGAAAAATTGGATGCTCTTGCAAGGGAACAGGTTAATGCTCTGCATTGCGATCTTCTTGTTTCCTTTGCATACGGAAAAATTTTCGGTCCTAAATTTTTAGCATTATTTCCGCTGGGCGGAATTAATATACACCCGAGTTTGCTGCCGAAATACAGAGGTCCTACTCCAATTCAGGCTGCAATTTTAAACCGCGACACAGTTACCGGAATTACAATTCAAAAACTGGCATTGCAAATGGATAAGGGCGCTATTCTTGCGCAGGAAAAGTTGCAGTTAACAGGAAAAGAAACAGCAGGATCGTTAAGCGAAATAGCGGCGGCAAAAGCGGCTGTTATGCTTCCAAGTGTTCTAATAAAAATTGCAGACGGAAAATTGCTGCAAGAAGCGCAAGAGCAAAATGACAGCGAAGCTGTTTACTGTTCTTTAATTTCCAAAGAAGACGGTATTATTGACTGGAATAAAAGCGCTCCGGAAATAGAAGCTAAAATCCGCGCTTACGACCCTAGTCCTTTTTGCAGGACTATTCATAACGGGCGTGAATTAATAATATTAAAGGCAGACATTTTTAAAACAAGCG
Organism: Treponema sp.; assembly: GCA_009787695.1. Lineage (GTDB taxonomy): Bacteria > Spirochaetota > Spirochaetia > Treponematales > Breznakiellaceae > WQXQ01. Next base: position 20,919 of record WQSW01000015.1, read on the forward strand.
AAAAAAGCCAAAACAATCCCGGCCAGGTCTTGGGAATTGATAAAATACATGGTATACTGATACAAACAGGGGACGGAATCCTTGCAGTTACGCAATTGCAGTATCAGGCAAAGAAAGCGCTTTTTTGGCGTGATTTTTTAAACGGGGCGCGGGATTTTTCCGGTTCACTATTAGGATAAAAACAGAAAGTTTATCTAAAACGGAGTTAACAGTATGGGCAAATTTGATTTAGGTTCAATAGAAGATTATCTTGCTAATCATCTTAGATTATTTATTTTTTCAGTTGCAGGGCTGGTAATTTTTGTAGGTATAATTGCAGTCTCAGTTTTTTTTATCGCGGTTCGCGGCGAAGAGCAAACAATGGTTCCCGATGTGGTCGGCAAGGAATTAACAGAGGCTTTGCTGGAATTGCAAGTTAAAGAATTATATCCGCGTCTTCAATTAAGATATTCGCGAACATCAAGTGACAAAGGTTATATTCTTGAACAAGAGCCAATACCCGGATCAATAGTAAAAGCAAGCAGCCGTATCCGCCTTACTGTCAGCCAGGGAGTTATTCTTAATAGAGTAGAAAATTATATAAGCCAGTCTATTGATGAAGTGCGGATGAATATTCAAACGATTAACGCATCTTCCGGTATCCTTCCTTTATTTACTATTAAAGAGCCGCTCATGTACGAATTTTCAGCAGAAAATCCCGGCATCATTCTTGCGCAAAAACCGGAACCTGACACAGATATTTCAGGTCCCACTGTTTTAGAATTTGTTGTAAGCAAGGGAAGAGAAAATCTTTCAATTAATGTTCCGCAATTATCAGGATTATCATTTACAGATGCGTTAGCGGTAATTTCCACAAGCGGTATAAGTTATCAATTTACTGTAAGAGAAAAAAGCGGAAATGAAAGAGGCGGAACAATTGTAGGGCAAACCCCGTCAGCAAACAATTCCGTCCCCACAAACACAATAGTCCAATTAATAGTTACCCCTCCTGATAATATTGCAAATAACGAAGTCTTCGGTCTTTTTACATATAACATCCCGCAAAACCCTTATCCTCTTTCAGTCCGTCTTGAAGCGCAATTACCTGAAGGAGAACGCAAACTGCTGTTCACGGTAAACTACATGGGCGGTCAATTCACAGTCCCCTACAGGCAACCCAAAGGGACTGTATTAATCTTATCCATGCTGAACAGAGAGTTATACAGAGATACAATAGGGGATTAAAAAATATTTTATCAACAAGCGGGATAAAAAAAAGCTCCAAAGTTATCTTTGGAGCTTTTTGATGATTGTAAAAAATTATTAACTGTTTAAGCCTTTTTCCATGATGTCTAATTGTGTGTATAATTCTTTGGGCAGTTTGTCGCCGAATTTGGCGTAATGGTTTTGCCTTACATCGGAGATTTCTTTCTTCCAGCCGTCAACGCAAAGTTTAATAAGGTCAGCCATTGTTTCATCGCTTACGCCTTCCGGTTTTGAAATACTGCCCGGTTTCGGCAGATTGCCGATCGGTGTTTCAATAAAGTTGTTTGCGCCGTCACAGCGGTCAAAAATCCATGAAAGTACGCGGCTGTTTTCACCGTAACCCGGCCACTCGAATTTGCCTTCTGCATTTTTGCGGAACCAGTTAACAAAGAATATTTTCGGCAGTTTGTCGCCGTTACCTGCATCTTGAGCTTTCTTTCCGAGTTTAAGCCAGTGAGCGAAATAGTCGCCCATGTGATAGCCGCAGAAAGGAACCATTGCAAAGGGGTCGCGGCGGATTGAACCGGCTTGTAAATCGAGGGCGGCGGCTGTAATTTCCGAGCCTGTGATTGAACCCATGAAAACGCCGTGAACCCAGTCTTTGCTCTGATTTACCAATGGAATTGTTGACGCTCTTCTTCCGCCGAAAAGGAACGCGCTGATCGGCACGCCTTTTGGATCTTCCCATTCATTAGCGATAACGGGGCACTGCGCGGCAGGCACTGTAAAGCGTGAATTGGCATGAGCGACTTCCTGACCTGCAACCGCTTTATCGGTTTTCGGAGCGGGTACTTTTTCGCCTTTCCAGTTTGTTATTGTGTTGCCCGGTGCAGGATATCCGATTTGTTCCCACCAAACATCTCCGTCTTCCGTTAAACCTGTGTTTGTAAAGATTGTGTTTTTCTTGACCGAGTCCATTGCGCTCTTATTTGAATGATCGCTTGTTCCCGGTGCTACGCCGAAGAATCCCGCTTCCGGGTTGATAGCATAAAGCTGTCCGTCTTCGCCGAATTTCATCCATGCGATATCGTCTCCGATGGTTTCTACTTTCCAGCCGGGAAGGGTAGGAATCAACATGGCGAGATTTGTTTTTCCGCAAGCTGACGGCAAGGCGCCTGTGATGTATTTTACCTTTCCTTGAGGGTTAGTAAGTTTTAAAATCAGCATATGTTCTGCAAGCCAGCCTTCGTCTCTTGCGAGTACAGAAGCAATACGCAATGCAAGGCACTTTTTGCCGAGAAGGGCGTTTCCGCCGTAACCCGAACCGTACGACCAGATTTCATAAGTATCCGGGAAGTGGCTGATATATTTTTTATTAACATCCGGTTCGCAGGGCCATGTAGTATCTTTTTCGCCGGGATTCAAAGGTTTGCCGATAGAATGGAGGCATGGTACGAAGAAACCGTTTGTTCCCAATACATCCAACACCTTAGCGCCTACTCTTGTCATTATGTGCATATTAAAAACTACATAGGGGCTATCGGTAATTTCCACGCCGATTTTGGCGATATTAGAACCGACAGGTCCCATCGAGAAAGGAATAACGTACATGACACGTCCTTTCATACAGTTTTTATATTGACCGCGCATTGTTTCTTTTAATTCTACAGGGTCTCTCCAATTGTTTGTCGGACCTGCATCATCCTTATTTTTGCTGGAAATAAAAGTGCGGCTTTCCGCTCTTGCAACATCTGAAGGATCAGAGCGGAACCAGTAACAACCGGGTCTTTTTTCCGGATTCAAGGCAACGCCTAAGCCCGCTTCAACCATTATTTTGAGCATTCTGTCATATTCAGCTTTGCTTCCGTCACAGATCTCAACCGAATCAGGGGTCATCAACGCGACCGCTTCTTCCACCCATTTTTTGAGACCTTCATGCTTTAATTCATTTAATTTCATAATTTCTCCTGTGTTTTCTTCTATATCTTGTTATACACCATTTTTTTGCAGTTGGCAAGATAAAATGTTGATTGGGGATTTGCCCCGCTTCGCTATTCCCAATCCCATCAAAATATCGTATATTTTATATATGGATGATCGAAGAAAACGCATAGAAGACCTTTTAAAAAACAGTCAGGAAAGCAAAGCTTCTTTAGATGCTCTTCTTGAGAGTTTCGGCGAAAAACTTTATTCCCGGACAAAGGAAATAGCGTCAGAATATGAATCCAAACCTAATTTTGAGGATTTAAATCAATATAAAACCTGTTTAAAAGAAATTGAAGAAGCAAATGCATCTATCGGAAAAATAGAAGAAAAAAACCGCCGCTATAAGGAATTGGAAGAATCAATCGAAGCAAAAGAAAATGAAGAGAAAGAAAGGGCAAAAGAAACGGCAAGCGTCTATAAAAGACTTGGAAAAGCCCTTCTTGAAAATAGTGCCTATGATGATTATACCTCGCTTTTTAAAGAACAAGCCGACACTCTTAAAGCAAAACTTGATTCGCTTGAAACCCGCATCGGAGAACTTGAAAACAAAGAAGGCGGAAATGTTTTTACATGGATAGGAAAGAGCGCGCAAGGTTTAGTGCTTAAATCTTTTTTAACTAAAGCGCAGGAGAATCAGGAACAGCTTTATCTGACCATTGGCGAGCGTTTCGGCGGGCACAATGCTGTCAGCGAAGATGATGATATTGCAATGATACTTGCAGAGATCGAACTTCTTCGCGGTTTTTCCAAAACAGCGCAGGACGAGATTGCTTTATTAAAAGATGAAAAACGGATAATTTCTGCCGGTTTTGGAATTGACGGAAACCCGCAAAAACAAATTCAATCAGTTAAAAATAACATTATGCAAATTAAAGAAACCTTAAATAATTTATACAGAAATTTCGGATCGCAGGCATCAGGAATTATGGATGCAGAAATTAATCCTGATCGGAAATATTTTATTGATACGATAGTTACCGCAGAAGACGGGGAAATTATCGGCAGGGCTGTCAGGTTAAACCAATCTCTTGCAGATAACGAAAAAGCCGTTTCCAAATTAAGAGCATCTCTTGCAATCGACGAAGAAAAAACAAAAATAGAAAAATTCCAGAAGTCCATAGAAGACAAGAAAAAACGTATCGCCGAACACGAAGCAACGATTGCCGATCTGGAAGAAAACGTCCGTGATTGCGAGAAATATATCAAAGAGCTGGAAAAACAGTTGTAGAAATTTTTTATCCCAAACAGGATTTCTTTAAATGATATTACCTTCTATTAAAGAATTTATAAAAGATTATGATTCACTATATAAACAAGCAGGAATAATATTTTGCAAATATAATTTATGCCAATGGATAAAAAATGATGACGGGACAGTATCTTGTATTGTAAATAGAATTAATTCACATAAAGGTAATCCTCCGATTATTGAAATTGACGGATGTTGTATAAGCACTTGTAAATATCCAAAAGATTTTAATGATAATATAATTAAAAGAAAACAGCATAATGCAAAAAACGGATGTAATGTAAAGAGCTTAAAATGCAAATTGCACATTTGCGAATATTTAAGAAATTCAAATTGTTTGGAGATAATAGAAGCAGTTAAACAATTGGATTCATTAAGAAAAATATTTCAGTTAAAATACGATATAATATGGAAAAGTATACCATTTGGTTCATCAAAAAAAATATGTATAGAACTTTACAGAAAATATAAAAATAAATCCAAATAATAAATAAAGTAATGGAAAAAAATAGAAATAGCATTCATAATAATTGACTTATTGGGATTAAATATTTATAATAATTATATTATTTGGAGGAAACTAATGCCGGTCATTAAAAGTTCTGCTGACTTAATCAATAATTACATAGAAATATCGGATTTCTGTCATAAACATAAAGAACTAGTATTTTTAACCAGAAACGGTGAAGGAGATCTTGCAGTAATGAGTATTGAAACCTACGAAGAAATGGCAGGACGCAACGAATTATACAGACTTATTCAGGAAGGAATAGATGATATAGAAAATGGAAGAATATTAACTGAGGAAGAAGTAATTAAAAATATGCAGCTTGCAATAGGGAAATAATGTTTAGATTGGAGTTTTCCGATAAAGTAAATAATGACATTATTTCTGTTTTAAAATATATAAGTGAAGTATTAGAAGCTCCGAGAGCTGCAGAAGAACATTACAACGAAATAATTGAAACTTATAATAAATTGAAAGAAAATCCTTTTAGAAGATCTTTTGTTCAAAATAAGTATTTAGCATCAAAAGGTGTTAGATCAATAAATGTAAAAAATTATATTTTGTTTTATAAAATAAATGAAGAAAAAAATAACGTGTTATTATATCGGTTTTTATACAACAAAAGAGATTGGATCAATATTTTATCAAATGATTTAAATTAAAAACAGTATAAATAAACAGATTGACTGAATCTTAAAAAAATTATAAACTAAACAAAAGATAAGGAGTCATCTGTCATATGCCCGCGAAAAAAACTGTAAAAAAATCAAGCGCTAAAACAAAAACTGCTGCAAAAAAATCGGCTGAAAAGCCTGCAAAATCTGAATCAAAACCGCAGCCGAAGGCGCAATCAAATGCTCCTGCCGGAAAATCCGCACAATCAAAATCCGCCGTTTACGATGAATCAAAAATTAAGACTCTTTCTTCGCTTGAACATATCAGGCTTCGTACAGGTATGTATATCGGGCGTTTGGGTGACGGCTCGAATCCTGATGACGGAATTTATGTTTTATTAAAAGAAGTAATCGATAATGGTGTCGATGAGTTTATCATGGGTAACGGAAAACTTATCGAGGTTGCTGTAAAGGATATTACAAAAGCAGGAGCTGCGTCAGTTAAGATTCGCGATTTTGGAAGGGGTATCCCCTTAGGTAAATTGGTTGAATGTGTTTCTGTTATAAATACAGGCGCAAAATACAATGATGATGTGTTTCAGTTTTCTGTAGGTCTTAACGGTGTAGGAACAAAAGCTGTTAACGCCCTTTCAATTTATTTCAGAGTTGTTGCTGTCCGTAACGGGGAGTTTGCAGAAGCGATCTTCGAGAGAGGCACATTAAAGAGCCAGCGCAAAGGAAAATTAAAAGAAAAAATAAAAGACGGAACGTTAGTTGAATTTACTCCAGACCCTGAGATATTTAAAAATTATGCTTTTAATACCGAGTTTATCGAAAAACGCATGAAAAATTATGCGTTCTTAAATGCAGGGCTCACACTTGCGTTTAACGGAAATAAATTTGTTTCAAATAACGGGCTTTATGATTTGTTATTTGAAGAAACCGGCGATGATTGTTTATACCCTTTGGGATATTACCGCGGAGAACATTCGGCTAACGGTCAGATTGAAATCGCTTTTACCCACACAAACAATTACGGCGAAGAATATTTTTCATTTGTGAACGGGCAGTATACTTCAGACGGCGGAACGCATTTATCAGCATTTAAAGAAGGTTTCTTAAAAGGGATACAAACATTTTTTAAAAAAGATTATAAGAGCGAAGATGTCCGCGAAGGAACGATTGCTTCTATCGCCATCAAATTAAAAAATCCCGTTTTTGAAAGCCAGACAAAAAATAAATTGGGCAATTCCGATATCCGCGCATGGGTGGTGCAGGAAGTGCGCAATGCCGTTGAAGATTGGCTGCATAAAAATCCTGAAGCAAGCAAAAAGTTAGAGCAAAAAATAATCGCCAACGAATCATTGCGAACAGAACTTAACGCGGTAAAAAAAGAAGCGCGGGAAGCGGCAAAAAAAATCGCTCTTAAGATTCCAAAACTTAAAGATTGTAAATTCCATCTTGAAGACGGTGAAGAAGGGGAGGAGTCAACCATTTTTATTACAGAGGGCGACTCTGCCGCAGGTTCAATCGTTTCAAGCCGCGATGTAATGACGCAGGCGATTTTCGCTCTGCGCGGCAAGGTGGAAAATGTTTACGGCAAAAAAAGAGCGGCTATTTATAAAAACGAAGAACTTTTTAATATGATGATGGCTCTGGGCATTGATAACGACATCGAAGGTTTGCGTTATGCGAAAATAGTAATCGCAACAGATGCTGACTTTGACGGTTTCCATATACGCAATCTTTTATTAACTTTTTTTCTCTCTTATTTTGAAGAATTGGTAACAGCAGGTCATGTTTATATTTTAGAAACGCCTCTTTTCCGCGTCCGCACAAAAAAAGAAACGCGCTATTGTTACACGGAAAAAGAACGAGACGAGGCATCCGCCGCTTTAGGCTCTTCCTGCGAGATAACCCGCTTCAAAGGTTTGGGAGAAATCAGCCCTAAAGAGTTCGGTCAATTTATCGGAGAGGATATACGCCTCGTGCCTGTTTCCGTTAATACGCTGAAACAAGTCCCTCAGGTTTTGAGTTTCTACATGGGCAAAAACACGCCGGAGAGAAGAGAATATATCATGAAGAACTTGATCGAAGATGCAGGATAAAAATTATCAATCTTTAAGAAACAATGAGTAAAAATAAAAAAACAATCAAAATTGCAGGAGCAAAAGAAAGAAGATTCATAACAAGCCTTCCAATTAAAAAAATTAAAAGAATACCTACATTACCTTCCCATACACAAATAGTAATAGATTGAGCTATAATCATACCTATACCTATAAGAAAATCTAATAATATAATATCTTCATCTCGTCTTATTATACCAATGATTGCTATAATAACTGCATAACCTGCCAATGGTATAAATTGCAAAATATCAAAACCTTCAGCAATCCATAAATTTTCTATTAAATCAGTAAACCAAAGAAAAAACAGATAAGTGATAGTTATAACTAAGGTAAAAATTATCGTTATTTTATGCTTTGCTTTATTTCCTTTTTTTACTTTTGTTGTATTCTTACTTTTTTTAGTTTTACTCTTTCTTTTAGGTTTTGTTACTGTCTGAGAAGAAGAGTCATTCGCAGGGGTTTCCTGAGTATTGGGTTTCGGCGGCAACTCGGTTTTTGTTTTATCTATCTTCCAGCCTAATGCATCTGTAAATTCATAAATGATATTTTCCGCCATTTCAGGTAAGACAAAAGCATCCGCCATGTTTCTTAGCGCTATCTTTACAGCTCTTTCCTTTTCTTTCTGCGTGGAATTTAAATTTTCTTTTAATACTTTTGACGCGCCGCTGTTATAAACTGAAAATACTAAATTTCTAATATTGATATTTACGGACGGGGCAAAATCTAAAAAGTATGAGTTTAATTTTCCAAGCAGTATATCCGCGCCGAATTTTTTATAAATAGCGGCAAGCGCGTCTTTTGAAGTTTCGAAAGTTCTTGGCTCTTCTTTTTTTACAAGAGGGTTTTCTCCGCAGAACGGGCATTTTGTAATTGAGGCGGATATCGTTTCATCGGTCTCCCATTTGCTGTTGCAGTTGATACAATTCATGTTTACTCCTTGTCAGGATATTATTACATTAATTAAGTTTTTTTTCAACTTTGATGAATTTTAAAAATTTTCAAAGATTATTAATTTCATAAATCACCCACTAGTCATTTCCTGCTTAAAATCGTTAAAATAAAGTATTGTGTCATTTCTTTACGAGACTCACCTCCATACATCGGAGGCAAGCAGATGTTCCGTTTCAGGAGGAGCGGAATACATATCAGGTTACATTGAAAAAGGATATTCCGGCATCATCGTGACAGATCACTTTTTTAATGGAAATACTGCAATTCCCCGCAAACTTCCGTGGAAAGAATGGGTAAACCTTTTTTGCCGCGGGTACGAAGCAGCTTTAAACGAAGGAGAGCGCAGAGGTCTTAAAGTTTTTTTCGGGTGGGAAGAAACATTTGAAAGCTGCGATGATTATCTTGTTTACGGGCTTAATAAAGAATGGCTGCTTGAACATCCTGAGGTTCGCACATGGACAAGGGGCGAGATGTACCGCGCTGTAAAAAAAGCAGGCGGCTGTGTTGTGCAGGCGCACCCTTTCAGGCAGCGCAATTATATAAACCGCGTCATTCTTTCTGCAGGCTGTGTTGACGGTGTTGAAGCAGCCAACGGAGGGCATGATGATGTTGCGTATGATGCTCTTGCCTGCCGTTACGCGCAAAAACTCGGTAAGCCCATGATAGCGGGAAGTGACATTCATAGTACTGATACCCTGTTTTACGGCGAAATATACGGTGTATATTCAGACAAAGAGCTAAACACTATTGATGATTTTGTAAAGATGATTTTAAATAATAATGTAGCCGGTGTTAAAACAGAAGAACACAGGCTGGATTTTACAGGGAACGAAAATGTGAAAATTCCTTTTGAAGTCCGGGATGAAAATGACAGGGTAACCGGCAAACATTGGAGAGATTTTATATGAACGAAAAAACGCAAACAGAGTTTGCAGCTCATGTGCCTGAACGCATAAAAGAATTAAGAGAGATTCTCGAAATCAGCGCGCTGGATATGGCAAAAGATACAAACATTCCTTTTGATACATACACCAAATATGAAAACGGCGATCTTGATATACCGATCAGCGTTTTATATACAATCGCAAACAGATTGGGAACTGATGTTACAGTTTTACTTACAGGTGAAGAGGCAAGAATGGACAGCGCGGCAGTGTGCCGCAAAGGCAAGGGCGTACAGATAGAACGCTATCCCGGTTATGAGTTTTCAAGTCTTGCGTATAACTTTAAGCACAGGATAATGGAGCCTTTGCTTGTGTCTCTCGATTCTTCAAAACCGCAGGCGCAGCCTGTTTCTCATTCAGGACAGGAATTTAATTTTGTAACAGAGGGGCAAGTAATGGTTACTGTAGGAAAGGGCGAGCATGTACTCTCGCCCGGTGATTCGATTTATTTTGATGCGCGCATCCCTCATGCTCAAAGCGCAGTGAACGGGAGAGCGCAATTTTTAACAATAATACTTGAAAAAAATTCGTAGAATTTTTTTAATGTAAATGATAAGGATTTAAATATTTTAGGAAAATAATATGAACGAAATACTTTCACGTTTCTGTCCCCGGATAGAATTCGGCAGTTATGAAGATTTTTATGAAAATTATAAATGCAGCGCCCCGTCTGATTTTAACTTTGCCTACGATGTTGTTGATGAATGGGCAAGATTACAACCGGAGAAACTCGCCCTTTTGTGGACTGACGATTCGCAGGCGATGAAATCTTTTACNTTCACAGAAATAAAACGCCTCTCCGATAAAGCGGCTAACGCTCTCCTTGCGTTAGGTGTAAAAAAAGGAGATGTNGTAAAGTTAATTTTAAAACAGCGNCCCGGTGTGTGGGTTNTNATGTGCGCTCTTGCAAAAATCGGCGCAATCTGCATTCCNGGCACATATCAGCTAACGGCAAAAGATTTGGAATACCGCTGCAATATTGCAGATGTAAAACTTTTAATCACAGTTGATGATAAAGAATTGCTTGATAACATTGCATTGGCGCGTCCTAATTGCCCGAAACTGGAAAAGATCGCAATTATAGGAGAAACAATACCGGACGGCTATATTAATATGCGAAGTGAAATAGAAAAAGCGTCGGAAAATTTTTCAAGGATGCCCACCGTATTAAAAGACCCGATGCTGATTTATTTTTCTTCAGGCACAACAGGAATGCCAAAGATGGTGCTTCACAATCATTCGCTGCCTTTAGGGCATATAGTTACCGCAAAATACTGGCACTGTGCAGAAGATAATTGCGTACACCTGACACAAACAGATTCAGGCTGGGCAAAGTTTGCATGGGGAAAAATTTACGGTCAATGGATTTGCGGGGCTGCAATCGGCGCATATGATACGGAAAAGTTTACACCGAAAGGAATGTTAGACGCAATTCAAAGATTAAAACCAACTACTTTTTGCGCGCCTGCGACAGTGTTCCGCTATTTAATTAAAGAAGACCTTTCAAGTTACGATTTTAGTTTTATCCGCCACACCTCTGTGGCAGGAGAGCCGCTAAGCCCTGAAGTTTACAATAAATTAAAAGAGCTTACAGGTCTTGAAATCCGCGAAGGTTTCGGACAGAGCGAAACATCTGTAATGGCTGCTGTTTTTAAATGGCTGCCTGTAAGACCCGGTTCTATGGGAAAGCCAGCCCCTCTTTTTGATTTTAAACTGTTAGACGAAAGCGGAGAAGTCTGCGATGAAGGTATAGTCGGCAACATGAGTATAACAGCGGCGGGAAAAAGTATGTACGAAAGCGATGATTGTGATCCTTCAAGTATGCCGCCTGTTATCGGCAACTCGGATTTTCCGGGACTTTTCCGCGGCTATTGGAGAGACAAGGAAGTTACCGCAAATTGCTGGAGTAACGGAACATATAAGACAGGCGACATGGCATGGCAGGACGGCGACGGCTATTTATGGTTTGTCGGGCGCAACGATGATGTAATAAAATGCTCAGGCTACCGCATCGGTCCCTTTGAAGTAGAAAGCGCTCTTATGGAACATCCTTCAGTACTTGAATGTGCCGTAACAGCCGCTCCCGATTCGATGCGCGGACAGGTTGTGAAAGCCACAATCGTTCTTGCGCGGGGATTTTCTGCCAGTGATGAATTAATCCGCGAACTGCAAAATCATGTAAAGCACGTAACAGCGCCTTACAAATACCCGCGTATCATCGAGTTTGTGTCTGAACTGCCAAAAACAATCAGCGGTAAAATAAAAAGGGTAGACATCCGCAAGAAGGATTTTGATTGATTATTATTAAAATTATTTATGAATGAATATCCGTCAATATTTTTAACATTTGCCGCCGGTTTTCTTTCTTTTTTATCTCCATGCGTGCTTCCGCTTATACCTTCCTATTTGAGTATACTTGGAAGTGCTGCAGGAATTCAAGTTTCTTTAACAGAAGAAGATCAGGCAAACTCTATTTTTGCAAATAAAAAACGGTTTATACTTTTATTAACATCAATATGTTTTATTCTAGGTTTTACAATTGTATTTATTATTTTTAGCATAATTATTTCTGCTACATTTTTGTTAATGGGAGGAATATCAAAATATATTAGGATAGCAGCAGGGATAATCGTAATTATACTTGGCTTTAATATTTTATTTGATTTTCTTTCAATTTTAAATTATGAAAAGCGTATTAATTTAAAAAATAAACCGAGAGGATTAATCGGCGCTTTTTTTGCCGGAGCGGCTTTCGCAGCGGGGTGGACACCGTGCATAGGACCAATCCTCACAGGTGTTTTATTTTTAGCGGGACAAAGCGGCAAAGCGGGAATCGCAGCTGTTTATCTTGCAATTTATTCGCTCGGTCTTGGTATTCCGTTTGTTTTAGCGGCTTTATTTTTTGACAGGTATCTTGTTTCTGCAAAATGGTTTCGTGATAAAATGCAGTTGATTAAAAAAATAAGTGCATGTATATTAATCATTATCGGTATATTAATATTAACAGGTCATTTTTCCGCGCTTAATACTGCAATGCAAAGATGGCAATATCAATTTATTTTTTGGGCGCAAGACAAGAATCATTTTTTAAAAATAATCGCAAATTGGTTGAAAATGATAAATATATAATATAAATTTAAGTATATGCAAACTATGTTTATGCATAAATATGATTTAAAATTTATAGGAGATTAAAAATGAAAGTCATTAATAAAAAAATTATTTTTGCACATTGTTTTAGCTGCGCACTAACTCTTCTTATGTTTTTAACATTCTTTTTTTCACCGCAGAATGTTTCTTCTCAAGTTTCGCAGGAAGCATCGCGCTTACTGAGAATTGCAAGGATTCAAGTTTTAGGACAGCAAATAGATCCGCATGAATTTAATTTACAGCTTTTAAACGGCGGCAATGTATCCCTTGCAAATTATACAGGCAAGGTAATAATTTTAAATTTTTGGGCAACATGGTGTCCGCCCTGCCTTGCAGAAATGCCGTCTATGGAATTGTTGTATCAGCGTTATAAAAGTGCGGGTTTGGAAATACTTGCCGTGAATATAAGAGAAAGATATGACACTGTAAATCTATTTATTCAAAATAAAAAACACACTTTTCCTGTTCCGCTTGATATAAACGGCAGTGTTAGCAGCACCTATGGAATAGAAGCAATCCCGACCTCTTTTATAATCGACAGGAGAGGAAAGATCATAGGAAAGCTTATAGGCAGTATTCAATGGGATACGCCGCAGGTTCTTGCCGCTTTTGAAGCTCTTTTAAACAGCAGATAACGGGGTTAACATAGACCGCAGATTCTTCTATATTTTAAATTTGACTGTTTTTTTCAAGCTGATTTTTTCTCAGCATTTTATTTAGGATGCGGTAAAAATCGTTTCGATCATCCGGCGGAAGGGAAAGAATATCAAGCAGTTTTTTTATACTTCTGGGATCAATATTTGATATATCAGTTTCTGTATTTATTTCATCAAAACGATCCTTAAATAATTTATAAACCGGGATATTTAATGCGTCCGCGAGTGCTTGTAATCTCTCGGAGGTAGGTATCATTCCTTCTCTTTCATAATGGCTAATCATAGTTCTGCTTATACCGCTTATCATGGCTAAATCGTACTGTGAATGACCTAATTTTTTCCTATAATAAATAATATTTTCTGAAAAGATCACGGAAATATTTTTACCTTCCATACGTTAACATAATAGATTAAAGTTAACAAAAGACCAAAATACGGTCTTTTGTTATTTTGTTGATAATTAAGAAACCTCTTGAAATTTATATAATTAATTAAAAAATATTTTAAAAAAACGCCTGTTTTGGTTAATTATTAAAACAAATTTGTAAAAATGATTGTTGACATGATGTTCATAATATGGTCTAATATATTATTAAAAGGCTCTTGACATGGTCTAGGGCTAATTCATTACTTAAGGAGAAAAAAATGAAAAAAATACTGAAAATATCAGTGCTTTTATTGGCAATGGGGTTGATTTTAAACTTTGCCGGATGTGATTTGTTTGGTGAAAAATCAAGCGGAGGCGGAGAAGAAAATATACCTGATTGGGCGAAAGGTTTATATAATTATCCGACAGGCAGGGTAAGCCAAAACGGAACTTTGACAATTAATAACACAATAGCAAGCGAAGTGTTATTATTTGAAGGTAAAGTAGAAAAAGATAACTATATAGGAACTATTAATTCATTGGGCACAATAAAAGTACGGATGCCGGATCAAAAATTCTATACAATTATAGGAGTTAATAAAGCAAATTATGCAGAAAGAGGAGCGCAGGCGGCGCAATTCAATGAATTAACATATTATTCTGATACACAAGCTTATACAATTTCTGTATCGCCTTCTTCAACATGGGGCGGCGGAAATTGGGTGTTTGATAATAATACTATTTACTGGGTAGAAGTAAAAAAATCCGATCTAAGTTCAAATTACGCTGTAATAGCACCGGGAGCAAAACGTGTTATTGTTCCTGTCGAGATTGGACCTATATATGATTATTATTTATATTTTAAAAGAGAATTAAAATATGACGGAAAGGTAGTCGCTCTTGTTGATTTTGAAGATCGTTCGCAAGCACGGTCTGTTCAAGCGACTAATTCTGAACCTACGATTACTACTGACATTAAAAATTCTGATACTACAAACACTAATACAAAACCTGCTTTATTGGTTATTAATAGTTCAGATCAAGGTCTTAGAGTACATAGCGGGAGTACGCTGTTGACAAATGGATCTCCAAGCGGTGATTTTATAGTCAGAGGCGGACGCAGCGATCTTATAAGCGGATTTGATATTAATGCCAATACTACAGCTATAAATTTCAGAGCTCTGTCGTGGACAGCACCAAGATATGTTCCGGCGTCTCAGGAAATGCAGATGAAATCAAATAAAATATATGAATTATCATTTCCAAAAAACGAAGATGCATCTGCAATAACGATACTGGAAGTTGAGGCAAGCAAATATTATCAATAATTAAAAATTAATTATTATAAGCGGAAATATACCTTGTGTTTACAAGGTATATTCCATTTATTTTTATTTATAGAGGAAAAATGTTAATTAAAGTATTTAATTACAATCTATATTCCATCTGTATACTAACATTACTTTTGAGTTTATTTAACGCCTGTGAACAGCCAAAAGAAAATGATAATATACCAAGAACACAAATTGAGTTTATAAATCAAGAAAATTTTCCGGTTAGTATTTACACAGATCCGTCATGGACAAATAAAATTGCAAATGTTGACGGGAATAGTTCTGCGAAGGTTGATGCTTCCCCTAATTCAGCAGGAACTCCGTTTTATATAAAACATTTAGTAACTTTTGAAGATATAATTGTAATTGAGCATGTATCACCTGCGATAATTTCGCGTATTGATGAAAATGTTGTAAATAAAATTACAATACCCAAATTATCATCAATATCAAGTTCTAACGCATATGTAAAAATAAAAAATAAAAGTATGGATAACTTGTCTTTTAATACCGGTACAGGCGAGCTTCTTCCTATTGGCGCAAAATCAACTTTAATAGTACATAACGAAGAAAAAGCATATAAATTAAATCCCGGTATATCAAGTTATTATTCAATAAGAAGAAATACAAATATTACAATTCCATATCCTGATTCATTAATTAATTTTGAAGCAGGAAAAATATATGTATTTGAATACGATGGTTCTGAACTTAAACTAAATACAATTCAAATAAATTTACAAACCGCCAGATTAGGTTTATTAGAATCATCAGAAAAATCCTTATCTTTTAAAATTAATATAATCGATTCAATAGCAGAAAACGATATTAAATACACCATATTAATTTTTAATGATGAAGAAATCGATCCGTCTGTTTTATCATATAATAAAAAAATTACTATACTATTAAAATCTGAAAACATAATTAAACCCCCAACAATAAGATTAAAAAGAAATGGAAGTATGTTTACAGTCGGAGCAAATGTACATTTAATACTTGATAACGGAATTATACTTATCGGAAGGAATAATACAGATTCATTGATAAAAATAAATAGCGGCGGAACTTTTACCGTAAATAACGGAGAAATATCCGGAAATATAACTTCGCATAACGGCGGCGGAATTTATGTTGATGCAGGCGGATTTTTCTTTTTACGCGGCGGAAAAATATCAAATAATATTTCTAATCAGCACGGCGGCGGCATATATGTAAATAATGACGGGCAATTTTCCATGATTAACGGAGAAATATCCGCAAATATAAGCAGAAACGGTTATGGAGGCGGTGTATACACAGCCGGAATATTCATGATGGGAGGCGGTGTTATTTACGGCGGCAATGCGGCAAGTAATTTTCGCAATATTGCAGGCTCAGGGTCTTNTGCTTTGCATAGTACAGGAAATTCAAAATACGGAACGATATNCGGAACGGAAATCGGAGATATTTTTAAAAGTAACGGCAGCATAACAAATTCTGAAAANACATTACGTGTTGTTAACGGAAATTTACAAATAAATTAAAGTGCANGGAGTTAAAAAATGATAAAAAGGTTTTATTTTATTCTAATAATTTTTGGATTATTCGCTGTGTTNGAACTTTTTGCTCAGGAAACAAATCAGAGAACAGAAAATAATAACACAGGCGAAGCGGTTATTAATTCTGATGAAGAAAGTGAAAGAAGAAGAGAAGAGAGACGATTACAAAGAGAAGCAGAAAGAAGGCAAATAGAAGAAGAAAGAATTAAAAATGCTGCAATAAACAGAGAATTAGAAGAACGAAGAGTAAGGTTGGAAGCGGAAAGAGTACAATTAGAAATTGATAGAAGAAGAATTAATAATGATTTAACAAGGCAAAATCAAAGTGAAGCAGAAAGGTTAAGGCAGCAAAATGCCGCTGCGGAATTAGAGAGAAAATTAGCCGAAGAAGAGAGAAGATTAGCAGAAGAAGAGAAGAGATTAGCTGATAAGAAAAAAGCTGAAAAAAAAAGAAAAGCAAATATGTTTTGGGTGGATAATGGTAAAAAATTATGGAGCGTAGGACTCAATATCGGCAGTTCATTTGCTTCACCTCTTGCTATTGGAAATATTAATATAACCGCAGGATTTCTTCCGAATATTTTTTTAGAAGCGGGTTTTGATTATGGTTTTATTCATGGAAGAGCCGGCGATATAGAAATATTTGATATTGAATATTATTCTTTTTATTATTATACCCGCATAAATTATTTTTCACCGTTTAAAAATAATACCGGAGGATTCTATGCCGGATTAGGCGGCGGATTATTAGATTCTCATTATGATTACAAAGATCCCCAAACAAAAGACAGTAATGTATCAATACAGAATTGGGCGCTTGACCTTGCATCTGGAATTTATTACGGAAGAGGAAATCATCTGTTCAGAATCGGTTATGCTTTACGCACTAATTTTAAAGCAATGAATCATCGTTTAATGCTCGGTTATACTCTGCGAATCGGTCCGTTTAATTAAAAGGAGTTTAATATGAAAAAATTATTAATTATTATTCCGGCAGTTTTATTATTATGTTCTTGTGCATTGGAAGTTGCAAATGTAATAGGACCGGCAGGCGGATATGTTTTTTTTGATAAAAGAAATTATACAGGCGGCTGGCGTTATTTAGAATGTTGCCCTATTAATGCCGGTGAAATAGAAGACTTTATTGAAGCAACGGCAGTAACAGAAGCGCAGGTTAAATTAGTTATCTTTTCTTATAACGGATTCAAAGATTGGGAATTGCCCGATGAAGATGAATTAAAACAAATGCTAAGAAGTTTTCGCTGGGAGTTAACAAGATTTGAAAACAAACATCAGTTTATTTCTTCAACCGGAACAGTGTATCGTAATAATTATGAAAACAATGTTTTTGCAGAACAAGAAAAAGTAAATGATGCAAAAGGAAGAGTTAGCATTCGCCCGATTCGCAGATTTTGATAATCTCCAGATAATGTGATATAAGAAGACGATTAAATCAAAAAACGCAACAAAAGTCCATATAAACAGAACATTCCTCCATATAACTTTAAGCTTTTATGCGTTATTTTTATAAGTAAGATGTAACATTGTGATATTTCAAATTTTATTAATTAAGGAGGCGCAACATGAAAAAAAACGCCGTTTTTATCATCTTCTTATTTGCATTAACAATCAGCGCTTGTGATATAGATTGGGTCGAAAGCGGAGAATCATATAATAATTTTAATTATAATTTGCGGGGAACATGGCAGTCTTCCTCCGGGTCATGTTATTTTATTTACGGATTGACAATTGATTATAACTCTATAATTGTATCCGGTACAAATGTGTTTCATCCTGATAACCCTATTAAAAACTTTACATTAAATGCACCACTAAAAGGTTATTCAGAATTAATTAAAAAAAATGATAGTTACACACATACGGGTAATATTTTTATTTATGATCGAGGAGAGTACCAAGAAGGTATTACTTATCTCTATTGGGAAAATAAATTGTATGGTGATGCTAAAAGGAAATTTTTAACTTTCTCATACGGTAGTTATAATGATACGCTTGAATACATAGAAAACGATTCATATACATGGTAATATTCAATATATAGGAGTATATTAATGGAAAGCGAGTTCACCAAATGCCCCGAAGGTCATATTTACGAATCCAAGCTGGAAGAATGCCCGTTTTGTAACGGCGAAGAAGAAATAGAAGATAAGCTCTCTGAAGCGGCAAAAAAAATAGTAAAAAAAGTTGATTTAAGTAATTTAGCGATGTGTTATTTAAGAGGTCCTAAAATATAAGGAGGAAGATATGGGTTTTAAAAAGTGTTCTGCAGGACACATACACGATTCAGAAATCGATGAATGTCCTTTTTGCAGCGGTATTACAATCGAACAAGCACTTGCCGCTTTGCCTCCAGAAGATGAAGATGAAGGTGAAGACGACGACGATGATCTGGAAGATATAGCTATGTGTTATGATATGGGTCCCCGCTGGATTGATGATGATATAGATTTTCCTTTGGATGATAATTAAAACAATTAAATGAAAACACAACCCAAACTTCCTAAAACCGGAGTTTTAGAACTTACATATAAATGCAATCACAAATGTTTGTTTTGCTCCTGCCCGTGGGAAGCAGGATATGAAAAAGGGATTGAACTTAATTTGCCGGAATGGAAAAGAGCAATCGATATTTTAAAATCGCATAACATAAAATATATTTCATTATCAGGCGGCGAGACTCTTCTTAACCCGGAGCTGCCTGAAATTTTAGCGTATCTTCGCGAGCAAAATTTCAACAAAGGAAAATCCATTGTGGTTATATCAAACGGCTTACTTATGAGCGAAGAATATTTAAAACTTTTTAAAAAATATAAAGTGCATCTTTCGCTTTCCCTCCCCGGTATTAATACTTTTGAACGGCACACAGGGCAAGATAACGCACTCGGCGTGCTGCATTGGCTGCGCCGCGCTTCGCAGGAAAAAGTGCAGACAACAGTCAATATAACTGTAACAAATATAAATTATAATGAACTCTACGAAACAATTTCTTACGCTCTTATTGCAGGCGCGGATACTTTGCTTTTAAATCGTTTTTTAATAGGCGGAAGAGGTATACAATATCAAAATGAATTATCATTAAGCAAAGAACAAGTTAACGGAATGTTAGATACAGCAGAAGATGTACTTTCAAAAGCAAAACGATGGGGCAGTATAGGAACGGAAATGCCTTTATGTTTAATAAATAAAAATAAAAATGAATACAAGTATTTAAAGATGGGATATTTATGCGCGGCGGCAAAAGGTTTTTTTGTAATTGATCCAAGCGGTATAATAAGGGCTTGCAATCATTCGCCGCGAAAGGTGGGGCATATTTTTAACGAACCTTTAATTGACGATATTGATTACTGGAATATTTTTGCAAACCGCGGTTATATACCAGATGAATGTGCCTCATGCAAAGATGTTTCCATTTGCGATTGCGGATGCAGGGAGGTTGCATCAATTACTTGCGGCTCTGTAAAAGGAATTGATCCGTGTATTTTAAACGAACCGTGCGTTTCTAAAGAACCGCGTTTAAATAATAAATTAAAATAATTTTTCTGGACTTTTCATTGCATCTAACCTTATAATAAAACATCATTTGATCAGGAGACTGCTATGGACCGCGAATCAAAAATAAAAGATTTAATTTCTAAAATGACTCTGGAAGAAAAAGTATCGCAATTACTTTACAAGAGCCCCGCTATAGAAAGGCTTGGGATTCCCGAATATAACTGGTGGAACGAATGTCTTCACGGTGTTGCAAGAGCGGGTATCGCAACTGTTTTTCCGCAGGCGATAGCGTTAGCCGCAACTTTTGATGACGCTCTGGTCAAAGAAATTGCAATCGCAATTTCTGATGAGGCGCGCGCTAAACATAATGAAGCTGTAAAACACGGCAACAGAGGTCAGTACTGGGGTCTTACTTTCTGGACGCCTAACATTAATATTTTCCGCGATCCACGATGGGGCAGGGGGCAGGAAACCTACGGCGAAGACCCGTACCTTACATCAAAAATCGGTCTTGCATTAGTGAAAGGCTTGCAGGGCGACGATCCAGAAAATTTAAAACTTGCAGCTTGCGCAAAACATTACGCTGTTCATTCAGGTCCCGAAAAAGACCGGCACACATTTAATGCAATTGTTACACAAAAAGATTTATGGGAAACTTATCTTCCCGCATTTAAAGTTCTCGTAGACGGCGGAGTGGAATCGGTTATGGGAGCATACAACCGTACTTTAGACGAACCTTGCTGTGCAAGTAATTTCCTTCTTAAAGATATTTTAAGAGACAAATGGAATTTTAAAGGGCACGTTGTTTCAGATTGCTGGGCTATCCGCGACTTCCATGAATATCACAAGATAACAAAGTCCGCAGAAGAATCTGCCGCGCTCGCTTTAAATGCAGGCTGCGATCTTAATTGCGGCTGCACCTATCCTATGCTGACTGTCTCTTTCAAACAGGGGCTTGTCACAGAAGAGGCGATCAACACAGCGCTGGAAAGATTGCTGCGCACCCGTTTTAAATTGGGGATGTTCGATCCGCCGGAATCAGGAAAATACGGAAAACTTGGGCGCGAAGTAATCAACTGCGAAAAACACCGCGCTCTCGCTCTTAAAGCGGCGCATAAATCCATCGTCCTTCTTAAGAACGACAATAATCTTTTGCCGCTGGATTCAAGCCCCAAAAAAATTGTTATTGCAGGTCCTTCTGCGGCAAACGCGCATGCACTTTTCGGAAATTATTACGGGGTCAGTTCTCATTTTGTAACGATACTCGAAGGGATAGGCGAAAAAGTAAAAGATAAATTCGGAATCAATATTGATTACCGTCAAGGTTGTTTGATGTACAGCGAAAACAGCAAATCAAACGCCGAATACGGCGAAGCGAATATTTCCGATGTTGTCATTGTTGTAATGGGTTTGGACGGCGCAATGGAAGGCGAAGAAGGGGACGCAATCGCCTCCGATTCCAACGGCGACCGCGCTGCAATCGAACTTCCCTCATGGCAGTTAAAATTCCTTCAAAAAGTAAGGGATAAAGGTAAAAAGATCATTTTAGTGCTGACAGGCGGCAGCCCCATCGCTTTCCCGGAAAATATCGCCGATGCGGTAATTTTTACATGGTATTCAGGCGAATCAGGCGGCACGGCGGTTGCAGACATCATTTTCGGCGATACCGTCCCGTCAGGGAAACTCCCAATCACCTTCCCCGCTTCGACAGCGCAGCTTCCCCCCTACGAAGATTACTCGATGAAAGGGCGGACTTACCGTTATATGACCGAAATTCCTCAATATCCCTTCGGCTTCGGGCTTTCTTACACCAAATTCCGCTTTGATTCTATCAATTTATCTGATTCTGAAGTTTCCGCTTCTTCAAAGTCTGTCATTGTATCGGTGACAGTATCCAATATAGGTAAATATGATGCTGATGAAGTGGTGCAAATCTATGTTTCAAGGGATAAAAAGAGCGAAAACGAGCCTTTTTTCTCGCTTAGGGGTTTCAAGCGGGTCTTTATTCCTGCCGGAAAGAGCGTAAAAGCAGACTTTGAACTGCTTTTACCGGCTTTTGAAACGGTAGACGGGAAAGGTAACTCTATATTGATTCCGGGAGTTTATACAGTCTGGGCTTCCGATGCCGTCCCTGCAGCGGTTTCTGCTGAAAAAGGCGCTCCCCTGCCGGTTTCTGCAAAAATCAATATAAAGTAAATTGATCATTTACTTATTTCTATAAATTAATGAAAATAAATTTAATAATGTATTGACCATTAATTCACATTATGGTAACATTGTTTCTAGTAAACCTAAGCCCAAAGAAAATTGGGAAAAAAATTATTTTGGAGGAAAAAATGAAAAAAGCTTTATTTATCTTGGGTGCAGTTCTTATTCTTTTTAGCGTAAGCGGCTGTACAAAAAATGATGGGTTAGTCGTATGGTCATTCACAGATGAAGTGGGTGATATGGTAAACAATTACTATATCCCGGCTCACAAGGATGTAAAAATTAATTATTCAATTACCCCATCCGATCAATTCGAAAACAAATTAGATCCGGTATTACAATCAGGAAAAGGCGCACCGGATATTTTCGCATTAGAATCAGCCTTCGTACGCAAGTATGTTGAATCAGGACAGCTTTTGGATATCACCGATGTTTATGAAAAAAACAAAAACAAGCTTCTTGCTTACCCTGCTGAAGTTGGAACATATAACGGCAGAGTATACGGAATGTCATGGCAGGCATGTCCGGGCGCGATGTTCTATCGCAGAAGCCTTGCAAAGCAATATCTTGGAACAGATGATCCTGCAGTTGTACAGACCTATTTCACAGACCTTGATAAATTCCTCGAAACTGCCCAATTACTCAAAACCAGATCAAACGGTAAATGCTTAGTAGTATCCAGCCGCGGCGACCTTTATAACGTATTCCTTGGTTCAAGGTCATCTCCTTGGGTTGTAAACGGCAGAATTAATATTGATCCTAACATGGAAAAATATTTAGACATCGGAAAAGTCATTCATGACAACCGCTATGACGCACGTATCGGACAGTGGTCAGAAGGCTGGTTTGCAGGTATGAAAGACGAACTCAAAGATGAAAACGGAAACCCTCTTGAAGCATTCTCATACTTCCTCCCCACATGGGGCTTGCACTATGTTCTTAAAACCAATGCTCCCAGCACATCTGGCGACTGGGCAATGATCCCTGGTCCTGCAGCATATCGCTGGGGCGGCACATGGATTGGCGCATACAAAGGCACAAAGAACCCGGAACTTGCAAAGCAGATGATCGAATGGCTTACCACAGATGACGGATTCCTTACAGCATGGGCAACTGACAAAGGCGACATGGTCAGCAACCTTAATGTTGTAAACAGAATTAAAGACACATTCAGCGAAGCATTCTTAGGCGGACAGAATCATTATGCAGCATTTGCTGAAATGGCAAAATCCGTAGACGGCAGACTTACACAGGGAACCGACCAAGCAATTGAAGGTCTCTTCCAGGAAGAAGCAACTGCTTTTGTTAACGGAGAAAAAACAAAAGCTCAAGCTCTTGCAGATTTCAGAGCTCAAGTTCAAACCACACTTGGATTCTAATCAACAGAGGTTGATAATAAAAGCTTAAATTCACCTGACCGCTTGTATAAGTGGTCAGGTTTTTTTTAGGGGGACATATGCCAAAGAAAAAGAAAGGCGCAAATAAGGCTGATAAAATTCCGGAGAAAGTTATACCTTCGCAAGAAATAGATTCTCAGGAATTAAATGATTCTCAAGAAGCGAATGATCCTCAGGAAATGAATGAGTCTCAAGAAATGAATGAAGCTCAGGATTTAAATGGGTCTCAGGAACAGGAATTAAATGAATCTAAGGAATTGAATGTCACTCAAGAAACAAATGAATCTCAAGAATTGAATGTCACTCAAGAAACAAGTGAATCTCAAGAATTTAATATCATTCAAGAAAAAAATGAATCTCAGGAGTTAAATGATTCTCAAGAAACAAATGCTTCTCAGGAATTGGATGAGACTCCTCAGCCATCGCCGGAAATGGCTCAAGAAAGCGCAGAAGAACAAGTTATCTTAAAAAAAGTTAAAATTAAAAAATCAATTGGTCATGAAGCAAGAACAAATCGTTACGGATATCTTTTTGTTTTGCCTTTTCTTCTTGTTTTTAGTCTTTTTAATCTTTGGCCTACTCTTTATACATTTACGCTTGGTTTTACAAATGTACGGGGTTTCGAGCAGGAAATAAATTTTTCCTCTGAATGTGCATCTTGTAACGGCAGCGGATACAGAAATGTATTTGGATGGGCAGAACCGTTAAAATGCAATGATTGTAACGGAAAAGGAAAAATCGTTCATGGTGCTGTAAATTTCGGCAGGCTTATGAAAGATAATTATTTCTGGGGAGCGCTTGGAAATACATTTATTATTTGGGGTTTAAACTTTATACCGCAGTTAGGTTTAGCGCTTGTGCTTGCCATTTGGCTGTCTGATATTAGGCTTAACCTTGTCGGTAAAGGACTGTTCCGCGCTTTAGTTTATTTACCCAATCTTCTTACCGCAGCATCTGTCGCTCTTTTATTCCGCAGTATTTTTGGTTTTAACGGTTATATAAATGCGCCGGCAAATCAGCTTTTACGTTCAATGGGTATACAGGATACGGTTTTAGAAAACGGAGAATGGGTTCCTCATGCGTTTAACTTTTTCAGAAGTATTCCGTTCTCGCGCGGGCTGGTCGCTTTTGTTCAATGGTGGATGTGGTACGGTCACACATTGATTATGTTAATGGCAGGTATTACAAGTATTCCTGTATCGTTGTATGAATCGGCTACAGTTGACGGTGCAAACAGCCGGCAAACTGCGTGGTATATTACGCTGCCTCTCTTACGCCCCATGATGCTGTATATTCTTGTTACATCAATGATCGGCGGTATGCAAATGTTTGATATTCCGTTCTTGTTAACGGGTATGCGGGGAGAGCCTGCTTTCAGTATAAGAACGACTGTAGTTTATCAGTACAATATTGCTTTCCAAGGACGAAACGATTATTCGTACGGTGCGGCTGTATCAATGGGAATATTTATAATTACAACCATACTTGCCTTGCTGATTTTCTTCTTCCTGCAAGATCGCTCCGAGTTAAAAGCAAAAAAAGGAGGTAATAAATGAGTGTAAAATCAGATGCTCCTTTAAAGCGTTATTTTATTCATGCTTTTATGCTTTTTCTGGCTCTTGTTGCTGTTTTACCTATCTATGTCGTATTAATTAATGCCACACGTACAACAGAGCAGATAAACACCGGCTTTTCAATTTTTCCCGGAAGCGGCGCTTTCTGGCCTCATAAGGATATTATGATCGCTGACTGGGCAGAGACTAAGGAAATTAATGTTGAAATTGAAGTTGTCGTTGAAAATGAAGAAGGAGAAGAGACAGAAGTAACGGAAATAATTACAGAAAGAGTAATAGTCAATCTTCCTTCAGAGGGTACGGTTAGATTCCTTGATTTGATAATGGGCACTACGTTGAAAGAGCAGTTAAATAAAAAAACCGGACTTAATGAATTGGTTGTAGTCAGAAAACGAACAGAAAGCAGAATGCCTCGTATTATTATTGTTGATAATGACGGCGAAAGGCTTGCAGCTTATGCCCTTTCTGATAATGCTACAATTTTTGTTAAAGACGGAGCAAGAATAAAAAAAGGCGTTAATATTGCAACTTCCATAACCCCGCCGAATGTCGTTTATAACTGGAATGCGTTAACAGGACGGGGATTTCAGATTTGGCAAGGTTTTGGAAACAGCTTTTTTATCGCTTTTTGCGCGACAATACTTAGCGTTTACTTTTCAGGGCTGACTGCATACGGTTTGCATGTTTACAGATTTAAGGGCAGGCTTGCAATATGGGCTATTATTTTAGTTATCATGATGTTACCGGGCTCTCTTACTTTTATCGGTTTCGTACAGCTTATGTCAAGGTGGAGTCTTACTGATACTTATATCCCATTGATTATCCCCAGTATAGCCGCCGCCGCATCTGTATTATTTATCCGTCAGTATATGATGTCAGTCTTAAGTATGGAATTAATTGATGCTGCGCGTATTGACGGTGCGGGAGAATTCCGAATCTTTAATACGATTATTTTACCGGTAACAATTCCCGCTCTTGCAGCTCAAGCGATTTTCTCCTTTGTTGGTTCATGGAATAACTTCTTAACTCCGTTTGTTATAATCTCAACGCAAAAGAATTATACCCTGCCGATGTTGATTCAAGCATTAAGAGGAGATATTTACCGTACAGAGTTCGGCGGAATTTATTTAGGTATTGCAGTTTCGCTGATACCGATTTTAATTTTCTATGCATTCATGTCACGCTTTATTATCTCAGGGCTTACTATGGGCGGTATCAAAGAGTAGTAATTTAGTTTTCATTTATAAGCCGTCCTTTTTACGGGGCGGCTTTTTTTATTTACCCGCTTTATGCGGAACTGAATGATAATAAGTAAGCGCTTTATCAAACTCATCTTTAGAGAAATCAGGCCATAAAATTTCTGAAAAATATAATTCAGAATAGACAGTTTGCCACGGAAGAAAATTACTTAACCGTCTGTTTTCTGCCCCTCCTGTTCTGATAACTAAATCTACATCCGGGATTCCGGCTGTATCAAGATATTGTTCAAAAATATCTTCATCAATATTTTTTATTAGTATTTTAGTTGATAAAACATCGCCGGCTATTTTTTTTACGGCGCGGATAATTTCATTTCTGCCGCCGTAACTTAAAGCAATTTGAACTTTTAAATTTTTGCATATCTCGGTTTGTTTTTCTGCATTTTCTATAATTAATATATCTTTTTTTGCCAGATTATCGCGTTCGCCTATCACTTTTATTTTAATTCCTCTTTCGATGCAAAGATCAATTTTTTCTGTAAAGAACTTTTCTAAAAGTTTAAAAATATGAACAATTTCTTCTTTAGTGCGTTTCCAGTTTTCTGTTGAAAATGCATAAACAGTCAGATATTCTATCTTTTCTTTAATGCACCAATCACAGGTATTTACAAAAACCTCTGCTCCTATATCATGCCCTTTAAACCGTTGGAGACTGGCTTTCTCTGCCCAACGCCTGTTTCCGTCCATAATTATGCCTAAATGTTTTATATTTTCCATGACGATTTCCTTTTATACCTAGTTAATTATGATAAGTGCAAATATTGTAAATAGCAATAAAAATTTTATTTTTTAAATGCAGACTATTTCATAATAACTTAAATTAAAGAAACCTTTCCATTTTTCCGACATTTATAGTATACTTATCAAGAGGGGAACCTTCGGTATTAGACTTTCAGTTTAATGTTTCGGTTGAGGTTCATATCGATTTGGGAGAAAAAAATGATAGGGAGATCAATCCTTCTTTTACTGCTCATTGTAGTATTAGCAGCGGGCAGTATAATATGGTTCGATTATCTTAACGTAATTGACGCAAAAACAGTCCTTGCACCTTTATATCGATTAATTCCGTTTATTCCCGGCGAAGGAAGAACTCAAGAAAGGGTATCTTCGGATGAAATTCTCAACCTTGATGCAGAACGTCTTTCGATTCGGCTTGAAGCGCTTGAATTACGGAATATGGAATTAGATACCCGCCAAAGAGAATTAGATAACAGATACGGTGAAATTGAGCAAATGGCTCAGGAACTGGAAGAAAGACAAAATGCACTGGATGATCGAGAAAATTCTCTAAGAGTACAAAGTTTAGATGCCGAAAATAAAAACAGGAATATCGAGCAAAATGCCCGTCACCTGACAAATATGCCGCCGCAGAATGCGGTGAATATTATTGCGGCTTTAGACGATCAGGATGCCATCGATGTTCTGCGGAAGACTGAGGAAATTGCACAGGCGGAAGGGACGACATCGATTGTTCCTTTCTGGTTATCCCTTATGGATCCTGCGCGGGCTGCAGAATTGCAAAGAAAAATGGCAGGCCGCCCGTCTAGTTTGTAATTTCAAGGATTTTTATCCATCGTCTTCCGTAAATAATCTTTAAGGAGGACGGTTGGTGATAGCACTTTCCGCACAAAAAGAGTTTACAGAACCCGTTACAGCAAAAAGCGCGCTTGACAATATTGTCAAGCAAATAGGGCTTGAAAAAAGTCAAAATGATTATAAAGAGCCTGTAAAAGCGTATGAAAACGAAGAAGAACATTCAAACTTTGCAGAAGTTTTAGCCGAAGTAGTTAACGACAGCAAAGCCTCAGAAGCCCAATCAAAACCTTTAAAAAGTGAAAAAGATTCTTTATCTCTTAAACAGCTGAATTTAGAAAATGATTTGGAGACCGATCTTTCTTTCTTTATGCACAATATTGCATCAGAACAAGAAGGTATTAAATTATCAGAAGATGAAAAGGATGTTTTTATCAATGATTTAATCGGCGGACAATCAGGTTTTGTTGATCAACTGTTTTCGCAGATAACGGAAATTACAGGCGAAGAAATAAATAATGATTTGCTTTCCAAGATTTCTTTGGAAGAAAAACCAAAAAGCGAAATGTCTTTTCTTGATAAATTAAAATCTAAAAAAGATGTATCCGCATTAGGAAATAATAAAGATACGCAAGGTTCTTTAGAAACACAGTTATCCGCACAAACGGCGTTAGTATCTTCTGCAGCAAAACAAACTACAGAAGAAGTTCAAGGCGAGAGTTCAAATAAAAAACGAAAATCTTCAGAAAGCAAAGTTGANTCATTTTTAAAATCNGATAACACACAAACAGCAGAGCAAGTTCTTTCTTCATTAAAAAAAGCAGGTAATGAGAACGCTCTTTCAAATAANAGGCAATCCAACGAAGAAAANCCCGGTCGTTTAGACGAAATGCGAAACCGCCGCCGCGACAGAATTACTTTTGAAGTGCGCGATCAAAGAACAGCAGACGGATCGCAGATACGTACTTTTTATTCAGCGGAAACGGCTAGCCGTCTTTCCGGTGAAGCTTCTTTAAAAGAGATAACCTTAGAACTTCGCCTTCCCGAATTTAACAATTCACTTCAATCCGCGCAAACATCATGGGAAGCAAGAGCCGCTAACGGAAGCGCGCTTGAAACAATGCTTTCAAGGGAGTTGCACCAAACATTTAACGGAGATATAGTCCGTCATGCTTCAATGGCTCTTAAAGACGGCGGGGAAAGTACGATACGCCTTGCCTTAAGGCCTGAAAGTTTGGGAAATGTAAAGATACAACTTGAAATGTCCGAAAACAAGATTACAGGAGTTATTCTTGTTGAGAGCGAAGAGGCATTAAACGCTTTCAGAAAGGAAATTACCGCTTTAGAGCAGGCGTTTAAAGAAGCGGGTTTTGCCGATGCAAATCTGGATTTATCGCTTTCAAGCGGCGAAAGTAATTCAGGGCGCGGGTATGAAGCGGAAACTGTAACACCGCAGATGGCAGCATCCAGTTACGAGGATTCACTTCGTGACACGCAATTGGATAGAGATGTCCTTATCAGTGCTTACGGGCACGGAGCGGGCTCATTAAATATACTTGCCTGATTTTTTAATCGGGAAAAAACTTATAGGAGATTGAACACCGCTACGCGGTGTTTTCGATTAACAACGCCGCTCACGCGGCTGAAATAGGAGATTTTATGGATGTATCAAGGCCGATGTTAAGTTCGCAGGAAAAAGCTGAGGTAGAAAAGTTAGTTAACGACTTTAATATCTCAATTAATCCGTCGCGGCAGCCTCAGCAAAGTTTAGGGAAGGATGATTTTTTAAGCATTCTTATTACTCAGCTTAAATATCAAGACCCGACTGCCCCAATGGAAGACAAGCAATTCATCGCGCAGATGGCGCAGTTTTCCACATTGGAACAGATGACAGGAATGGCAAAGGATTTTTCTAAACTTACATCGATGTTCATGGGAAACGAAGCGACAACATCTCTTGGAAAGAGTGTTGAAATAATCGAAGGAGAAAAAACAATACAAGGATTAGTAGAAGCGGTTACCAGGGGAGAAACACCGCAGGTGTTGGTAAACGGAAATTTTTATAATTGGGAACTGGTCAGCAAAGTATTTGCCGACTAATCGTCCCTAAGGAGTGAACTTTTATGATGCGATCATTATTTTCCGGTGTTTCAGGTCTTCAAAATCATCAGACCAGAATGGATGTTATTGGTAACAACATTTCCAATATCAATACGACAGGTTTTAAACGTAACCGTGTTAATTTTCAAGACCTTCTTTATCAGCAGCTGCAAGGAGCTGCGCGCCCTACA
The DNA here is from genome assembly GCA_009787695.1 of Treponema sp. GTDB lineage: Bacteria > Spirochaetota > Spirochaetia > Treponematales > Breznakiellaceae > WQXQ01. The sequence goes on from WQSW01000015.1 coordinate 51,311, forward strand.
GAAGATGTCGGCGGTGTAAACCCCAAAGAAGTCGGTCTTGGTATGTCAATTGCATCGATTGACACTTTGCATATACAGGGAGCTTTTCAAACCACAGGTGTTCAAACAGACCTTGCAATTAAAGGCAACGGTTTTTTTGTTCTTGATGATAAAGGCACACAGCTCTATACAAGAGCGGGCGCGTTTTCTGTAGACTCAGACGGTATTATGGTAAACCCTGCAAATGGTATGAAAGTGCAAGGCTGGATGGCAAGAGAAGTAAACGGATTTAATATCCTTGATGTTTCAAGCCCTGTAGGTCAGTTAGTAATTCCTATCGGCGGCAAGGACCCTGCAAGGGAAACATCAATCGTTAATTTTGCATGTAACCTTGATAAACGAATTCCTGAATTGCCGGAAAATCCCACAGGCGATCAAATTTTAAGATCAACATGGTCAACCACAATCGATATTTTTGATTCCTTCGGCGACAAACATATTTTACAGGTTGATTTTACAAGAGTGCCGGGAACTGTTAACAGCTGGAACGCGGAAGTTATTGTAGACCCGCAGAACGAAGCTACAACCAACACAACCATCGGTTTTACAGCTGATCCTCCCGCTGAAGGCGGACCGACAACCTTTGTTGTAAACTTTTCCAATAACGGAACTTTGCTTTCCGCAGTAGACGGGGACGGCAACGTATCCGGTGAAGGCGGACAGGTGCAGATGAATGTCGCATTCGATGTGCAGACTGCAACACCGAATGAAGACGGGACTCTTGTGCGTCAGATGTTTGCTTTAAATCTGGGACAGGTCGGCGGTTTTACAAAATCAATAACACAATATGCAGAGGCAAGTTCAACCAAGATGGTGGAACAAGACGGGCGCACTATGGGTTATCTTGATGATTTTAAAATCGATATGTCAGGCGTTATCACAGGTGTATATTCCAACGGTACTTCAAGAACTATAGGACAGGTTGCATTGGCTACTTTCCCAAATCAGGGAGGTCTTGAAAAAACAGGCGATAATATGTTCCGTATGTCAAACAATTCAGGAGTTGCAAATATCGGTCCTTCCGGTATTGCAGGAAAAGGCGGAATAGTATCAGGCGCATTGGAAATGTCCAACGTAGATATGGCGGATCAGTTTGTAGATATGATCGTAACCCAGCGCGGTTTTCAGGCTAACTCAAGAACGATTCAAACAGCAGATCAGCTGCTTCAGGAATTACTGACGCTGAAACGTTAAGGGGGAAATAAAGTAAGGGATTAGTGATTAAAGGGCAAACTTTGTTTGCTTTTTAATTTGATCTTTTTCTCTAGTCCCTTATCTGTTTATATAGTATGATTAAAGTAACTAAATTGGACGGGAAGGAATATTACGTTAATCCTCATTTAATTGAGTGTATTGAAATACGTCCCGACACAATACTGGTGATGCAATCTGGGAAAACCTACATTGTTAGGGATGAGGCGGATGATGTTTTAAATAAAATTGAAACATACCGCAAAAGATTAGGCATACAAGTAGTACAGGAGTGAATGTATGGATCTAGCAACCATTGTCGGTTTAG
>WQSW01000016.1 GCA_009787695.1 Treponema sp.
CCTTTTCCTAAAATGCGGATGCTGCCGTTTGCCAAATCCATGTATTGAGCATTTAATGAACACAACTCAGATACGCGTAGTCCTGTTGCAAACAAGAATTCAATTATAGCGGCATTTCGTAAAGCTGAGGTATATGCATAAACGGTTCGCGCCTGTTTTAATTCTTGATATGCTACAAATAAAATATTTTCAATTATTGTAAGCGGAATAGTTTTGGGAAGCATCTGAGGAATCTGGAATTTTGTTTTTATTTTTTTCATTGGATTTGATGGTATGATTTCCTCAAATTCAAGATAGTTAAAAAACGCGCGAATACTCGCAATTTTTCTTTTAACCATTCTTGGTTTGTTGGTTTTATGCAGATACATTATATAAGTTGATATATCCGATTTAACAGGAATATTATCACTTGTAGTATGCCTTTTAAATTGCTCAAGATCAATCGCATACACCTTGATCGATTTTGCGCTCAGTTTTTTCTGACCTTTGCAATACATTAAATAATCATCCATCATTTGCTTCAGCGTGTTCATTTTTCCTCCTGACGCAAATATAACATAGAAATGTATATGGAATATTTATATCGAAATTTGAAAAAATTAGACTATGTTTTTTATTTAAAATTTATTTTAAAAATTCTTTTCTTGTAGTATTAAGTTTATTCCAGTTATAAATCATTCATTCGCTACATCCCTTTTGGCACGATTTTTCGAACCATGCGCGGGCATAAATCGCGCCAATCTGCCCACTTGCAGCGGACAGACCAGGGCAGTGGTTCATTATCGCAGTAAGTAATCTAATCTCCCCTAACAAATAACCCAAATTGTCTACTAAAACGATCTCCAAAAATGGGCAGGAGGTGGTTTCGAACTTCATTCGGAAGTTTTTCTTTTTCCTTCAAGCTTATCGTTCTACAAACCGAAGGTTCATTTTATGCTACAATGCGAAAACAAAGAACCTCTGAAATTATATACTCACGTGACGCCACTGACGAAAAAAAGGGTATTTAAAACGGCGGCGAAGGTGGCAAGCAATGACCCGACAACTACTACGCCCTCCAATACCCTAATTAAGTTTTAAAAACAATCTCTTTTTTTCCCGGTGGCATCATGCTACCAGTTTTTTTTATTTCCAAACATTAAACACATTAAACCACTTGCTTTTATGCTCAATATAAAACATTTCGCTACCGAACAAATCTATTAAATTTTGAATCATTTCTTTAATGGAAATATTTTCTCTTTCTTTAAATTATCAGCCGCATCTTTAACTTCTTCCATTGTTTTTTTTGCTTTACGCAGATCAAGACCGGCTTTTTTTGCAACAGAAATAATATTTTCTTCTGTCGGATTGCGTCCTTCACCGTCAATCGCGGTTGCATGTTCTCCTCCCATTCCGTCCGAATACACAAGATCATAAACCGGCGATACTTGAAAAAATCCTTTTGAATTTTTATTTTGCTCTTTTTCGTCTATATATAAAAATGAAAAATTCTTGGAATGATCATCGCGGTTATGCGTAAATACATTAAAGCACATTAATCTAAACATTTTTTCAACTTCGCGGAAATCACGGGTTAATTCAAATGTTAATGACATCAAACTATTGTAATCAAGCGAAGGAAACCTGTGGCTGGTATCCAGTAATGCGCTTGCAGAAATCATAAAAACTTTTTCTGAACCTGATATGCTGCCGTCTTTTCTGTCAAATCTTTTTACACCAAAATATTTGCCTTCAAAAAGACGGGTTTGCGGTACTATAAGCCCTGCTTCTTTTGCAGCTTTCATATATGCAAATTCAAGCTTACCGATATTTTTAGGATCAGAGCCGGAGCGGAATTTAATAAGCCATTCTTCTCCTTCAATGTTAATTAAAACTTTAGGACGCGCACCGCCTGAACTTCCTCCAAGTTTTACAAGTTCTTCCAGTTTGCGTCCGTCATATTTTTCATTTAATATCGCTTCGGCTTCACGCGCTAAAATATTTAAATTATCAATCTTTATTTCTTCAACAAGAATTTCTTCAGGTTTAAATTCAAGCGCGCCCATACCGGAAGTTCCGACAATCGATAATCGATCAAGAATGGAAACGCTTGCAGGATCAATATGTTTTTTTAACAACATTCGGTCAATTAAAAGCTGTCCCCAGCCATCGGGTAAACTGTCATTGAATACGCCGAAATTACCGTTAAAAGGATCGCGGGAAGCGATAAAAACACGCTTTTCCAGAGGCAAACTAAAAGGTGAAATAGAAAAACCGTCATGCAGCCACTGCGGTTCATATTCAAACGCCAAAAACTTTTCTGGCGTTTCAGCAATCCGCCCGATCTTTCTGCTGTGATAAAAAACATTTATTAATTTATTTTGCATTTATTATCTCATCAATAGACTGATAATTTTTTCGTTCAAATAATTTTTCAAAATCATTTTCGTAACCAAGAACAGATGCGATACGCAAAAGATTTATAAGAGAAATTTCGCCTATCCCTTCGAATCTTTTAACAGAACCGAGTGACACGCCTGAGCGTTCCGCTAACTCTGCCTGTGTTATTTTCGCTTCTTTGCGGCGCTTTCTTATACGGGTTGAAAGTCTTTGTTTTATATCTAATATATTAGCCATAACTGCCTTTTTTACTAGGATATATATAATATATTAGATATTTTATATTAAATCAAGGGTTAAAGATTACATTAAACATCAAAACTGCGTTTCTAACGAACAGCATGCAGCAATTCTCTCGGCTTGCTTCCGTTTGCTGGTCCGACTACTCCGTTGTGTTCCATCTCATCAACAATTCTTGCAGCGCGATTAAAACCTATACTTAATTTGCGTTGAATGTAACTTGCACTTGCCTTACCTTGCTGCATAACAATTTCAAGAGCTTTGTCGTATAACGGGTCACCGCCTTCAGAGAAAAGAGACATATTATCATCATCTTCTTCGTCTTCAAAGAAAATTTCATCGTCAATGTAATCGGGCTCTCCGAAAGTTTTTACGTGCTCAACAACAGCTTCTACTTCTTCTTCGGAAATAAAAGCGCCCTGCATACGGATCGGGAAAGGATCAACCACGCCTGAATAGAGCATATCGCCCTTACCTAAAAGTTTATCAGCTCCAATCATATCGATGATGATGCGGCTGTCTGTTTTACTTGCAACCATAAACGCGATACGGCTTGGAATGTTTGCTTTGATAAGACCTGTAATAACATCTATCGAAGGACGCTGTGTTGCAAGTACAAGATGAATACCGACTGCACGGCTCTTTGCAGCTAATCTTGCAACCGTTCCTTCAAGTTCCTTTCCTGTAGTTGACATAAGGTCTGCAAACTCATCGATAATTACAACGATGTAAGGCAAATGTTCTTGAGCGATTCCTTTTTCTTTGATACGTTTATTATAACTTCTGATATCGCGCACTCCCATTTTATCAAGACACGCATAACGCCTTTCCATTTCGTAAATACAATATTGAAGCGCCTGAAACGCTTTTTTAGGTTCGGTGATAACAGGCGTTAATAAATGGGGAATATCATTATAAAGTTTTAATTCTACAATTTTAGGATCGATCATCATCAATCTGCAATCTGCAGGGTGCAGCTGGTACAGAAGCGAAAGAATAATCGCATTAACGCAAACCGATTTTCCTGACCCTGTCGCACCTGCAATCAGCAAGTGGGGCATTTGAACAAGGTCTGCGATTTGCGCCTCTCCTGTTATATCTTTTCCCATAACAATGGGAAGTTCCATCTTTTTATCAGAGCGCAGTTCATCTTCAATAATTTCTTTAAAGGAAACTATATTACGCTTTGCATTGGGAACTTCTATACCGACAGCATGCTTTCCGGGAATCGGCGCTACTATACGCACAGAAGATGCTGCAAGACGCAAAGCAATATTGTCCTGCAATCCGACTATCTTAGAAAGTTTAACACCGGGAGCGGGAAGAATTTCAAACATAGTAATAACGGGACCTTTTCTGATACCTGTTACCTCAGCTTGAATTTTAAATTCTTCCAAAGTTTCTTTTAACGCCATCGCTGCATCTCGCGTTGCCTGATCTATTACCCAATATTCGCCGTCAGGATATTCGTTTAGGATATCAACAGGCACATTATATTTTTTATTCTTTGGTGTTTTTTCTTTTTTCCTGCGAACTTCTTCGGCATGAGTCGCCGCAGCCGCTTCAGCTTCTTCAAGCGCACGGATTAAAGCATCTTCTTCAGCTTGATCGTCTTCATCAAGTGAATCATCAATATTATTTTCATTATTTTCACTTTCTGAATTTGATTCAAATTCAAGAAGTTCATCAAGAATAACCTCTGTTTCATCACTTGGCTTATCAAATTTATCTAACTCTGTTTTATCAATAAAATCAGTTTCTGAAACAATGGAAACAGTTATCGGGTCTTCTGCCGGAAAATTATCTGCAGTGTTTTCATTATCTGAAGGCTGCTCATCTAAAGAACCCTGCGGAGCAGGAAGAAAATTTTGCCTGCTGCTGATGATATTATTTCTTTCTCTGTTAAAAATAAAATTCTTACAAACTTGAAGAAGTATCACTTCGATAACTGTAATAAAAATAATGAGCATACTAAACCCGGTTTTCCCGGTAAAATTTAAAAGTGCCGATTGCGCAGAACGTACTTCAAAATCACGGATAAAAGAAAACCCGACAGCGAGAGTCAGAAACGGAATAATTATACCGCTTAGGAAAAAAATCCTATCCGGTCTCCACTTAGGGTCGGCAAGAATAAAAGCTGCATATCCAAAATGAGCAGGGATAAACAAAGATAAAATCCCAAAAGAATAGGCAAAAAACCTTGCCGGAGCGGAAGATAGAGCTTCGATACCGAATAAGACGCCAAACAGCGAAAATCCCAGTAAAATACTGGAAATCCCTAAAATAACTGCCAAAAAAACAGCAATTACACGGGATTTAAAGCGTTTTTCGGTTTTAAATCTATGAATAAAACTGGAAAAAAGATGCAATTATATTCCTCCGCTTCATTATCGGTAAGTTTTTGGGAGAAATGTATGGTAAACAGGATTTCTATCAAGCTTTTAAATTTAATAAAAATAGGTTATATTAAATTTATGGATGTTGACATCAAGTTTTGCAAATCGGCTTTTAAACACGGAATAAGCGAAGCAGATATTCGGCAGGCTATTGATACCGTTAAATATGATGAAGAGGANAATTAAAAATGCCGGATATGACAGAAGAAGAATATGATGCTCTTGATGAAAAATGGACAATAAATCCGCCNAAACCTGGTCCTAACGGAACAGGTTTTTTCGCTCAACGAAAAGCGGCATTAGCTGATCAATCAGCACTTTCTATAACGGTTGATTCTTTAACAGCAGAATATTTAATTTCCAAAGCAAAAGCAGCGCAAAAAACACCTGCAGACATTATCAGCGATCTGGTTCAAAAACAGATGGCTGCTGCGATATAATCTTTCTCTAGTTTTTTAAAATTTTTATACTTTTTTTGCAATCCATGTATATTCGGCTTCAACCCCTAATTTATGCTCATTTGAGCAGACTTTAACAAAATCTCCCTCTTGTGAGGATTCAAATTCAATATATTTTACATTTCTGCCATTGACACTTAAAACGGTTTCATTTATTACTGTCAATTTTTTTCTAACATTTATTTACTCCTTATATTAGTTTAATAGATTAATTTTTATCAATTTATTTTCTATAATAATTTAAAAGCATATTGCACAGTTAAATATTTCTAACTAGAATTATTTTTTTATTATTTCATTTAAAGGTGTTTCTTTTAATATGTTTATCCAATCTCTTTTACTATACATAAAAGTTATTACATTAATATTTTTCTTATCTTTTTCTGCTTCATCTTCCTCTATATTATAAAATAATAAATAATTTTTTACTTTTATAGATCTGATTCCAAAAGATGCTAATAATTTATCTTGTACTAAAGGTCTGGAATAAGGCTTTTCTCTTATATGATCTAATTTTTCATATAATTCTTTCATTAATTTTTCTGCTGCCATTGGTGCTTGTAAAGTATCTCTTATATATAAATAACAAGAATCGATATCTTCATCTATTAATTTTGAAAAAATCAACTTGTACATTACAATCCAGCATATTTTTTAATTTTTTTCATCATTTTTTCTTCTGATATTGTTTCACCATTTTTTATTTGAGTTAATCCTAATAAAATCTTTTGATATAATTCAAGCTTGCCATTCATTTCTTCATATGTTTCAATACCCATAACTGCAAGATCCCCTTGACCATTTTTTGTAATAAATACAGGTTCTTTGTAATTATGGCAAAAATCCGAAATTTCACTATAATTATTACGTAAATCAGCGCTTTTTCGTATTACCGGCATTATTTTTCCCCTAATAATTTTCTGGAAATAATATATCATTATTATGATATATTGTCAATTGAAGCATATAAAAGAGGAATGGACGGAAACTTAACTGCATTAGTTTAAATTGGTGAAATAAAAAAAAGAATGGAAATAATATTCAAAACAATAAAAATCAAATCAACGATGAACAAGCGCTTAGGATTGCCCGAATTATAAACAGATTGGCGACAGGTTTTTAATAGTGTTAGTAAACCGTCAGATATTGATAATATTTTAACCACAAGATTATTAGGTAAAGAATAGAAGTATAAACCTCTTGACTAAACTAAGTTGATGAACTAAGTTTAAAACAGAGGAAATATGCAGCAATATAATATACATACAGCAAAAACGCAACTATCTGCTTTAGTTGATAAAGCAGCCGCAGGAGATAGTTTTATTATCGCTAAAGCAGGAAAACCTATGGTTAAAGTTATTCCCATATCACCGCAAAAAACTGTCCAACGGATAGGATTTCTTAAAGGTCAAATTAAAATTCCTGATGATTTTGACCGAATGGGACAAATGGAAATAATCGATACATTTGAAGGATCGATATGAGGCTTCTTATTGATACCCACCTGCTTTTATGGGCTGCCAATGATACGTTGCCGGAAGAAGCAATTCCTTATTTTTCCAATAATGATAACGAATTATTTTTTAGTTCGGCTAATATTTGGGAAGTTGTCATTAAAAGGGGGTTAAATCGTCCGGATTTCCAAATTAATCCAAATGATCTATACTGCGGTTTAGTAAATAACGGATATAATGAGTTAGTTATTACAAGTCATCATTCATTATTAGTTGCACATCTGCCTCCATATCACAAAGATCCGTTTGATCGTATTTTAATTGCACAAGCAATGGCAGAAGGATTAACATTACTTAGTTCAGATGAAATTATTTCTCAATATTCCCCTGTGATTTATATCAAGAAATAACCTGCGAAAAGTGTCATTTTGCTACATTTTTGCTTGTTGTCCAATAATAGAAAAAAAAGTATATTTACTTATAATTATTAAAGGAGAGAAATTATTTATGTTATCTGGCATTTTTTCCATTTTACCTGAAAATTTTTTCTCTCCGCTTGCAACACCAAACAGACAGCATTATGCTGCGCTTCTTGTTCTTTACTACCGGCTCTTTCAAGAAAACTATGGGCTGGAAAGAGAATTGGTAGTGCGTGAATTTATGAACTACCTTTCTCCCCGCCATGACACCTTACATACAGAAGAGATTGATGATTCGATAAATCAAGAAAATGAAACTTTCATATCAAATTCAGAAAATAATTCGAATATCAATCTGGAATTTAATTTTGATGCTGAACAAGAAGCCACTTTAAAGAAGAAATCCGGTTCATCCGACAATTCATCTTTTGCGGTTAACAGGGAAATCGCAAATCGATTTTTGCGGCGGTTAGTAAACACAGGCTGGCTCAGCGAAGAAACGCTCGCTGATTTTACGCGCGTAATCAATATTACAGCATGGGGAAAACCTTTTTTTGAAGCGTTTATCCGCGTGGAAGAAGGATTAAAAACCGAATACGAAAGTCATGTTGTAAATGTGTATTCTTCTCTCTGCGGCGAAACTGTAAAAGAAAACGGTCACTTCATGGTTCTTAAAGCGCGTGAAGAAGCGCGTTCATTAATCGATTCTCTTAAAGTGCTATCTCAAAGTATCAAAGGTTACTACGACAAACTTAATGCTGAGACAATTCGATCAGAAGCGGCATCTGTTCTACATGAACACTACAATTTTTATGTTGGAGATGTTCTTGATCGTGCCTACAAACGCTTGAAAACCTCTGATAATGTTTCTCGCTACCGTCAAAGTATTTACAAAAAGATAACANAGCTTCTCCATGATAACGAGTGGCTCAANGCAAGCGCGGGTAAATATATGCGCATCTTNTCGGAACATAGTTCCACAGAACAAAATTCCGCAGAGCTGCGAAAAGAATGCAGAAATAAACTTCAATCCATGCTGGAAGAAATTCGCAATGATTTAAAATCTGTCGATCCTTTGGAAGATGAAATTGACAAACGTAACGCTGATTATTCCCGTTCAAGCACAGAAAAAATCAGGGCTTACATTGAACCTGACAGCACTATCGCAGGAAAAATCGGAATTATTATAAAAGCCTTATATTCTAAAAATAAAAGCGGCAGCACATCTAAAGATGCGTGTGAAGAATTGCGTTGCCGCATTGGTCATGGTCTTTTTCGGATTCAATTTATTTCTCCGACTTCGCTTGCTCTTCATCGTCCTCGTGAAGAAGGTGATTTTGTAAATCCTCCAAACAAAGCGGATACAGAAGCTCTTGACGAAGTAGAAAATGCTTTTATGGATCGTATGGCAAAACGGCTTTCCATTAAAAAGATCGGCGCGTGGCTTGACAGACAAGGCGGTACAAGCCGTATTTTATTTCCAAAAGAAATCATCAAGGATGAAGATTCATACATACGATTCATCTATTCGCTTTTATATGGTGATTCCAGAAATGATTTTTCATATTCAATTGAAGAAACGGAAAATGCTGATACAGAACAAATAAATGCCGAAGTCAAAACTGCAAACTACATCGTCCCTGATATACGCCTAAGGAGGAAAAATGAATCGCGATCTTGACGCATTAACAAAGATTCAAAATTTATCTTCCGATGAATTTGAAAGGTTTAAAACCGCTGTGAAAATTCTCACATCAAAAACATTTATTATTCGTGGCATTGAAAAAGAGCGCGAGTTATATAATTTTACAATAAGAAATATCGCGCTCTTTGACGCGTGGTTTACCTGCATGGACGCGGTTCTTTCCCGTGATGAAAGTCTTGGCGTTATCGCTTTCCGCGGATCAGGAAGCAACCGCCTCTTTTTCTCGCGTGAAGAAATTTGCGCCGTTTTGGTTTTGCGTCTAATCTACGAAGATAAAAAATTGGAAGTAACACTCACAACTTTTCCCGCGATTTCCGTCGCCGACTTTCAGCAGAAATATAACGCCGTCACAGGCGATGAAATAAAAAAGACTGCGCTAATCAATGTTCTTCGCCGATTGTCATCATGCAAATTAATTTCTTTTGATACGCAGGATTTCTCCGATCCGGAAGGATTGATCAAATTGTATCCAAGTATTCCTTTAAGCATAGGACGTGACGCTCTTGATGAAGCTGTTTCACTGATAAAAGAAAAAGATGGGGCTGATTCATGATCACACTGGAGCGGGTCAGACTTGTTAACTGGCATAATTTTATAGATACCACAATCGAAATCGGAAACCATTGCCTTCTCGCTGGTGATAACGGTTCGGGAAAATCAACAATAATCGACGCTGTTCAATATGTAATTGCCGCAAATCTTCGAATGGCAAAATTTAATTCAGCTGCGGAAGAACGCAAAGGCGGAGGACGCGATCTGATGGGATATGTGCGATGCAAACTCGGCGCGGAAGCGACAGAATACCGCCGTGATAATACAATCGCGCACATTATGCTGCAATGGTCTCATAGCGGAAACATTGATTTTGCGTGCGGCGTTTGCATCGAAGCGTACAGTGATAATCGTTACACAGAACATTTTTGGATTGCCGATATCGGCAAGACATCATCAATAAAAGAAATAGATGTCTTGAATGAAAAAAATCAACCGCTTCCATTTCGTTTATTTAAAAACAATTCAAAAATAAATATAAATGATTGCGCGACAAAACAACAGTATATAAAAGATTTAACAAACAGACTTGGCGTTTATAAACGTCAGCCTGATGTAAATCCTTATATTGATTCTTTGACTCGTTCTATCGGTTTTAAACCTCTTTCTTCTATCGATAAATTTGTATGCGATTATATATTAGAAGAAAACCTTGTAAAGATTGATATAATGAAACAAAACCTTGAGAATTACAAAGAAGCGGACAGACAGGCAAGAACCGCAGTCGCGAAAATAGATTCATTAAAAAAAATAAATGTAAAAGCGGCTGAATGGAAAAATTTTAACGGTTTAATTTTAAAGCAGGAATATCTTAAACTTAAAATTGAACTTGAAAATGTAAAGCAGAAAAAGGAAAACGCGTCCCGTGCGCTTACAGAAACAGAAAACAGACTGGAAGTAATTTCAAGAGAAATCGTGACGCTGGATCAAAAACGAATCGATCTTGATGAGCAGCTTCGGGTTGTTCTTTTCAGTATCGCGACAAACGACGCGCACCGTCAATATGAAGAAATAAGCCAGCGCATAAAACGTCTTGAGCATGAACTTGCAGTTGAAGAAAAAAACGCTGAACATTACCGAAATATAAAAAACCAATGCGAAGCATTACTGGAAACGATCTTTCAAAAATACACTCTTACAGAAAATTTTAACGAAGAAAGCGATAAAATCGCGCAAGAACAAAAAAAATATCTGGAACAAAAATTTAACGCTCGGCAAAGAGCGGAAACTACTAATATTGCGTTACGCGAAACCTTAACTGAACTTGCTGATCTTGAACGCGGCATCCTTCATTATCCTTCGGGTCCCCGCGAACTCCGCGCTTCATTGGAAAAAGCGGGAATAAACGCAGTATTTCTCGCGGAATTAGCCGAAATCACAAATCCTGAATGGATTAATGCTGTCGAAGGATGGCTTAACACGCAGCGTTTTGCGGTTCTTGTTGACCCTGCCGATTTTCAAAAAGCGCTGGAAGTGTATGATAAACTTCCCCGCTCTGTCGCGGGCGGTCTTCTTCCAAACATTGAAAAAATGCGCAATGCAACAGCAAGAACAGGATCTCTTGCTAAATTAATTAAAACAAATAATGTTTATGCCGAAATCTATATAAATTTTATTTTAGGTAAAGTGATGTGTGCGGACATATCAAGTTTAAGAGAATATGAATCCGCTGTTACAAAAGAGTGCATGAGGTATTCGAATCACACTGCGTCGCGAATAATGGAAGATATTTATAAACGTCATTATCTTGGAAGAGCGGCGGTAGAAGAGCGAAGAAATTTTCTTAAAACAGAAAAAACACGTCTTGAAGCTGAACTTACTGCGGCAGAACGTGAAGAACGCACCGCGTCTGAACACGAAGATTGCTGTAACCGCGTGCTTCGTTTTATCCCTGAAATGAAAATTTTATTTTCTTCGATAGAAAGAGCCGTATCATGCAAAAAAGATCTTTCAAAAGCTGAAACAGAATTAGCGGCAATTGATACTCAATCATTTAAGGATTTGGAAAATAAAAAAAATGAAATTGATACGGAATTATTGTTAATAAGAAAAAATTATGATGTAAGATTAAATACAAAAGGCGGTTTAGAAAAAGATATTATCAGAAGCCACGATGAATTAGAAAATCTTTCTATCCAACAACAAGAAAAAGAAGAAAGCATTAAATATTTTTCCAATGATAATCCAACAATGATCAATGATTGTGAAACTTACGCACAGGAAAAACTTTCCAAATCCAGCATAGAAGAATTAAATAGTTCTTATGAATCGACATTGAAAAATTTTAAAACAAGAACAGATTCGCTAAAAAAAGAATACATTGATTTGGTACGGAGTTACGAACATGAATTTAATCACTTTTTAAATATGGAACCTGCGGATAACAGTGAAGCGGAAACTTTAATGAAGAGGCTTGAAACATCGGAACTTCCCGAGTATCGTGAAAAAATAGCAAAAGCGTATCAAGACGCGGAGAAAGAATTTAAAGATCATTTTATCTCCCGCCTTAACGAACACATCGAAGAAGCAAGACAAAGTTTCGATGAAATAAATGAAATTTTAAGAACCTTGCACTTCGGGCGCGATCAATACAGATTTCATCTTGAAGAACTAAATGAACGTAAAGGTCAGATTGAAGTTATACGCAATGCGGCGAAAATACCTTCTGCGGATAGCGGATTATATGGAGAAGGTTTATTCGCGCAAATCACTGACCCGAATGAAAAAGAAGCCGCTAAAAATTTATTCGATCGCATTTTAAATGCGCCTGATTCTGAGGAACTCAGAAGCATTTGCGATTACCGAACCTATTTTCATTATGACATCATCATAACAGAAACCGATCATTTTGATGACAAGGGTTTACCTGTAAAACTTTCGCTGTCGCGTGTATTAAAAGTAAAATCCGGCGGTGAATCGCAGACTCCGTATTATGTCGCAATTGCCGCAAGTTTCTATCGCTTTTACAAGAACCGTCCTGAAAACACAGTACGTCTTGTTATTTTTGACGAAGCTTTCAATCGTATGGATGATGAGAGAATCGGAAAAATATTATTGTTTTATAATAATTTAAATTTGCAAATTATAACTTCCGTTCCACCGGAAAAAATTGAAGCTATCGCTCCTTACATGGACAGAATAAATATTATCAGCCGCTCAGGAGAAGCTGTAAAAGTACGCAACTGTCATATAGACGCTATCAACGCAAGCGAATTAAATATTAACATGGAAATATAATGATTGACTGGAAAAATAAAATTATTCATACGTTAATCGATCATTATTTTGCATCAACCGAAATAAAAAAACAACCAATTCAAAAACAGAGTTTACGTCTGCGTACATCAATTTTATTTCCGAATTTTGACACCGCCCGCCATGAAGAAAAAGTTTCATATTTGGAAGCAGCGGAATTTCTTGAACAAAAAGGAATTGTTACGCTTCGCTGGGAAAAACGAAGAAAGGGAGAGCGTCTTGGAACAATAACATGTGACAACTTTGAAGCTCTTTTCGCAGCAGCAGGTAAATCTCACCCTGATAATGAAATTGAAAAAATAAAATTATTTATCAGTAAAAAAATTACAATAATAAATAACAGTCAAAATGCGGATAATCAAATAAATATAATTACCATTCTGGAATATTTAAAAGATCAATTTAGTTCAAAAGAAATTGGACAGGGATTAAATCTGAAAACAATAGATGAACTCATTCGTTTTCTGGAATTTTCGGCTAACAATAAAAAAAACAACTCAATTACAATTCGTGCGCTTTCTATTTTACTTTACAATGATTCAAAGCATCTTGAACATATACTTAACCTTTGCTCTCCTCTTTTAACCCGCCTTCAAAAAGCGGAGAGTCTTCAAAATTTTATTTTATCGCTTGATGTTTTATCTGCGAAAAGATCATATCCAGACGCAATGATTTCAGGAAAATTAATATTTGAAATAAAAAACTCAAATACACCTTTAGTAAACGCAGAAGGGTTGATTATAAATTTTCCGCTTGAAAGCGCAGAATCAATTTCATCTATAAAACCTTTAACGGACAAAGAATTTAAAACTGTTTTAACTATCGAAAACAAAGAAACTTTTTATGCTCTTGGAAGTTCAAAAAACAACGAGAAAGACAAATATTTTTCATATTATGATTGTATTTTATATACAGGAGGTTATCCCAACAACGCTGTTACTACCTTAATAAAAATTCTTGCTTCTTCAGGTTTTTCTTTTTATCATGCGGGAGATATCGATCCTGACGGTATACTTATTTTACAAAATATACAGGAAATAATTAATTCTGTTTGTTTGGAAAAATCAATCACTCCGATTAAAATGGACATTACCTCTTTTGAAAAATACCGTAAATGGGCAAGACCTTTATCAAAAGATAGTTTAAACCAAATAAAAAAAATCCGTAATGAAATAAAAAACATTAGCGGATTAGCAGATATTATTAAGCAAATCGAAGAAACAGGATTAGGTATTGAACAGGAAATTATTGATTATAGGTAAACAAGCGTTTATTTTAACCCTTCTTTCAAACGAAACGCAGGGCAATGTTCCCCTTGCGCACGAAACACTTCGGCGGAAGGTAAATTAGCACACTTAATCCCAAACATTTCACAAGAGCGCGGAAACACTGTATCCCAAGTAACTCTAAAAGAAACGCATTTTAAACAATTTGGTAATTGGGAATAAGTTGAAGAATTATTATCTAAATCATCTCTCATAAATTTTAATCACCCATGCAAGTGCCGACTGCGCGCGCTGAATCTATCATATAGTGATCGAGCGGAACATTTTTTACTTTTCCTTCGGGTACGCTTAAATCAACAGAACCAATGTCATTTCCAAGAAGGGCAACCATGCGTCCGTATTGACCTTGTGCAAGAAGGTCTGCCGCTTTAGTACCCAGGCTTGTTGCAAGTACGCGGTCAGATGCGCTGGGGATTCCGCCGCGCTGCACATAACCTAAAACAGTGGCGCGTGTTTCCATGCCTGTCTCTTCTTGAATTTCAGCTGCTACACGGTAAGCAACTGAAGGGGCTGTCTCTGTTCGGTATTTCTTTCTGTCTTTTTTATCCATATCGGCTTCTTTAGTTGACATCGCGCCTTCTGCAACCACCACTACAGAAAAAGTTTTTCCGGACTTTGCGCGTTTTTTTAAATGATTGCCGATGACGCGAATATCATAAGGAAGTTCCGGAAGCAGAATCACATCCCCGCCTCCTGCAACTCCTGCATGTAATCCAAGCCAGCCTGCTTTATGCCCCATCAATTCAATGACAATAACACGGCTGTGACTCTGCGCTGTTGAGTGCAATCGATCAATTGCTTCTGTTCCTATCATCAAAGCAGAATGAAAACCGAAAGTTCTGTCAGTGCCGACTATATCATTATCAATGGTTTTAGGAAGACCGATAACATTGAGTCCCTCTCTTGATAATTTATAACCTGTAGTGTTAGTTCCGTTTCCGCCAAGAACCACCAAACAATCAAGTCCGAGTTTTGAATATGTTTCTTTAATTGCAGATACTTTATCGCTTACTTCGATCGCAAGATCATCTTTATCAGTAGGAGCAAAAGGTTTTTCTCTGCTTGAACCAAGTATTGTGCCGCCTAGTGTCAGGATACCGGTTAAATCTTCCGTGTGCAGTTCTTTTGCATCTTCATTGATAAGACCGCGAAAACCGTTTGCAATACCGACAATTTGCATACCGTAGCGATCTTGAGCTGCTCTGC
Organism: Treponema sp.; assembly: GCA_009787695.1. Classification (GTDB taxonomy): domain Bacteria; phylum Spirochaetota; class Spirochaetia; order Treponematales; family Breznakiellaceae; genus WQXQ01. The sequence goes on from WQSW01000016.1 coordinate 15,354, forward strand.
ACACTCCGCGTATAGCGGCATTCAAACCGGGGCAATCACCGCCTGCGGTAAGAATACCAAAGCGTTTTGTAACACTGTAATTAGCCATATATCTTTATAAATGATAAATTCACTTTTATCAAGGAAATAAAAATGATGATTTTTATCCTTTGGCTTCTTCCCAAAAAGCATCCATAATATCAAGGTTTTCTTTCTTCATTTCATGACCTTTTTCTTTCATTTTTTTCTCTACAAATTTGAATCTTTTTACAAATTTAACATTGGTTCGATGAAGCGCCGCAGACGGATCAACTTTTAAAAAACGGCATAGATTGATAACGGCAAAAAGCAGATCGCCTAACTCTTCTTCAACAGCGTCTGTCAACTGCCGGTTTTCTTTATCATCTGTTAATTGCGCATAAAAAGAATTTGCCGTTGCTTCCTGCACCTCTTTGAGTTCTTCGTTTATTTTTTCAATTACACCCTCTATATCCTGCCAATCAAAGCCGGCTTTTGCCGCTTTTTTTTGAAGTGCAAAAGAGCGATCCATCGGCGGAACGCCTGAACTTACTTCATCTAAAATTGAATCTTTAGGTTTGCGTCCTTCCTGTATTTTTATCGCTGCCCAGTTGTCAAGAATTTCATTGGTATCTTTTACTTTTACATCGCCGAAAACATGAGGGTGGCGGCGTATCAATTTATCTTTTATCCCCGTTAAAGTATCTGCAACTGTGAATTTTCCCTCTTGCTCGTGCATATAACCAATCATGGTTGTTAAAAGGAAAATATCTCCCAATTCTTCTGCAATGTGCGCGGGATTTTTTTCGTCTATTGCTTCAAGGCACTCATAAGTTTCTTCAACTAACGCGCTCCGCAACGAAGACGGGGTTTGTTCCTTGTCCCATTTGCAGCCGTCAGGTCCGCGAAGTTTTACAATAGTGTCGTATAACGCTTTAAAAGATTCACTTACATTCATTTTCTGTTTCCTTTGCCGGGATATTTATTTTCTTTTTCGCCCATTCTTTGAGCAATGTTTCAAGATCATCGCAGGAAAAAACCTGTAATAAAAGATTTGCCCCTGCATCAAGTGTTGGGATAAGAGTTTCCTGTTCATTGTTGTAAAAATCTGAAAGCACCCAGCCGATAATCCCCTCCCCGCTTCCGGGAGGTCCGCCTTCACCGGGAAGCCGCGCATCGGGGCGGCCTATTCCTATGCGGATGCGCCAAAAATCGGCATTGCCGAAACTTTCTTTCATTGAGCGAAGCCCGTTATGACCGCCCAACCCTCCTGCAAATTTTAATGAAAGTGTTCCGAGAGGAAGTTCCAGTTCATCGTGAATTACAATTATTTCTTTTACATCTATTTTAAAAAATGATGATACCGCATGAACAGACTCACCTGACTTGTTCATGTATGTTTCGGGCATGATAAAATGATTGCCTTCGTAAGAAGAGTAAAGACCTTTAAATTTTTTTTCCCATGAAAGAGACGGATAAAAAGGAAGAGCCTGCGCAAGCATTCTGCCTGCATTATGTCTATGGCACTTATATTTAGCTCCCGGATTTCCCAGAAAAGCTGCAAGTTTTATCATTGTAACTCCGTTTATAAAGAGTGTAGTATAAATCCCAAAAAAAAATAAGTGTTAAATAAAAATTTTTTGTTTTTAAAATGAACAAAAAAAGTTGTTCAGCAACCGAAGTTCCCGAACAACTTTTTGCGATAAAAAAATCAATCTAAAATAAATTCGATTTAATTTTAAATTAAACGAAAATCAACCTTCTGCCGGCGGCGGTGATACAGGTTTCTTGGCTTTCGGCGCTGCTTTTTTAGGTTTTGCCGCAGCAGGTTTTTTTGCTTTAGATGCAGCCGGTTTCTTGGCTTTTGGCGCTGCTGCTGTTTTTGGAGCTTCAATAGTAGAATCTACTATTTCTGCAACAGGAGCGTTTTTTTGGATAGAAGCAATCCCTTTAAGACAAGATTTCTTGTCCGGATAAGCTTCGCCGACAGCAATGATTTCGCCATTGCCGGCTTTCAGGTTAAAACGGAATTGCCCCGATTTATCCTTGTACACAGTAAATTTTGCAGGCATAATTTTCTCCTATACCCGATAAAAACTTTTAAAAGTTTTTATCATAAATTTTGTATTCAGTATAATCTTATATTGTTTTTTTAGCAAGAAAAAAAGATTTTTAAATTATTATTTTTTATTTGATAAAATGATCAGCACTGCAACATCTCCCTGCCTGACACCGGGTATCCTAGCCGCTTGCCCTACATTAAGCGGTTTAACAGCTATAAGTTTTTCTTTTGCTTCAGCAGAAAGCCCTTTAATCGCTGCATAATCTAAATTAGGATCAAGTTTGATAGCGTCCATTTTCGCGGCTTTCGCTGCAAAGCGGATTTCCTTTTCAATATAACCTTCGTACTTTTTATCAAGGAGTACTCTTTCCGTTAATTCCGCAGGATAGCCGGATAATTCAGTATCCGAAGCAGAATTCTTGCGCTGCGCGAGCAATTCAGAAATTGCGTCTAACATTTTTGTCTTTTCAAGAAAGCGTTCCCAGCGATCATCATCAATAAGACCGGTTTCGCGTCCTTTGGGAGTCAATCTTGTATCCGCTGTATCGTGACGAAGCATTAAACGGTGTTCGGCGCGGCTTGTAAACATACGGTACGGCTCTTTTGTCCCCAAAGTGGTAAGGTCATCGACAAGAACGCCGATGTACGCTTCAGCGCGTCCAAGCACAAGCGCAGGGCGTCCCATCATTTTCATTGCAGCATTGATACCTGCCATTATCCCCTGAGCGGCGGCTTCTTCATAACCTGAACTGCCGTTGGTTTGCCCCGCCGCGAAAAAACCTGAAAGGCGCTTTGACTCAAGCGAGGGGTAAAGAGCTAAGGGGTCGATATAATCATATTCAACCGCATATGCAGGACGGACGATGTGCGCCTCTTCTAAACCGGGAATGCTGTGAATAAAATCACGCTGAACATCTTCCGGCAAGGAACTTGACGCACCGTTCATATACATCTCGTTAGTTGATAGCCCTTCAGGTTCAATGAAGATATGATGACGCTCGCGTTCTGGAAAGCGCACAACCTTATCTTCGATAGAAGGACAATAACGCGCCCCTGCTCCTGTAATTTTCCCGCCGTACAAAGGCGAGCGGTGAATATTCGCTCTGATGATTTCATGTGTCTTTAAAGTGGTGTATGTAACCCAGCAAGGAAGAGAAGGTCTTTCAATCACATTGCCGGAAATAAAAGAGAAGGGGCGCATTTCTTCGCCGTCTTGTTTTTCCATTTTTGAAAAATCAATTGAAGGACCTGCTATCCTTGCAGGAGTGCCGGTTTTTAAACGCCCCACAGGAAAGCCGAGCCGGCGTAAAGATGATCCCAATCCAACCGCCGCTTCTTCGCCGAAGCGCCCGTGAAGCGCATCATATTCGCCGATGAAAATTTTTCCTTCCATGAAAGTGCCTGAACAGAGGATCACAGTACGCGCAGAAATGCGGTGTCCTCTCTGTGTTACTACTCCTGTTATCATAGAAGAGAAGTCAGTTTTTTCTTCGATCATAAAATCGATAACTGTATCCATCACTATTTTTAAATTTTTTTGTTTTTCAAGAACAGAACGCGCTGCAAGCTGATATTCATGTTTATCCGCCTGCGCCCTAGGCGCTTGAACAGCGGGACCCCGCGAGCGGTTAAGCACTCGGTATTGGATCATGGTTGCATCGATCAATTTCGCCATTTCGCCGCCGAGTGCATCAACCTCACGTACAAGGTTTCCTTTGGAAAGCCCGCCTACTGCGGGATTGCAGGAAAGCGCGCCGATACGGTCGGGATTTTGGGTAATGAGGAGGGTTGAAAAACCAAGACGGCTTACGGCAAGAGACGCTTCTATCCCCGCGTGTCCGCCGCCTATTACTATGCAATCGAAATCCATGTTTTATTATATCAAAAATTTTTAAAAAGTAATCGGTTTATATCATTTAAATAAATTTTTATAATATGTTGACAACTGAAACCTCTTGCGTTATATTAATTCCGGTGGAGGCGGAGTCTGCAAACTGCGTTTGTGTATTAAATCATAACAGAAATTTTGATTAAAAAATGACAGAAGGGGTTGATCTGTCCGAATTTTTTATCGAAGGAGTCTGTTAATTAAAAAGAAAACTATACTAAAATTTAATTCACTCTATCGCTGTATGATAGGGTGAGCCTGTAACAATGTAAAATGAATATTTTTTTAAATTAAAAAGCAAAACGGCATTAAATTTTGCCGCATATTATCATCATCTTTATATAATTTTATTTTAACGGAGGAAAATATGAATAGTGAAATGCAAAAAGAAGAACAAAACACAAAGATTGAGTTTTTAAGCCATATCCGCAAGATTGGCGAAATAACAAAACAATCAGGAGGCTTGAATGAATTATTTTATGAATTTGCAGATGCGCATCTTGAGTTTTTAAGTAAATATATAAGCATTAACAAACCAACTGCGGCAATTTTTGCCGCGATGGTAAATATGTTTACAGGACAGGAAATTACCATTAATCATCTTGCAAATTATTTAAAAGTTGAATGTATTGATATTATCATGTTGATGGATGAAATTGAAATCCTAGAACAAAAAGAATTGATACAAATAAGTCATGAAAACTCCGATCCATTCTCTTGTTCCAATGAATGTATATTTTTTAAAGTACCCCTTAGAACAATTGAAGCGCTAAGAAAAGGTTCATGCCAGGCTTTATTAAATAAAAAGAATCTTACTATCGATGATTTGTTTACAGAAATTGAACATCTTTATGAAGAACGTGTTCAAAGACGTATGTCATTCGGCAATACCAAAAAAAGAATGAAAAATATGCTTCAGGATAATACTCATCTTGATTTTGTTAAAAAAGTTTTAGATATTAACCTTCCTGATGATGATATGCTTGTTCTTATGAGATTTTTCCATTACACAGTTAATGTTGATGAACCTGATATGACTTTCCGTCATCTGGAAGCGTTATACGAACATAGTTCGCATTTTACAGGAGTTAAACGTCTTTTTAAAAACGGGCAGCACATTCTTATAATTAAAAATTTGATTGAAAATTCTTTCGGCGACGGTTTTTGCGATTCAGACTCTTACCGCTTAACAGCATCTGCTAAAGAAGAATTTTTAGGTGATATCAGCGAATTGCTTTCAGAAACACCGGTTAAAGGTTTAAAACATTTTGATTCTATTTCAGAAAAAAAACTTTTTTATCCTTTAAAAACCAAACGCTCCATTGAAGAGTTAACATCTCTTTTACAACAGGAAAATTTTCCCGCTATTCAAAAACGTTTGTCCGAAAAAGGAATGAGGGTTGGTTTTGCTTGCCTTTTTTCAGGAGGACCCGGCACCGGAAAAACTGAAACCGCATATCAAATAGCGCGTATGTGCGGAAGAGACATCATGCAGATTGATATTGCAAATACAAAAAGCAAATGGTTCGGCGACAGCGAGAAAATGATTAAATCCCTGTTTGATAAATACCGAACAGCTGTAAAAAGACAAGCAATTACTCCGATTTTATTATTCAATGAAGCGGATGCCGTTTTCAGTAAACGCCGCCATCTTGAAGATGATTACAGCGGTCCTGCACAAACAGAAAATGCCATTCAAAATATTATTTTGCAGGAAATAGAAAATCTGGTCGGAATATTAATTGCAACTACCAATCTTTCATCTAACATGGATGCGGCATTTGAACGGCGTTTTTTATACAAGATCGATTTTGAAAAACCAGAAATCACAACACGAAAAGAAATTTGGCTTTCCATGATCACAGACCTTAACGAAGAAGATGCACATATTCTTGCCTTGCGCTACGATTTTTCAGGCGGTCAAATAGAAAATATCGCAAGAAAAATTTCTGTTCACCATGTGCTTTCGGGTATTACGCCGTCTTTAGAAGAAATGATTCGTTTCTGCAATGAAGAAGTAATTCATAAAGACGGAGGAAGGCAAATCGGTTTTCTGGCATCGTAAAAAGTTTTAATATGCATTTAAGAGAAGTAAAATCAATTTTGAGCGCTCACAACGGCATGAATATAAGCAGAGGCTGCACACATGGCTGTATTTACTGCGATTCACGTAGCAAGTGTTACCGCATTGAACATGATTTTGAAGATGTGCAGATAAAATCCAACGCGCCTCTTTTACTTGAAGACGCTCTCAAAAAAAAGCGAAAAAAATGTATGATAGGCACAGGCGCGATGACCGATCCATATCTTCCAATAAAAGAAAATCTTGCAAACATACGCGCTTGTCTTGAAATTATTTACAAATACGGTTTTGGTCTTGCAATTCAAACAAAATCGGATTTAATTTTAAATGATTTGGATTTGCTTATAAGCATCAATAAAAAAGCGAAATGCATAGTTGAAACAACATTAACTACTTACGATGAAAAGTTATGCGCCATTATAGAACCTGATGTATGCACAACAAAACGGCGTTTTGAAGTTTTAAAAATCATGAATGAAAACGGAATACAAACAATAGTATGGTTAAGCCCGTTTCTTCCTTTTATAAATGATACCGAAGAAAATCTTCGCGGTCTTTTGGATTATTGCATAAATGCGAAAGTTTACGGTATTTTATGCTGGGGGATCGGGCTTACATTACGCGAAGGAAACCGCGAGTATTTTTATTCAAAACTTGATGAGCATTTTCCCGGTTTAAAAAATATTTACCAAAAAAAATACGGTCTTAATTATATCATAACAAGTGATAACAACGAACAATTAATGAAAATGTTACGCGTAGCTTGCAAAGAGCATAACATTATTCTGGGTAACGACTCGCTTTTTGAATACATGCACACTTTTGAAGAAAAAAATGGAGCGCAAATAGAACTTTTTTAGATTATATCCGCACAGCCTCTTAGTAACTATGGTTATACAGACATTACTATTTTGCTTCCTCTTGAAGTTTTCTCGATTCTTATTTGTTTATCAATCCTTTCGCGAAGTTCATTAACATGGGAAATTATTCCGATTATTCGGTTATTACCTGCCATTTCTGAGAGCGTTTTTATTGCGACATCCAGAGTTTCAGTATCAAGAGAACCGAAACCTTCATCTATAAACATCGCTTCAAGGTGAATGCCTCCTGCGCTTTGCTGAACAATATCTGAAAGGCCGAGTGCAAGAGACAGTGAAACCATAAATGATTCGCCGCCTGACAAACTGTTAGTCGATCTTGTTTTGCCGGTATATGCATCGAATGTTTCAATTTCCAATCCCGTTTTAGATCGTTTATCGTCGCTCTCTTCTTTTCTAAGTAATTTATAACGATTTTGGCTCATTACATTTAATCTTAAATTTGCCGCATTAAGCACGCGTTTAAAATATTCGACTAAAACATATGTTTCAAAATTTAATTTTCCGTTCGCTGTATCTGACAATTGTTTTACAGCTGCATATGATTTTTCGACTGCTTCAAAATCTTTCGCTGCTTTCTTTAGTTCTTTAAGTTTAATTTCCGTAGCATCCAGACGGCTTTTTATTTCTTCGCGCTTTTTTCCCATTTCTGACGATTCTTCATTTGCTGTTTCTGCTTCTTTATTTATTTTTTCTAAATCTGGTTTTTCTTTTCCTTCTGTTTCTTTTTCAAGACGTTTAATATCTCTTGCATAATGTTCGCTGTTTTTTTCATATTCATCAATTTTCTTTCTTATTCTTTTTAATTCATCTTCAGTGATTAAAGCCAAAATATATTCTGATTCATTTTTAAAATTATTAGTTTCCATCATTTCTTTAAATTTTGTCTTTGTTTCAATACAAATTTTATTTGCTTCTTGCTCATTTTTTTCCCGTTCGGAAACGATTGATTGTGCGGAATTATAAGATGATTCTGCTTTAATCTTTTTATCATTTGCTTCATTGCATTGTTTAGTTAAGTCATCAAGTAATTTTTCTTCTTTATTTTTTTGAGCAGTTAAAGTATCTGTTTCTTTTTGTGTTTGATCAATCAATGCTGCAAGTTTTATTTTAGAAGATTCCCAATCACATTCTTTTATATATTCTTTTAAATTTTCATTGAACTTTTTAATCAGCGTATCTATTTCGCTTTTTAAAGCGGTAACTTTCGGGTTTAATTCATCGCGTTTTTTTACCGCTTCTTCAAATATTTTTTTATTATTGATGTATAATTTTTCCGCTTCATCTTTATTTTTCGTTAATTCTTCTGTTTTTATTTTTATTTTATTGGTTATTTCCAACAATTTCACATTTGCATTATCCATTGTTACATCTGGAATATATTCCATTAAATCATCAATAAACCTTTTGGAAAGCACATCAATTTCTGTTCTTAATTTTTCACAGTCTTTTGATTTTTCCATTAATTTATTATGTGCAATATCTTTTTCTCTTTCTGCTTTTTTTAATTCGTCTGCCGTTACACTTTCATCTGATAATTTTGCAGGTTTCGGATGATTTTCCGAACCGCAGACCGGGCAAGGTTTTCCTTCCTCAAGATTTTTTACAAAAATACCTGCCTGACAAGATAAAAATACTTCTTCCAATGCTTTGTATTTTTTATCTGCATCATTAAATTCTTCGCTAAAAATGGTAAATTCAGATTGTATTTTAGATAATAAATTTAATTTATCATTAATTACAGCTAATTCTTTTTGTAACTGAGAAAGTTTTATAAATATTTCTTGATTGTTTTCCAATTCCTGCGATAATTGATCAAAGGAATTTTTACTATCATCAATTGAAGGTAATTCTTCCAATGTTCTACATATTGTATTTAAATCATTCTGTGTTTTTTCTAACTCATTATGCTTTTGCGTTATTTCATCATGTTCTTTTTGCAGTAAATTTAATTGTTTTAATTGTTCATCGGAAACTTCCCATTTTTTTAACAATACGGCAAAAGAGTTTTTCGCTTCTTCAAGCAAGGGTAATTCTTCCAGCCTTTTTTTTGCTTGTTCTAATTCGGTAAGCGAAGCAGCTTCTTTCTTTTTTGCATCAGCAAGGGAAACTTGTNCAGATGATAATCTTTCNACCGCTCTTGCAGCCTCGTCTGCAAAAGGTTTAACTTGTCTAAGCGCAGTTTCACCTAAATCAGCGCGTTTTTTATCTTCCTCGATTTCATCAGCCATCATTTCATGATCTTTTAAAAATATTCTTAGTTTATCAAGTTCTTTAAATTCCCTGCTTAGTTTTTCTGCATTGGCAAGTTTAACCGCTATTTCTTGTTTTAACTTATCGTTTCCGGCAATTTGCGTATCTATTTCAGAAACAGACGCTTTATCATTTTTAATTTGTTCTTCACATTCCAAAAAATGTTCTTCGCGTTTGTAAACATCAACTTCATAGCGTTTAAAAAAACGAAGTATTAATTCATGCGAATCTTTCTCCTGCTTTACACGGGCTTTTAATTTTTCCTGAAAAGCATTAAAAATATCAGTTTCAAAAATATGACGCAGGATATTTACACGATCTTCCATTTTACTTTGAAGAAAACGTAAAAAATCATTTTGTGCAATCATGACAATTTGCGCAAATTGTTCGCGGTTAAGCCCAATTATTTCTGTGATTAAATCTGATACATTACGATCTCCGCTTTCTGTTTTTCCGTTGGGCATTAATAATTCTACTTCCTGTCCGCTTCCGCTTTTTTTAATTGTGCGTTTAACAGTATATGATGCGTTACCTGAAATAAATTCAAGTTTAACAGAAGTTTTTACTTTACTGTCTGCGTAATCAGAACGCAGCATGGTGTAATCATCGCGGTTAGAACAGCTTGCTTTTCCGAACAGAGCGAAAGAAATAGCGTCAAAAACTGAAGTTTTTCCTGAGCCTGTTTCTCCGGTAATAAGATATAAACCGTTTTGTCCAAGCGATGAAAAATTTATTTTTTGTTTTTCTGCAAAAGAACTGAATGCTTCTATTGATATTTTAACAGGTTTCATACTGCTTCCTCTTGTTCCAAAAGCTCTCTTGTAATTTTAATTTGTTCTTCTGTCATTACTGAACCTTGCGATTTAAGAAAAAACTCGCAGAACAAATCATAAGGGGATAACTTTTTAATATCTTCGCTGTCTGCATAAATTGTTCCCGCATCAATATTTTTTCGTGAATTGTCAAAGTCAATGCACATAACATTCGGATAAACACTGCGCAGTTTTCCTATAGGATCGATAATTTCCAATTCATCGGTAAGAATTACGCGCAAATAATCTTTTTTATTTCCAAGAGAAGAAACTTCATCGCTCATTAAATTATCTATTTTCCCTTTAATTTCACGCATATCATGAATAGGTTTTAACGGCAGAGAAGTAATTTTTAAATCATTTTTTTTATTTAATTCTATTAGAGTGATTGATTTTTTCTGCTGCCATTCAGAGAATGAATATTTTATAGGAGAGCCTGCGTAACGGATATGTTCGCTTCCTACAGATTGTTCTCCGTGCAGATGCCCAAGAGCGGCATAATCAAATTTTTCGATTAGTTCTGCATTAATCGCATCAAGACCGCCGACAGAATTTAATTCCGACTCTGATCTAAAAAGCGTAACACCGTCTTTTGTAAAAAATTGGTGCGATACAAGCACATTGCGTGAAGAATAATCAATATCTGAGTTTTTTAAAATAATATTTAAAGCATCATCGTAACTTTCAATTTCATTATTTTTAAAATATTCGCGTACAGAAAAAGGTTTTATAAACGGCAATAACCAAAAGTTTACTTTTCCGTACTCATCTTTTAAAACACATTTTTGCATATCGCCGTTAAAAGCCCCGTACAAAATAATATTTTTTTCTGATAATAAACGGCTTGCATAATTTATTCTATCAGGCGAATCATGGTTGCCTGCAATTATCATAACCGTAACATTCTCGCAAGAAAGCTCTGTCAGAAAATCATCAAATAAACGTATCGCTTCCACTCCGGGAATTACACGGTCGTATATATCACCTGCTATCAGCACGGCTGTTGGTTTTTCTTTTTTTATATATTTTAAAACTTGATTAAAAACATTACGCTGTTCATCAAGCATTGAGAAACCGTTTACAACTTTGCCAATGTGAAGATCAGATAAATGGATAAATTTCATTGGTATACTCCAAATAATTATTTTTCTTTTATTATACCCGAAAGATGTTCCTGCAATGAGTCAATATTAGTTTTCAAACTATCTCTAATTTTCATTAAAGAAAATTGAATGTCCCCTATTTCATCATCTCTGAATTCATCTATTTCTACAGAAAAATCCATTCCTGCAATAGCATCAGTCATTTTTAATATGCCTCTGATGGGAATAGTTAACATACGATACGCTAAAAATGCTGTAACAAAAATAATACCGGCAAGAATTACAAAAATGATAAAGATCAAACGCATAATAAAAATATTTATCTCTGCAAATATTACTGTTCTTGGAATTACAGAAACAAGCATCCATCCTGCTGCAGGAATATTAGCAGAAAAAACAAATAATTCTTTTTCTAAAAAAGAAATTAATGAAGAAGAAATATCTTTTTGATATTTTTCCAAGTTATAATCATTAAAGAAATTTTTACGCATGATCGCAGATTTATCGTTATTTGTTATGTATATTCCGTCTTTATTTAGCAAAAATATTTCTTGATGAGGCATAATCATATTATTTTTAATTAATGCAGTTAATTCAGAAACAAGAACATCCGCTGCTGCAACTCCAATTTCTTTTTTATCATTGTCATACACAGCAATGGATATTGAAATAATATTATCGCCTGTATTAGCATCAATATAAGGTTCAGAAAAAGCGATTTTTCCTTTTGCGTTTTTTGCATTAAGATACCAAGGTCTGTCTGTGTTATCCCAATTATCTGCAGGAATAAAGTTATGAGAGCTTGCATAAAAACCGTTAGGTGAATTCCATTTGTTATTATTAAAAAAATAAAGTATTTCCATTTCAGGAAAGCGTGCAGTTATATTAGTTAAATAATGAGCAAGTTCAGATGATGAAATATTTTCGTTCATGAGTGCAGAAATACTGTATGCTGTATCAATTAAAACTGCTTCATATTTAAGAAAAGTTTCTTCCATTTTTTCTTTTAAATGATAAATACGCTCACTGACAAGGAGTTCTGTCTGCTTATAAGTCATAGAACGGAGATAATTTACAAATATTAACATTAGCGCAATTACCAAAAAAACCATAATCGTCAGAACAACAGATGTAAAAACGGCTGCAAATGAAGTTTTTTTCTTACGATTAGACATACTCACCCCTTATCCTATCAGTATCACTATAACATAAATACTACTGCAATGCAAATTTCAATTTTATTTTCCTACGCAGAATTTACTGAACATTTCTTCCAGAATGTCAGCAGTTGAAACCTCTCCTGTTATTTCTCCCAGTGAATTAACAGCATCTCTTATAAGGGGTGCAATTATATCAAGAGGCTCTTCTTTGTAAGAAAGAGTAAGGGCATCTTCCAGTGAATGTAATGCCGCATCAACAAGTTTTTTTTGTCTTTCAGTTCCAAGTGAAATGCTAAACTCCCCATTTCCTGCTTGCGCTTTAATTTCTGTTTCAATTTGAGAAAATATTTCTGCAAGACCATCGCCTGTTTTTGCACTGAAAGAAATCAGAGTGTGATATAAAATCATGTTTTTTTCATTTTCAGATACCTTTATAAAATTATCAAGATCGGATTTACTTTTTAATATTAAAATTGTTTTTTTATATTTCTTAGCGGAATTATAATGTTCAATAAACTTTTTGTCCTCCTCTGTTGCTCCTTGTGTACCGTCTATTAAATATAAAATAATATCTGCTTCTTCTAAAATTTTATGTGTTCTTTCAACTCCAATTTTTTCAACTGCATCAGTTGAATCACGTAAACCCGCAGTATCAATAAGGCGGGTTGGAATTCCGTTAGCAGAAATTTGCGCTTCTATCCAATCGCGTGTTGTTCCCGGAATTTCCGTTACTATGGAACGATCCTCTTTTAAAAGCGTGTTAAAAAGACTGGACTTTCCCGCATTCGGGCGTCCTGCAATAACAACAATAACCCCCTCCTGATAAAGACGTTCAAATTGCCAGGAAGCGGAAAGTTTTTTTAAACTATCTATTGCAGATAACGCAATTTCTTTATTCGGAAGGTTGCCTGCAATTTCATCTCCGTCTGCACTTATTTCATCTTCAGAATAGTCAAGAAATATTTCTGTACTTGCAAGTACTTGTACAAGTAGTTCTTTTATTTTACTGATTTCTTTTTCAAGAGAGCCTGAAAGACGGAAGAGTGCATGCTGCCGTCCTGTATCAGTTTTTGCGCAAACAAGTTCCATGACAGATTCACTTTGTGTTAAATCTATTTTTCCGTTTATAAAAGCGCGGAAAGTAAATTCACCGGGGAGGGCGTCTCGTAAACCTGCTGCTTTTAAAGCTGTCATCACTGCATTTGCAACAACATAACCGCCGTGACAGCTAATATCAAGACTGTCCTCTCCTGTATAACTCTTTGGAGTGCGGAAAACAGAGATTAATACTTCGTCAATTTTTTCATTTTCTTTGCTGACAATCCAGCCATGAATAATTTTATTCCCTTCTTCTTCGCTTAACGGATTTTTTTTTGACGAAGTAAAAACTGAAGATACCAATTCGATACAGCCGTTTCCCGAACAGCGAATTAAAGTAAGAGCGCTTTTTCCCGGAGTTGTTGCAATTGCTGCAATCGGAGATTCATCTCCGTAAATATTTGTACAAACAGAGTTTGCATTTGTTAATGTTTGGTGTTTCATTTAAAAACCTTCAAAAAATGATTGGCGAAGCCGCATTATAGAAGCAATTTGAGTGCTGTTTAGATTCTCGTTATTATAAGAATTTGCCATCATTCTTGCGACAATTGATCGCATTGCATTTTTTTCTATTGTTAATAGTATAAAGAAATTATATACAGCGGTATTATTCAAAGATTCATCTTCAGAAACTGGAAACAAAGTTTGTTCAAACTCTGTTTGTACCGGAATTATACTTCTAAACCAATATGTTTCTTCTTTTACAACTCCTTGATATTCAGTATTATATGCATTTTTTACAAATGTTTCAAAGAAATCTCCGTATTCATCATCCGGAAACAATGATGCGCTGGAAATTAATCTTTCTTCAATTCTGATTGCAGCTAATGCCGCAAAATTCTGCTGTGCGGTAAAATTTTCTGCCCATTTATTTAATGCGGTAAAATTAGTACCTCTATTATTGGCAATAAAAATATATTTATCTTTAAATCTTTCATTTTTTTCCGTTTCTGCAATGCCTGCATTAATAAAAGTACGCAGCCAAACAGGCAGCGATTCCTCCAACGAAAAACCTCTGCGTGCTGCATCTCTGTCTTTAATTTCTATAATATTTCCAATTTCAAATTTATTTTCATTATTATATACACTAAAATCAGGTTCGGGAATAAAAACACTGTTATTTTGCCCGACACATGAAAACATAATAAAATAAATTAACCATGTATATTTAAATTCAAATTGTGCAGCAAATATTTTTTTTTTCATATCAAATAAACAATTTTAAGTTTCGGAAAATAATATCGGAATCCTTGTTCTTTGAGGATTCTCTTTAATTATTGCTGTTGTTTCTCCGTTTGACTGAGTTTCTTTTGGATTACTTTGCAGTTTTGGCAGTATTTTAGAAAAATCATTATGAGTTTTATCAAAATAAAAAACAAATTCATCCCAAAGAGCTGTAAAATCATTTCTAATTACAGATAACAAATCAGAAACTTCGTCAATTAATTTTGGTTTGATATTCTCACGCAAAGAACCCAATATTATTTGAAATTCATTTTCAATTTTTTCTTCAAGAGTAATTGCGTTAGCCGCTAATTTGCTGTCAATATAGTTTTCTGGAATTCCATGCATTCCTAAAACATTCATTTTTGCCGATATAAAACCGGAACGGAATGAAAGAAGTATATTTACAGTAAAAAAAGTATCTTCTTCTATCCATGCACGTAATTTTTCAGTATTGGAAATATCGACTCTTTGAAGCTCGCTGTAAACTTCAGGATCAAGTTCTTGCTCTAAAATATCGTCCGAAAAAAATTCAGTCTCTTCTAAAACATTATCAGGTAAATACTCGGAAGTATTTTGCCTTAATAACGGATAAACTTGAGTAACTGTATTGTTAGGAGAGGTTAATGTTAAATACAAATTTGAACCTTCAAGATATAGATGCATATAAACATCGTTTCTTTTTCCAAGCTTTACAGAGAAAATCCCTCCGTCATTTTTAGGTTTAAATCTGAATAAGATATGTAAATTTTCTTGCTCTGTATTAGAAAAAGAAGTTTTAGGCATATTTATATAATTATTAAAACCTGACGCTGCACCGTAAGTGCCGTTAGACGCTTTCCATTTAGGAGAATTTCCTGAATGTGTTAAAGTCCGATTTTCAATAAGTTTAGAGTCATTTAAGTTTCCTTCAAAAATATACCAATATAAATCTTGATCTTGCTCCGCCATTTCCTGTTGTACTTCGTTTGTAATAAGATGGATATCAATCGTTTTTGATGAAACAAGCAAAGAAATTTCTTTTTGATATCCCGATAAATCATTATAATTTTCTATTGGATATACAACCGCCCGCAAAGAAAAGAAACCGCTTTCATCCGGAGTTTTCCAGAATAAAGAACCTGCACCATCAGAAAAAGAGCCTTCATGTATTTTTACTTTGCCGTTATACCATATGATATAAGGATCAAGTTTATTATCAAACTTAACATTTGCTTCAAGCATAACAAGGGTTGCTTTTGGAATAAATTGCTGTGCTTTTTCTGCAATACCCGGCAAATGTACATTTATACCTTCGTATGAAAAATCTGTTCTGCTTAAATAAAAAATATTTTTCTCTATCTTTTGTAAAACATCATGTCCGCCCATAACATGAAAAACAAGTGTATACCTGCCCATAGGTAAATCATTCGGCATTGGAAAAACAGGTAAATCGTTCAGATTTTTAACATAAATGAATAATTCATCGCCGTTGTTATACTGATCAATTTTAATTTCAGGAAGTTTTTCTATTTGGGCTGGCTCCTGTTCCGGCATTGTTTGCCCTTCATCAGTTTCGCCGGATTTTGTTTGCTTAAGCTCTTCGTTTTCTTCTTCGCTGACATCAACTTCTTTTTCATCATCTGTTTCGCTTTCATTCCCGGTATCTTCAGTATCCTCAGAATCATCTAAAACAAGTTCATAAATAACCTTCCATCCGACAGTCATACCGCTAGAATCTCTTAAAAAGGCGATAAGCCCTGTAACATCAGGATCGTTAGAAATCGTTTCTTCAAAATACGGACGTATAGTATCGATTGATCTGGCAAAGGAACAATAATCTAATGAAATATCGTTTATTTGAACATTAATTTTATAATTTCCGATAGAAGGGAAAAGGGACTCCATTGGTCCGCAGCTTGCAAGAAAAACCAATAAAATGAGTATAAATGATATGTTAATAATCTTTTTATAAGACATATCCATCATTAATATATCATTATATATATAGAAAAACAATGAATTTAAGGCTTACAGACAGTCAAAATGCGAATTTGTCAGGAAAACACCGTATGCTTTATATATTCTTTGAACCCTTTTGCTTATATTGCAAGTAATTTCATACGGAATCGTATCTATTGCTGAGGCTAATTTAAATGCATCGCTAATAACCTGAACATCTGACCACTGGCGGATATTTGTCTGAGGACCTAAATCGGCAAAACATTGATCCATAGTTATCCGCCCGACCAATGGATAAGTCTTGCCGCTTATTACAACCTGCCAATTATTACTGATAAGACGCGGAAGCCCGTCAGCATAACCGATTGATAAAACACCGATATTAGTGTCTTGCGGCGCAGTCCATGTCCTGCCGTAAGAAACAGTTTCGCCTTGTTTTACTTTTTTAATAAGAGACACAACCGTTTTTATTTCCATTACAGGTTCGGCATGAATAGGTTCAAGACCTGCCAGAATTTGCTTATGAGAATCGGGGGCATCGTTTTCTTCTGCGGTTTTATAACCGTAAAGAAAAATGCCCGGTCTTACCATGTCGAACCATGTATCAGGGTGCAGGATAACAGCCCCGGAATTAGCCGCATGAACAATTCCCGGATCGATACCGTCTGCTTTTATTTTTTCGACAGCAGTTTTAAAACTCTCTAATTGCTCCTGAGTAAAAGCGATATCACCCTCTTCGGTTGAATCTGAAACGGCGAAATGCGTTGCAACTCCTGCAAGTTCAAGCCCTGAACAGGAGGAGATAAAACGCGCAATGGAAAGCGACTCATCTGCGGAACAGCCTATCCTTTTCATACCTGTGTCGATTTTTAAGTGAACAGGCAATTGGATTTTTTTTGATTCGGCATATTCATTTAAAGAAGCGGCAAATTTTCCATCAGAGATAAAAGGGATAAGCGCCGATTTTACAATTTTGGGTATTTCTTCAGGATGAGGCTGAGAAAAAATCAATATGGGAGCTGTAATTCCGTATTGACGAAGCTCTGCCCCTTCTGAAACAGAAGCAACACCGAGGCAAAATGCTCCCGCTTCTAAACTTGTTTTCGCGATCTGAAGCGCTCCGTGCCCGTAAGCGTCGGCTTTTACCGGCACGCAAATACGGCACTGCCCTACACGGTTTTTTACAGCATGAAAATTGCGTAAAAAACGATCAATATGGATTACCGCCTGAGTACTCATATTTTTATATTAACGTATTTGCATTCCAAATCCTAGTAAAATATTAATAATTACTGTAAAACAGGATAGTTGTCATCAATGTTAAAAAATTGTAATATAATAATCGGAGGCAATTAATGAATCCTTTTTATTTTGAAGACGAAGATGATGATGAAAAAGAAAAAAACAATTCATCAAATATAGACCCCTACGCAACTGAAGTTGCGATGGCGGGACGGATGTTAAAAACCAGGACTATATTAATATCCGGTGAAATAAACAAAGAATTGGCGGAAAAAACCATACGTCAATTATTACTTTTAGAAGACATGAGCGCAGAGCCCATCCGTATTTTTATAGACTCCCCCGGCGGAGATGCAGATGCTGGTTACGCGATTTTTGATATGATCCGCTTTATAAAACCAAAAGTCTGGATGATAGGAATGGGTCTTGTTGCAAGCGCCGCCGCTCTTATCTTACTCGCTTCCCCAAAGGAATTCCGGCTGGGTTTACCGAACAGCCACTATTTAATTCACCAGCCGCTATCAGGAATTCGCGGCGTAGCAACAGACATCGAAATTCACGCCAAAGAATTGGAAAAACTCCGCGACAAGATAAATAAATTAATTGCACAGGAAACAGGCACACCTGCCGCGCAAGTAGAAAAAGACACAGACCGCGACTACTGGATGAACGCTTCAGAAGCTGTAAGCTACGGTTTAATAAGCAAAGTAATTACCAACAGGGACGAATTGAAATAAAATTTTTCTTGTTATAACGAGAAAAATCTTTACGGATTCTCGTAACTCTTATACATGAAACGCCTTATTTTTTGCTGGGCGTTCTTTTCAAAAGCTTCTTTGCGGATGCAGAAATCGCCGATCTTTTTATAAACCGGCTGCGATCTGTTCACTTCTTCTACTTCCTTTTTGATAAGGTCGAAAATAAACGCATCATCATTTTCCTTTCCGGGATGATCGAGTTTAATAAATTCATAATTGGGAACCATCACACCGAAAATAATTTCTCCGCCTTTTGTATTGCGCCCGACAACAAGTATCTCTAAGATGGAACGGGAACCTGCAAAATTTGCTTCAACTTCTTCAGGATAAATATTTTTTCCGCCTGAGCCGACGATAAGATTTTTTTGCCTGCCTTTAATGTGAAGATAACCGTCACTATCCTGATAACCTAAATCGCCGGTTAAAAGCCAGCCGTCTTCTGTTATTACTTCTTTTGTCGCTTCTTCGTTTTCATAATAACCGAGCATTATAGAAGGCGACTTACATGCGATCTCACCGATGCCGTCAGGTCCGGGATTTATAATTTTTAAATCTGTATAACTGATTGGAAGCCCGACCGATTCATTTCTTTTATGATGAGGAGTATTAACAGTTATAAGAGGAGAGTTTTCGCTCATGCCGTAACCGTGAACAATATTGAAACCTAAAGAATCAAAGAAGTCCGCAGTCTTTATGCTTAACGCGCCGCCGCCTGCAACCATAATATTGATTGACTGAAGATTTGCTTTTTTTCTGATAATACGAAGCGCTTTCCGTCCGAATTCAGGGTTTCCCTTTTTCGCCTCTTTAAGAGCAATAGTACGTAAAATATTTAAAGGACCTCGTAAAATCGGAGAAAGTTTCTGATACTTGGCATCAATCGCCGCCATTACTTTATCGTAGAGGAGGGGGACAGCGATAAGGAACGTTACTTTCCCGTCGCAAATATCGTCAACCACAACCTTGCCGACAATTTTTTCTGCAATAACTGTTGAAAGCCCGCACGACAAAGGCGCGATAAAAGAACAAGTTGTCGGATATGTATGATGCAGAGGCAAAACATCCATAAAAATATCATCAGGAGTAGGATCCAACATTCTGATTGCGCCGCTTGCATTTGCAATAATATTTTTATGCGAAAGGGTAACGCCTTTTGCAAAGCCTGTAGTACCTGATGTAAACACAATTGAACAAGGATGATTAGGATCGATGCTGTCTATAGGCGGCAAAACTTGGCTGCCTGCATTTCTGCCGAACTTATCATATTCGGTTTCATCATGATTATCTTCGTGCTCGTTACTTATGCAGACAGACACTGATAAAGAAACACCGTTAGATGCAAGACTGCCTGCAAAAGATTTTTTCTTTCCCGAATAAAAAAACGCCTTTGCTTTTGTAATTTTAATAATATTGAGACATTCAGTTTCCGTTGTAAGAAAATCGATAGGGACGATATAGATGCCTGCAATTACTGTCCCCATCCAAACAGACATCCATTCGGGACGGTTTTCCGCCCAAAGCGCGACACGGTCGCCTTTAACCAAACCTGCGGCAAGCAAACCGCGTGCAACCCTTTTACATTCCTCATAAAAACGGGTAAAACTCCAACGGGTAAATTCCCTCTGTTTGCCGGATCGGTACAAAATAAAGTCCTTATCTGTATACTTATTGGCAATAAAATCAACCAAATGGGCAAAATTTGTATATGGGTGATCAGGGCGCGGGGAGACATATTCTTCAATTTTTAACATTTTGCTAACCTCACAGATTATAATAAGCTCATTATATACACTTTTGAGTATTTTGTCAAAATTAAATTCAAGAATTTTGCAACTTTTTTTAATTTGATGTGTCGGCAGGATTTTTTACCGGAAAGAACATGCAATGGGTCAATAGATTGGCACTCTAGAAATGTATGCATATTTAAAACTTGAGTTTAAATAACATACATTTCTAGGTTAATAAAAATTTTATCGTTTTCTGTTACTGATTATGCAGCGTAAAAGAACCTCTGACTTACCATTTTATATATGTGATAAGTCTTTTATTTATTTTGCTTCAATAACTTCAATATTTAATTCTGTTTTACCAAGTATTGAAGTTTTTGGTGAAACATTAACAACAACTGTATGAGATTTTGCAGTAAATCGAACAGATTTACTTTCAATATCACCCAAAACAGCATAAACCATATGTTCACCGTTATTAACAATTATACTAGTAGACATACTGTTTTCAAGTTCATATGGAGTATTATCTACAAATATTTTCATAGTTAAATCAGACATAATTGTCGATCTAACCCGTTGCAGCATTAATGCTGCTACAGGAACAACATCACGGGCATTTCCTGTCGACCAACATGACGTTAAAATACTGCATAAAACGACAAAAAATAATAACATTCCTGCCTTCTTGATACTTTTGTTTACCATTTTTTTTCTCCTAAATTGATAAAATTTAAATACGTCTATTTAGACATATTTAATTTATTTTGTATCTATTTGGACATATTTGTCAAGCGGTTTAATGTCTATTTAGATATATTTTTCTACTTTTTCATCTAAAATAAAAAATATGAATGACGATGCCTCTGTTTTCTGGGAAAACGTCAAAAAAGAAATAAAAACGCAAAATACCACCCACGAATGGGTGGCGAAGAATTCAGGTATAAGTTTTAATACATTTCAAGGATGGATATCAAAAAGTATATATCCAAGAGTTAATGAAGCAATACGTATTGCGGTTTCACTTAATACATCAGTTGAATATCTAGCTAACGGAGCAGTTCAAAATAATAAAAAAACAATAGAAATTATATGTCAGCATCTACCGCAGATTCAAGAACATTTGGATTCAATAAAAGAAGCGGTAAAAATATTATAATTTATACCATAACACTTGATATTAAATTCTGTTAAATATAAATATTACCTCTATATCAAAAAATAAAAATTGACTTAATCTTTAACAAACTTAATATAAAGACCTGCTAAGAACGGCAATAAGGCAATTTGTAAAAGAACCGCGCCTAAACCGGGAAGCCAGGTTATTTGCGCATATTCTAAAACCGGAACATTTAAGCGCCCTGAAATTGCGAATAGAATTAAAAATACAATTCTTCCTGCAATTAAAGCTACTGCCAATGAACCGAATGCTGTGATTTTGTTTTTTAACAAACCGGTTAATAAACCGTAAATTGCCAATTCCGGTATCATTAAAGGTAACATCATAGGAACGGGCATACCGGATATTAAAAATGAGACAACAGGGATTAAAGCGCCGATAATCATTCCTGATAATGCGCCGTATGTTAAACCGGCGAGTAAAATCATCCAATGCATCGGCTGCGCGATAAGATAACTAAAACCTAATCTATGTGTTAAAGTCGGAAGAACCAAAGCAAGAGTAAGAAACAAACATTGCCCCAATACCGCTTTTGTTGTTTTTGCTGATAATTGACCAAAAGTAACATCGTTAATAAAACCTGCACTGACCATAAAAACTCCTTGAAATTTGATATTTAATTTTATAAAAAATATTTTTGTGTGTCAATCGGATTAATTTAAAAAAAGCCGGGTACACTGCAACGCAATATACCCGGCGTAAAAAAACGAGTGCGATTATTTTATTTATTCAGCAACAATGTTTGCGCTTATAATGCCAAGAGCGTTTACATTACTGCCGCTGTAGTAAGCAACAATAAGGTTCAAGGAGTTCTGATCTGTAAAGTTGCTGTAATCGTCTGCCGCAGACATATTTATCGTAAGTGTATTTGAACCTTCGTCCCATGAAGCATCGCTTGCGTTCAAAACATCGCCAGTCTCGCCTAGAATATCAGTCTGCTGCCACCATATACTATTATCTGGTCCCTGCCAAACAAATTGTAAACTTGAAGTTGGAGCGGATTCTAACACAAGCACAAGTTTTGCTCCTTCTGTTTTTGCCGTTGTTACATTATCTGAAGATAATTCCCATTTTGCCTGCGTATAGTTGGGTGTTATTCCGTCTTCCTGTAAACCGAAAGAATAAGTTCCCAGATTTCCTGTTATTGTATCCGGTGTTGGATTTTCACCTCCGCCGATTACAGGAGGCGTCGCGTTGTTTATTCCTGTCATCATTGCAGATAAAGTATCCGCCCAAAGTCCTGATTTTGGTTTGCCGTTTGAGCGTTCAAGCACTTTAAAGTTTCCGCCGTCATCCCAATAAATCGGAATAATTCCGTTTGACCTTGCCGCTCCCGCTACAGATTTAATGTAATTAAGATGCGTATCTTTTATAGTTGCGGACATACTGCTTCGAACATTTGTAGGCGCTCCCCATTCGCCGAAATAAACGGGAATATTATTACTTATAAATGTTGAATACATCGATGCTGTTTCGCTGTTTAAATGATTAACATCTGAAGAGCTGCCCCATGTATGAATTAATTGAAACGCCTGATCTGTTACGCCGGCTACTGTATATTGAGCAGGAGCGTAATAATGAACGGAAACAATCAATTTGTTTGTACCGTTGGCGCCGTCATTCGGCAGAAGTTTCCCGCGCGCGTGAGCCGCGGCAACTATATCCGGTTCTGTGCTGCCTAATCCCGGAACAGCGATAAAACGCGTTGCGTTATTGCCGCCTGTCGCGCGAATTGCAGATAAGGCCGCTTGGTTCCAGTCAAAAAGTATATCCTGTTCTTTTGCCGGAGCACCATGTCCCCAATTGCCGTTATGCACTTCGTTCAATGTTTCAAAAATTAAATAATCGCCGTAATTTTTAAAATATTCGGCTATTTGTGTCCACATCTTGCTGATTTGATTTTGTATTTCAGTCTTTTTTGCCGCGTTATTAACGGCTGCGGGAAGATCAACAAATCCCCAAACAGAGTTATTCCCTAATGTATTATTGCCGTCATGATGTATATTGATAATAACAGCTTTTACGCCGGCAGTTTTTGCATAACCAATAATCTCGGCAACACGTTTTAATCTGCTCTCACTTATTTTATAATTAGGAGCGGAACCGATATGCCCTATCCATGTGCATGGGATTCTTACGATATTAAAGCCCGATTGCACAACGCCATTAAACAACTGTTGCGTTGCTTTTGGATTACCCCACGCGGTTTCTTCAGCTTTAGCCGAAGAACTTCCGGTATTTGTAACCGCATCCAGAGTATTGCCCAAATTCCAGCCTGCCTTAATGCTATTGTCAGTAAAAAATTGCATTGCAGTTTTACCAGACATTGCTTCGGGCTCTGCAGGCGGCGAGCCATTTCCTCCGGGATTACCGCCATTATCAGAATCGCCGCAAGCAAACAAGCCAAGTCCAATCATTGTTAAAATAACAATAATTCCCGCTAACTTAAAATTCTTT
This sequence comes from Treponema sp., assembly GCA_009787695.1. Taxonomy (GTDB): domain Bacteria; phylum Spirochaetota; class Spirochaetia; order Treponematales; family Breznakiellaceae; genus WQXQ01. The sequence goes on from WQSW01000016.1 coordinate 39,217, forward strand.
TTCATACATAACCTCATTTTAACGCGGCGTTGAACCTTTGGTTCTATGACGCGCAGTTTAATCGAAAGGAAAGCAACGCTTTCCTAAATCTCCCTTCTCGTTTAATGTCCAACGGCATATTTTTACCCATCGTGCTGAATAATTTATTCAAGAACACTCCTTGCAAACACCGTGCTCCATTTAAAACATTCATCGCAAACCCATCTGCCGCATTGCGTACAGCGATTGAATTTTGTGTGTGCGTCCAAGTTTGCGTGTTCAAAAGCTGTGTAGATTTTCTTGTAAGAAGCAAACTCATTACTAAACAATAAACGCAGATGAGTGATATTCATATCATAAGATCATGGGGAATTTTGGGGGATTATTGGGGGGGGTTTATTGATAATAAGTTGATAATAGGCTGCTGGCTTCTTTTATTTATTCAGCCCACTATTCATTGCTTCTAGCTGTGCTTTTAATTGAGCAATCTCTGCATCTTTATTATTAATTACACTTTGCAGAATTTCACGTTCCGCTTTTCTTCCATTTTCCTCTGCATTACTTAAAGCTTGAGCCTCGTCATGGCGGGCTTTTTCCCATAAACGTTCTCTTTCACGGAGTTCCGATTCAGCTGTAATATTGTAATATGCGTTAATTGCCTGATCCATAACTTTAACCTCCAATGATTTTATTTTTGTCAGTTCTTCTTCTGTATCAGCTTTAAATAGCGCTAGCCACAATAATAACATATTATCGGCGTTTATGTCATCAGGGATTTTTGTCAGTTCAAAAAAGTGAAAACACATTTTATCTGATAAAAACAGATCACTCCCTGACACTTTTAAAATTAATTGATTAAAAAAAAGTGTCAGCTATATATGGGTTACAGATGCACAGCGCTTGACCGAAAACGAGAAAATTTTGAAAAAACGAAGATTTATTAATATTTAACTATACGTATATAAAGGCAATTTAATACATATTAAAATATCTGCTAATTAATTTAGACTAAATCAATATAAATTGATAATATTAAATAATAAAAACCGGAGAAAAAATGATTTTAAAATTTAATTTAAAAAAAATAATAACAAGTATTTTATTGTTTGGATTTATTTTTACAGGATTCATAGATGCATTATTACATGGCAAAAAAACTTTTTCTTCAATAATGGGAATGGATATAAACAGAGTATATTTATATACTTTCATTTTATTGATAATTGGCTGCTGGCTTCTTTATCATAAATGGTTTGTGGGAATAGGATTTTCTGCCTTAGCGGCTTTTAGCTCTTATTTTACCGAGTTTATTATTTTACATAATTATTTTGCATCAATCGTTATTTATATCGGAATAATTATTGATATACTTATCAGACAGAAAAAAAATTGGTTAATTCCGCTGATTATTGTCGGAATAATTCAAGGAATAGCGTTTCAAAATAATTGGCTGTATAATCATTATTTTGTCGGAAGCATGGAATTTTCAGCTTTATGTATAGGTTCAATTTTTATTATAATAACGATAGAATAGCGTCTTTATAATTTCATTAATTACTTTTTAACCTATCACACCAACAACAAAATTAACCAACTTCGCATAACTATCATCTTTTATAAATTTATTATTCACAGAACAATTCTCAAAAATAAATTTTTTTACTTTCTCTATTTCTCTAAACCCGGATTTTATTTCATAATCCAATAATGCCCTTGCACAATTATTTTCTTTTTCCAGCAAATTCGCTATCGCTCTTACTATATATTCATTTATTATTGTTTCTGCATTGTTGTAAAATTTATTAATAAATATTTCAGAAATTTCTATTTGTTTATACTTAGTTATATCAAAATATTTTTTTGTTAAATCATTTATAGCAGTATGACCTATCTCATGCCAAATATTATTTCTTATTGATTCTTTTGGACCGAATATATATTTATCATCCTTATAATCAAACGGGCTTTTTATTATGTAATTTTTTGTATCAGTATTTATTCCGAAATTTCCAAAAACTAAAGGTGAGATAATTATCTTATAATTAATATTTTCTATATCTAAATATTCAAATATAATTTTTATTTCTTTGTTTAATTCTTCTTTGTTTGAAAAATCATTTAAAATTTTATCATATATATATTGATTATTTTCAAGGAAACGATCAAACTTTGTTTCCTTATAAAATTTTCTTAATGAGTCTATAAAATATTCATACTTATTTTCATAATGATCAAATATTTTACTCATTTGCGGAGGATTTGAGAAATTTAAAACAAGCGTTAAAAATGCGCTGATATCCGTTTCATCATTAAATAATTTATTGCATAAATCCGGTATTTCATTTTGTTTAAATGCTTCAAAATATTTTATTATATTTTCTTTATATTCACAAAAAAATAATTTCTTACCGGAATATTTTTGAGCCAAATTATCCCAATAATTACAAAGAGTTTGAATAACAGTTATTAATTCTATACGATGATCTATATCTATTTCCATCATTTAGCAATAACAAGCATATACCTTTTCTTCCCTGCTCTAAGAATTAATTCCCCTTCGGCGTTCAGTTTTTCTTTGCCCACTGTAATTTTAATATCGCCGATTGCGCTAAGTTCGCCGCCGCTATCCGAGACAAATGCCCCTCCCTGCTCGACAAGGCGGCGTGATTCGCTTTTATTTGCGGCAAGCCCCGCATCAAAGAAAAGGTCTACTATGTTATAACCTGATTCAAAAAGCGAGCGTGATATTTCCTTTCTTGGCATCGCTTGTTTGTCGCCGCCGCCGCTGCCGAAAGCCGCTTTTGCGCCGGAGAGCGCTTTGTCCGCTTCTTCTTTGCCGTGAATAATAGAGGTTATTTCCCATGCAAGACGTTCTTTCGCTTCATTGGGGTTTTTGCCTGTTGCGCATAACGCATGGCACTCATCTTCCGAAAGGAATGTGAACATTAATAAGAAGCGCAGAATATCCTGATCTTGCACATTGCGCCAGTATTGGAAGAAGTCGTAAGGGGAGACGATGTTCGGATCAAGAAAGAGCGCGCCTTTTTCTGTCTTTCCCATTTTTTTACCGTCTGCGGTTGTAACAAGGGGGAACGTTAAACCAAATACTTCAGCACCTTCTATGCGGCGGATTAATTCCACACCTGCGACTATATTCCCCCATTGATCATCCCCGCCGATTTGCAGGCGGCAGCCGTGACGGCGGTATAATTCAAGAAAGTCATAACTTTGTAAAAGCTGGTAATTAAACTCGATAAAAGACAAGCCTGTTTCCATGCGCATTTTATATGCTTCAAAACTCAGCATCCGGTTGACGGAAAAGTGGCTGCCGATTTCGCGTAAAAAATCGATATAGTTAAGGTTAGCAAGCCAATCCTTATTGTTGACAGAAAAAGCATCCTTTCCGTCAAAACCGACAAAGCGGTCAAGCTGGGTGCGGATTGCATCGGTGTTTTTATCTAACTGTCCGTAATCAAGCATTCTGCGCATTTCGCTTTTCCCTGAAGGATCGCCGATTCTCGCAGTCCCTCCGCCGAGAAGGGCAATTCCCTTATGCCCCGCCTGACGAAGATGGCGGAACGCAAAATATGGAACCATGTGACCGATATGAAGGCTTCCCCCTGTCGGATCTGTACCTTCGTAAAAAGTAATCGGCCCTTCATCCATCAATTTGGATAAGCCGTCGGCACTGGTGCATTGCTGCAAAAAACCTCTTGTTTTTAATGTTTCTAACGCTTTGTTCATAATGCACCATTGTATAGGATTTTACAAAAAGGTGACAGTCACCTTATCAATATCTTGTCTGCAAGGACTTTTTTGCCGATAATAAAAAAATGCAGTCTTCTGCTTTATTTGAATTGATAAAACAAGTTGTCACATCATGGCAGGTTATAGCCGTAACCGTTGCGGTAATACTTTTCTTAAATCTTATCTTTTCCATAACAAGAGGCCGTCGAAATTCATTTAAAATCCAAAAAATGACTCCAAAGAAAAAAACTAAAGAAAATAAAAAAGCAGAATCTACAGAAATAATTACAACAGAAGATGATGACGATCTTGGACTGGAAGAAGCATAATTTTACAACAAATTGAAATTATCACGCCAATGTAATTTTATTTTTCCATAGAAAAAATTTAATTCTTTTTAATTTTCCTATCTTGATTAAAAAACTAATCGCTATCGAAGCCTCATCCTGCGACCAGCGGATTGTTTCGCTCTTCGCCAAAACAGACGCGGCTTTTTCTTGTGTAAAACGTCTTTTGTTTTTGCGAAAAAATTCCAATAATGAAACTTCTTCGCGTAACTTGCCGATCGCATCGTCAGAAAGGTACGATTCTTTAGAAACGCAGATATCACAACAAAGTTTTTCCGGTACTTCTCCGCCTGAATCAAAATCCAATAAGGCAAGCAATGAATGTCTGCGGCAATTCTCCGTATCTTTTGCATAGTTTAACAAAGCAGAAAGCCTTTTTTTATCCGCATCGGTTTTAGCGCGTAACATCGCATTCTCATCTTCAGGCCCCCATAAAAGAATCGCTTTTGATTGTTCGCCGTCCCGCCCTGCACGCCCTGACTCTTGCAGATACGCTTCCACCGAAGGAGCGCAGTCTCTGTGTATGACGGTGCGCACATCAGCTTTATCAACTCCCATTCCGAAAGCGCAGGTGGAGCAAAGGACAGCTTCTGTGTTTTTTAAAAGCCATTTTTCTGCCGCAGCTTTTTCTTCCCTGCTTAAACCTGCATGATAAAAACGGATTTCGCCGCTCCATGCAAAACCCATTTCCGCAAGTTCGTTTCTTAAATAGCGGGCGAGTTTTTCTGTTCCCGGACGCGAAGAGCAGAAAACAATTGCAGGTCTTTTATTTGCAATTAAAAGATCGCGCACTGCAAGGTTGCGGTTAATGCATCCCATTGCAGAATAACTAATATTTGGTCTGTCAGGATTTCCAACGATGAGGTTCGCTTCTGTATCGCCGAAAATATATTTTTTAATTTTTTCCAAAACAGGAGTACTTGCAGTTGCAGTAAAAGCCGTAACAAGAGGCGGGTTTAGCGAATCGATAATAGAGCCGATTTCCAAATAACTTGGACGAAAACTTTCGCCCCATTCGCTGACACAGTGCGCTTCATCAATTACAGCATGAGTAATTTTTATTTTTGTTAATCTTTCTTTAACCTGAGGCGTCAGTAAAACTTCAGGATTTGCGATTATAAATTTACTCTCCCCGCTTTCAAGTTTCCGCCAAATTTCTTCGCGCTCTTCTTTGGTTTGCCCTCCGCGAATTGTTACAGGCGAAAAACCTCTTTCATGCAGCCGTCTTTGCTGATCTGCCATCAACGAAAGAATCGGATAGATAACCAAAGTGATCCCGTCTATCAGCATTGCAGGCAATTGAAAGCAAAGAGATTTACCCGCTCCTGTCGGGAGAATTACAATCTGCCTGCCGGACATCCCCCTGTCAGATTGTTCATCTTCCTCTGTTAATGTTTCACTTTGATTATCAAATTGATTTACATTCACAGTCCACTTGATTGGTATCCCTGCTGCATGAGCCGCTTCCAAAATGTTTGTCATAACCAATCTTTGATAGGGGAAAAGATACGTTAACCCGAAAAGGCTTTTCACAGCCTCGCTTAACGGGTCTTGATTAGCATTTGTTTCATCATCATTTTCAATCATAAATACCTCCAGCTATATATGGGCTGCAGATGCATAGTGCTTGACTGAAAATGAAAAAAAGTGAAAAAATATCATTTTTAAAATCTATAATGTTTATAAGTTGTAGTATAAAATGTAAATAATAAAAACCTAAAAGGAGTATTATCCATGAAAAAAATTATTATACCTCTATTAATAACCTTACTCTTAATTATTTCCTGCCGCAGCGGGAAAAGTATAACCGGTAGCGAAAGAATAATCTGGGATTCGCAAACTCCGCTTGAAGAAGTTGTCGCGCAAATGACGCTCTCAGAAAAAATCGGGCAGATGACACAGGCTGAACGCTCTGATATTTACATAAGCGATATTTCAAAATACGCGCTTGGCTCGATTTTAAGCGGAGGAGGTTCTGTACCTTCAAATAACACTCAGAACGGCTGGACAAAAATGATCGGCGATTTTACAGAAGAATCTTTAAATACCAGAGCCGGAATACCGGTGATTTACGGAATTGACGCTGTTCACGGGCACAACAATGTTTTAAATGCAGTAATTACCCCTCATAATATCGCGTTAGGTGCAATCGCGGCAGGTGATATGGAAAAAGGCGTGCAGGCTGCATACAATGCCGCTCAAATTACCGCGCAGGAAATGAAAGCAACGGGAATTTTCTGGACATTCGCGCCGGTACTCGGTATTGCAGAAGATGTAAGATGGGGGCGCACTTATGAATGTTACAGCGAAGATGTAAATATTGTAACCGCTCTGGGTACAAGTACTGTAAAAGGTTTACAAGAAGGCGGGGTTGCAGCTTGCATCAAACATTATATCGGCGAAGGGCAAACTGTAAACGGGCGCAATCAGGGCAATGCGGTACTAGACCGCAATAATATTGAAAGATTGCTGATTCCTTACCGCGCTGCAATTGATGCGGGGGCAATGTCTTTAATGGCATCATTCTCCAGTGTAAATAATATAAAAATGCATGAACATAAAGAACTCTTAACAGATATTTTAAAAGGAGAATTGGGTTTTCAAGGAATGATACTTTCTGACTGGGCTGCTATCGAGCAATTATCCGGAAGAACTTATAAAGCGCAGATTGCAAACGCTATAAATGCCGGCATAGACATGGTAATGGCAACTAACGGTCGTGAAAAATGGACAGGCTTTATAAGAAACTTACATCAACTTGTCGAAGAAGGAACAGTTCCTATGTCACGCATTGATGATGCGGTAATTCGTATACTGCGGTTTAAACAAAGCGCAGGAATTTTAAATATGCGTTCATTAAGAAATTTGCACGGTTCTTCAGAAACGCACAATGCTTTAACTGAGCAAACTGATACTATCGGTTCAAATAAAAACAGGCAGACAGCGCGATCAATAGTCTCTGATTCGCTTGTTTTGCTTCGCAATGAAAATAATGTTGTCGCTAATTTATCATCTTACAAAAATATTCTTGTCACAGGTCAGGGAGCGGATAACATCGGAATGCAATGCGGAGGCTGGACAATCACATGGCAGGGAAATCTCGGCCCTATTACAAAGGGAACAACAATTCTTGAAGGTATTAGAGAAGCTGTAAACGGCAGAGCGAATGTTTCGTATAACGCTCAAGGAAAAGCGCGGGGAAATTTTGACGCAGTGATTGCGGTAATCGGAGAAAATCCTTATGCGGAAACACAAGGGGATCGATCAAATGATATTAATATCAGACACGCTGATGCTGATATGCTAAAGGACGCTTACAGTTACGGCTGTCCTGTAATTGTAATTATGTTATCCGGAAGACCGATGACTATCGGCGACGAATATAAAAACTGGGACGCTTTTATTGCAGCCTGGCTTCCCGGAACTGAAGGCGGAGGTATCGCAGATGTACTTTTCGGCAACCGCAATTTCACAGGACGCACTCCGTACACTTGGCGTAAAACAATTAATGGAGATGTTCTATACCCATTGGGATTTGGATTGACAGGGAAGTAGGAAATATCGAAAAGGCAAATGCCGAATAAAGGCGGTAATAATTTTTCACAAACAAAGTTTGCACAAACTCTGTTTGCATAAACAGAATTTACACAAACAGAGCTTGCATCCTTTGTTACTTAAACCACGCCGGCACATTGCCGCCGTTGTTTTCCAGAGCCGTCATTACCGCTTTATGAAGCCAAATGTTTTTTTCGGCAGAACCATCGGGGTCTGTACCTGTATAGTTGAGTTTAGCGGCGAGTGCCTTGCGTGCATCAGGGCTGCTGTCAAGATCGAGCGCCTTAAGCAAATCGACAATTGAAACATCCCAATTGAGCTTTATTCCTTTTGCCTTCACTTTTGCTTCGATAATAGCTTTCACATCGACAGGCTCCGGCTTCGGTTTTGCCGCTTCCTTTGCAGCTGCCGCCGCCGCTGCCGCTTTTCCTGCCGCCATCGCCGCCGCTGCAGTCCCTGATTGTGCACCTGCTGACGGTGCGGCAGGCTTAGCAGGTGTTGCAGGCGCAGCCGGTTTTTTTCCAAAAATTCCCATAAATCTCTCCTTTTTAATAGTGTTCGGATATCACCTTATCCGCATGATTCGTCAGAAACATACGTTTCTTAACGTATGTTTATTTTACCGCTTAAAATAATAATACTCAAGAAAAAGATTAGACATCCTAAAACCTTTTAAAATAGGATTTCTCGGCTTATAATATAAATATGCATAAACAGGGTTTACAGGTTCAGCGCCAATCGCTGGTTCAAGATCAACGCCTCAAGATGAACCCTCAGCTGCTTCAATCCATAAAATTGATGGAATTACCTCTTATGGATCTGCGGGAGCGCATTGAACAGGAGCTGGAAAGTAATCCTGCACTGGAAATCCTTGAAGATAACAGCACTGTCCCATTAGACGAAGCGGAAACTCTGCGTAAAGAAGAAGATGAATATTTCGAGACAACTTCCGATCCGGGTCAGCGCGGCAACGAGTTAGCCGAAGAACACAGACGTTTTATTGAAGGTGTGCTTGCACGCCCGGAAACTTTGCAAGAACATCTTTTAAGGCAGATTCAAGTAGAACCTATTGATGATGAATTGTGTTTTATCGCAGAGACGCTAATCCAAAATCTTGATGATGACGGGTTTCATAAAGAAAAACCGGAAACCTTGTTTGACACCCCGCAGCCGCGCTTGCAAGAAGCGATGGAATTAGTCCGCGAGCTTGATCCTGCAGGAACCTGCACAAGCGATTACCGTGAATCACTTATGGTTCAAATTGAAGCATCTTTGGAAATACCTGAAGCTGTAATAAATAATGCCGAGAAAGCGCTTGATCATCTTGATCTTGTAGAGCGCGAAAAATATGCCTCCCTTGCAAAAATAATCGGCATAAAAGAAGAAGAAACCCGCGTTATCTGCAACTTTTTAAAAACGCTTTCCCCTTTTCCCGGACGCGCTTTTGAATCGGCTTCTTCGGAAGTGCGCTTTGTTATTCCTGATGTCCGCGTAGTAAAAGATAAGGACGGGTTTTCCATCATTCTGAATGATGAAACTTTCCCTGTTCTTGGAACCAATTCTTTTTTTGAAAAGATGAGCGTTTCCAATGATCAGAGCACAAAAGAATTTGCACGAGAAAAAATTAAAGAGGCGCGGCTTTTTATCAATCATTTAAGTCAGCGCAATAAAACATTGATTCGGGTGGCAAACGCAATTTTAGAGTTTCAGCGTTCATTTTTTATGAAAGGTCCTAAATATCTCTCCCCGCTGACCTTAGGGGATATAGCGAAGGAGCTTCAAATCCACGAAACGACTGTTTCCCGCACGGCGCACGGCAAATATATGCAGACCGAATGGGGTATCTTTGAAATTCGATACTTTTTTACAAATTCCATCAGCGGTGCGGGATCGGTTGGGTCTCAGTTTTCTAAAGAAAGCGTAAAAGAGATAATAAAAGAGATTATAACCGCCGAAAACCGTCTTTTATCGGATCAGGAGATTTCGGCTCTTTTAAATCAAAAAGGAATTGCGCTAGCACGCAGAACTGTGGCAAAATATAGAAAAGAACTAGATATGGGCTCTTCATACACCCGAAAAGTCAAACGTAGTTTGGTAAGGGAAAAAAATTCAGGAGGTTCTAAATGAACTTGGATATTAAAGCGGTGCATTTTACACTGCATGACGACGCAAAAGAGTATCTGAATAAAAAAATCGAAAGGATCCGCAATGCCGAGAACATGATTGTCGATATGATAATCACCATAAAAAAAGAAAAAGATTTTAATGCCGAAGCTACGGTTAATTTCCGCTGGGGAGTTTCGATCCATGTCAGCGAAGAAGATTTTGAATTAACCAAAGCAATCGACAAAATGATAGATAAACTGGAAGCAAAAATTACCAAAGAAAAAGAAAAAGTAAAAGAAAAAAGGTAATCTGTAAATCTTTTTAGAATTTTAAAACTTTATATCGCAGGAAGAGGATATGGAAAAATATTCCGGCGTTTCTTCAGAAACACATGCTCTAATAAAACGTCTTGAAAAAGTTTGGGATTGGATGGCGCAAGAAGGCATTGCCCTTGTAATGCTCGAAGATTCCGAATCAAAGAGGGATCAAAATATCCGCTGGCTTACAGGGCATCCTAACGACGCCCTGCTTTTTCTTTCGGTTGATCGAAAAGCCCTGCTTGCAGCATGGGATATAAACCTTGCAAAAATTTATGCTTGTAAATCACCTGTAACAATCGTCTCTTACAATGATTTTGACCGCACGCCTATAAAAGCATTAACAGCCGCAGCAAAAACAATGCGTATCCCGCCGGGATCAAAAATTGAAATACCGTCCGTCACTCCCTACCCTGCTTTCCTTAAATTTGTAGGGGAGTTAACCGACTACGATATAATCTGCCGCGAAAAGAGCGCCGCATCAGAAATATCAAAAATGAGAGCCGTTAAAGATGATGAAGAGATCGCAGTCATAAAAAAGGCGGCAGGTTTTACAAACGAAATAATCGATCTTTTGGAAAAAAATGTAAAATCAGGAAAAATTAAAACAGAAATTGATGCCGCCATGTTTATCCAAATCGAAGCGCGCAAAAGAGGCTGCGAAGGGACAAGTTTTGAAACCTTAGCGGCGGGACCGGAACGCAGTTACGCCATACACGCCTTCCCTTCATCAACCTGTGCTTCCTTCGGCACGCAAGGGCTTTCGATTCTGGACTTCGGCTTAAAATACAACGGCTATTGTACCGATGTAACCCTAACCTTTACCTGCGGGCTAAACCCCAAGCAAGAAAAACTTGTCTCACTTGTGGAAAAAGCGAGCAAACTTACAGTCCCGATGTCGCATAATGGCACGCAGGCAAGAGACATAGCCGCAGCCGCAGACACTTTCTTTAAGAAAAACAAAAAGGAAATGCCGCACGGCTTGGGTCATGGGTTAGGTCTTCAGGAACACGAATACCCTCTCATCAGAAATAAAAGCGACAACGACTGGGTGCTTGAACCCGGAATGATTTTTACAATAGAGCCCGGTCTCTATGACCCCATACTCGGCGGATGCCGTCTTGAAAATGACATTTTAATAACTCAAGACGGATATGAAGTTTTAACATCTGCAAGAATCATTAATTTATAAGGAATATCTTTTTAAAAAATAGACTATTTTAAACTCGGAACATATTATTTTAAAATCAAAAACTTCAGATAATATTCGCTATTTTATATTTTTATAGAGTATACTTTATAAAAGGTTTTATTTAATTTTAGTTTTATCTTGTTTATATGAAGATGAAAAAAATATATTAAAGAGGTTATTATGAAAATCGGAGTAAAACTTATATTAATCATTTCATTGGTTAATTTAGTCGGTATCGGCGGTTTGACTATAGCTGCAACATTGTTTTCTTCAAGCCAAATTTCAGAACTGGCAGGTGAAAATGCCGGAAATATCACAGAGGTAACGGCAAAAGAAGTTAAAGCATTTCTGGAAGTTCCTTTGGATGAAATGAGGTCTTTAGTAAATCTGATGATTTATATTGACGATATTACAACTGCTGAGAATAGGCGTGATCTAGTCAACTTTATGCTTAGAAGCCTGATGGTGAAAAATCCGGATTTTGTAGGGGCATGGGCGGTCTATGAACCAAATGCTCTTGACGGCAGGGACGCCGATTTCAGGAATACTCAAGGCAGCGACTCTACAGGAAGATTCGCAAGTTACTGGACTAATGATAACGGGAGAATAGGACTGTCTGTGCTTGAAGGTTATACCACCGCTGAATATTATACTACCTCATTAAAAAGCGGCAGGGAATATCTTGTTGAGCCTTATTATGAGAATATCGGCGGCAAGCAGGTCCTGATTACAAGCGTCACCGTTCCGATTGTAAAGGACGGAAGAACCGTCGGAGTAGCAGGAGTAGACCTTGAACTAACCGATATTCAAAATATGATACTTAAAATAAAACCATTTGGAGACGGATATGCCGCGATTTACTCAAGCGGCGGTATAATTGTTTCTCATCCTCACGAAGATCGTCTTGGAAAAAAGATAGAAGATGTGGCAAGCGGATTGTTCACGAATCGAATGGGCGCTTTATTGCAGTCATTAAAAAACGGAAC
>WQSW01000017.1 GCA_009787695.1 Treponema sp.
TATAAGAAGAGAGAGAGAGAGAGAGAGAGAGAGAGAGAGAGAGAGAGAGAGAGAGAATCTGAATTCACATCAAAATCAGGCATATATGCCAATATACCATTTTGTTTTAATTTTTTCAATATTTTTTAACATTTTTTATTTTAAATAATTTTATACAAGTTTTATGAATTTAACACATTTTTATCTAAAATTTGGTTAAAATATAATATTTTACAATATTTTATATTATTTTAACAATTAGGGACATAATTGGATAAAGAAGTATTAGAAAAAACTGTCAATTCTGTGCATAATATTATTAGAGGATACAATGAGAAGAAAAGATAAAGAAATTATTGATATTAATGAAAAAATAAATGTTGTAAAAAAATGTAAGGTATGCAGAATTGGATTATCAGAAAATAATATCCCATACGTTATTCCGTTAAATTACGGATACAGCTATGAAAACAATTTATTAACATTATATTTTCATAGCGCACTGGAAGGAAAAAAATTGGATATAATAAAAAATAACAATAACGCATGTTTTGAAATTGATTGTGATAATAAATTAATCGAAAAAGAAAATGCCTGTAATTACGGATATGCTTTTAAAAGTATTATAGGATTCGGAAAAATATTTATATTGGAAGATATAGAAGAAAAAATATTTGGATTAAATATGATTATGAAGCATCAAACAGAAAAAGATATTACATATAATTTTTCTGATGCTCAAATAAATAGTGTTTGTGTATTTAAAATGGTTTTAGATGGATTCAGCGGAAAACAAAAGGAATAAATTATGGCTTGCGAAGAAGCATCAAAAAAGAAAAAATAGAAAATGATAAAAGCATTATTTTTTGATCTGGACGGTACATTATTAACTTCAAATAAAATAATTTCAGATAAAACAAAAATGTCGCTTATTAAATGCAAGGAAAAGGGAATAAAATTATTTGTCGCTACTGCAAGATTTCCGCTCTTAAATCAAAGTTTGCCTCAGATTGAGGATGTTTTAAATTTATTTGACGGCGGTTCTTTTTATAACGGCGGTTGTATTAAAATAAATGAAAAAATGGAATGCTTTCCGATACCAAATGATATTGTTAAAAAGATCATTGAATATACATATGTATACGATAATTTAAATATTGCATTGCAATCAGAAAATGAACTTCATGCCTTTAGGTTTCCTCTTAAAAATATAAATGCTTGGGGGTTAATTTCCGAACAGGTAATTGCGTTGAATCAAGTTAAAAATTTAAATACTGTAAAAATACTTATTTTTTATGAAAATTTAGTAGATTCAAAAATAATAATAGACGAGAAACTCGTTACATTATTAAAAAAATATTGTGCAGGTAAAGCTCAATTTAGTTTGACTGATAAAGGCAAGGTTATACAAATTACGGCAAAGTCGGCTGATAAATTATCCGGTATTGAAAAAATAAGAAAAAAATTAAAATTAAAAAAAGATGAAATCGCAGTTTTTGGAGATGATTTTAACGATATAGAAATGTTATCTGCATATAAATACAGTGTTGCGATGGGAAATGCCGAAAAGGAAATTAAAGACAGTGCTGAATATGTAACATTGGATAATAATAATGACGGAATACATTATGCGATAAAGAATATATTAAAAATTATATTAGAATAAAAGGAAGGATTGTTATGAATGAAAATTTTCTGACTCCTAATTTTATGGGTTTATTTCTTTTTTGGATTAAAGTATTTATAAAAAGATTATTTGATTTATCCAAACCATATTTAATTTGTGTTTTATTATTCATTACCGCTTTTATTTTTGCATTCGTAAATGGATATATAAATATAAAAATTATATATTTAATACTATTCATATATTTATCTTAATCGGAATAACATTGCTTTCAATATTATTATCATTTTTTATAATGAATATTAAATATTTATTTTTAAATAAAAATAGTTCAAAGATAAAAATAGAAAAATTGAAAATTAATCCAATAATAAAAAGTACGTTAAGTGATTATTTATCATCAGATTTTTTAATATCGTTTTTATTAAGTATCGTTCTTTTTATTTTATATTTTATCGATACTGCAAAAGATATAAAAAATATATATGAATTAAAAAATAATCAAAGTATTTTTATAGTAATAACTTTGATATTTTCTGTTGGATTTACAAGTATTATCGGTTCAATACCTAATATTAATTGGAAGTTTCAATCCATTGTTTCACCTAATAGTTTTAAATACCATTATAAAAGAACATTATTAATTCTTTGCGGTTTTTTCGGTTGGATAATTTTACTCTTTATTATTTTCGGAAGTTTCATTAATATAATGCTTACAATAAAATATTTATATTGTTTATTAATAATATTATTTACAACTATAAATATTTCTTTAACAATTTCGCATATGATTATAAAATTATTTATACAGACAATATTTATTATAATAACTTTATGGATTAGTACATTGCATATAGGTTTTTTACCGATATTATTAATTCCTATATTTATTTCATTTATAAAAGCAAAAAATGAATACAGAGAGTGGTATTTAATATGATAATATGTGAAAATCTTTCTAAAACATTCGGTTCAAATACAGCAATTAAAAATGTTAATTTAAAATTTATGCCGGGAATAATTTACGGTATTATCGGTTATAACGGAGCAGGTAAAACCACTTTATTTAATTGCATCGAAGGTCTTTATATTCCGGCATCAGGATTTGTTTCGCATAATGATATTAAAACAACAAACGAAAAAGATTTTTTACCTTATCGCAGAAATATCGCATTTCTTCCGAATGAAGATTATTTATATC
Organism: Treponema sp.; assembly: GCA_009787695.1. GTDB lineage: Bacteria > Spirochaetota > Spirochaetia > Treponematales > Breznakiellaceae > WQXQ01. The sequence continues at coordinate 2,808 of WQSW01000017.1, forward strand.
CGAATTTAACTTGCATGGAAAATATAGAATTGGCGGTAATTTTAAAAACAGGAAAAAATAAAATACCGAATGAAACCAATGAATTAATTCGTTATTTGGAAACAGAGAATTATCTGAATAAAAAGTTTAAAGAATGTTCTACAGGAATGAAAAAGAAAGTTCAGATGATTATCAGCCTGATAGGAGAGATTGATACAATCATTTGGGATGAACCGAATAACGGGCTGGACATAGTTTCAAATATTAAGGTAAAGAATTTAATCAATCATTATAAAAGTAAAAACGCAACAATACTTTTTTCTAGTCATGTTATAGAATTTTTGGAAAATTTTGTAGATCATTGTATTTTACTGCACAAAGGCGAAGTAATTGAAAACAATGATATTAAAAATATAGGGTCATTAGAAAAGTTATTTCTTAAAAATCTGCCTGAAAGTGATTTTAAATTCTAACTCCCTATAGGTGACTGTTATAAATAAATTTGATATAATAATATAAAACACTTAAAGAGGTATTTATGCCATTAAAAATTCCAGCCGCAGAAGGCAAAGCACATGATTTACTTGCACTTGGCGCATTGGTAACCCGGCTCGATCCCGGAATTATCCCTTTTACAGAAGCAAACGAATATCTCTTGCATGTTTCAGGCGGCGAATACAATGTCGCTACAAACCTTTCAACTTGTTTTGGTATGAAAACAGCCATTGCAAGCGCGATGGTTAATTATCCGATTGGGCGGCGCATTGAGTACGCTGTGCAAAAAGCGGGAGTTACTCCCTATTATAAAAGATTTGAACATGACGGCGTGCGCGGTCCCAACATGGCGATAGTGTGGAGCGACCGCGGGCAGGGTGTACGCGCCCCTGTAGTTTTTTATAACCGTTCAAATGAAGCGGCTCAGCAATTAAAACCCGGCAGTTTCGATTGGGATTCTATTTTTAAAAAAGGGGTGCGCTGGTTTCACTCAGGCGGAATTTTCAGTGCGCTTTCTCCTACCACCAGCGAACTTGTAATTGAAGCGATGCAGGCGGCGAAAAAAGCGGGAGCGGTTGTTTCCTTCGATTTAAATTACCGTGCAAAATTGTGGGCAGTCGCCGCCGCCGAACAAGGGCTTAGCCCCGCTCAGGCAAGCGAAGGGGCTGCGAAAACTTTGCGCAAGATAGTCAGTTTTGTTGATGTATTGGTCGGCAACGAAGAAGATTTGCAAAAAGGTTTAGGGCTTAAAGGTCAGGATGTTGAAACAAAAGGACAGCTTGACCCTTCATCATTTTTCTCTATGATTCAAAATGTGACAAAAGATTTTCCCAACATAAAAGCTGTTGCAACTACGTTACGCGAAGTTCATTCTACAAACCGCCATTCATGGAGCGCTGTTTTATGGCTTGACGGAAAAACTTATCAAGCGCCGGCTGCAGAGCTTGATGTGTACGACAGAGTAGGCGGCGGCGACGGATTTGCAGCAGGTCTTTTTTACGGTCTTATGGCAGGCAAAGATGCAGAGGAAGCCCTCCGCTTAGGCTGGGCGCACGGCGCGCTTGTTACGACAACACCCGGTGATACATCAATGTTCAGTCTTGATCAGGTAGAAGCTTTTGCAAAAGGCGGATCTGCGCGGATACAACGCTAATTCGATTTATTCTCGCAAATTTTTATTTGTAAGATTCAAGATTTTAAAGCGGGTTTAAAATGAGTAAGCTAAATGCTAAGATTGAATACTGGAAAGATCGTCTGCTTGATTTAGGCAAGCGCAATAAACTTATTAATTGCCCTTTGCCTTCAGAAAATTCCCGCGTTTCGCGCTCCGCTCTTATTTTTAAAGAACCTGAACTTTTAGATATATGGAAAGAATTTGCAGAGAATGAAAAACCGATTATTTTCCCGCTCCCAGATGATGATGAGCAAGAAGATTTATTTCACAGGAAGCCTTTGCCGGTTTCTTCTAAACACATATATGTTGCAACCAATCAAACAGCCAAAGATACTATAAAAACTTTGCGTAATTTAAAACAAAAAGCGCGTGTGTTCTCCGAAGAAAAAGGGCTTAACGCTCTTTATCTTGCTGTCGGTTTTTTAAATTGGAATGATAAAGGAACAAAAGAAGAATTGCGTTCTCCTATTTTATTGATTCCTGTTCAAATCTCTCAGGAAAAATTAATTTCTCCATTTTTTATTAATCTTCATGATGATGAAATTATTCATAACTATGCGCTGGCATTAAAACTATTTAATGATTTTGGTTTACAGTTTCCAGAATATAATTCAGAGACAGATATTACAGAATATTTTGACAGAATAATAAAAACCATGTCAAATCCTGTTTGGCTTTCCAAGAAATGGACTGTCAGTTTTGAAGTTGAACTGTCTTTATTTTCATTTTTAAAAATCAATATGTATAAAGATATCGAAATGAATTTTGATATTATAAAAAATCATCCTTTAATAATGACTGTTGCAGGAGAAGTGCCGGCTGCAAATAAATCATCGGAAGATTCCTTTAATAAAGATTTTGACCATGATGCAATAGAGCCGCAGGAAGTGCTCAGTGTTCTTGATGCAGATTCAAGCCAGCAGGATGCGATTATGCTTGCAAAAAAGGGAGTAAGTTTTGTTTTGCAAGGACCTCCTGGAACAGGAAAAAGCCAAACAATTGCAAATATAATTGCGGAGTTAATTGCAGAAGGAAAGCGGGTTCTTTTTGTTTCTGAAAAAATGGCGGCGGTTGAAGTTGTTTATAAAAGATTAAGTCAGGCAGACCTGTCGCCTTTTTGTTTAACCTTGCACAGTCACAATGCAAAACGGCGTGATGTTTTTGATCAAATCGAAAAAACTTTGGATCTTGCTGTTAAAACCGCTGTCTTATCCAAAGAAGTTTCTAAAAAATATCTTCAATTAAAACAACAGCGCAAACAGTTAAATAGTTATGCAAAAGAATTACATTCTGCCGTCTTGCCTTTAGACAGATCGATTTATTATGCAAACGGAAAAATTGCATATTTAGAAAATTATCCCGATATTGCTTTTAATTTTAAAAATGCTGGTAAAGTAACAATCGCTGAATTAACAGAGTATTTAAATCTTTTTGAAGAACTCTCTCTTATTGTTGCGGCAAGCGGTTATCAGAATGATAATGCATGGAAAGGTTTTATAAATTTAAATATTTCAAATCAATTCCGTCAGGATTTTTCTGAAAGATCTAAAAAGTTAATTATACAAATAAAAGAAGGAATATTAATTTTTAAAAAAATAAATGAAACACTTGGTATATCAAAGCAATGGAGCATAGAAGATGTTGAATACATTACAAAAAACTTGTCTCACTTGGCTGATTCTCCTTCTATACAGTATTCATGGATAAGTCTGCCTTTACCGGAGATTATAAAAAAAGTAAAACAGTACGAAGAAGATCATCATAAAAGAGATGAATTGGAACTTATTGTAAGTGAATTAAATGAACAAATAGAAAAAATGCAGAATGAATTGGATAATCTTGAATTACAAAAGAATGAACAAAAAATAATAACAGAAGAAATATTTAAAAAATGGAATATAGAAAAACAAAGATACATAAATGATTATGATGAAGAAATATTTAACATTGATGCCGGCAGTGTTTTTAAATTATACCGCACAAAATACCGATCTTTTTTTGGAAAATTCCGTCCAAGTTATTGGATTAACAGAAAAGTTATTTTTTCTTGTCTTAGAAAAAAAAGCAAATTATCTTTTAATGAAACTCTGGAATTATTAGACAAACTGGAAACGGCGCAAAGAATCAGAATAGACTATGAAACTCAAAATACAGCGTTTTTTAATCTTCAAGAAAAAATAAAAAATATAAGAAGTAATCTTTTAGAAGTTAAAACTAAATTTAAAAAAAATAAAAATTCATTAGACAAAACTAAAAAAAATCTGGAAGAAAATAAAACTTATCTTAGTGCATCACTTAACATTTGTTTTGATGATAAAACAGATTATGCATTACTTATAAATAAGCTGGAATGGACGGTAAATTCGGCAGAATTTGTTAAAAAAGAGGGATTTTCAAGTTCGGAATTTGCAGTTTCTGATCTTGAAAAATTCGTTAATAAAATATGTTTATGCGATGCAGATACTATATTGCAATGCAAAAAATTATTTAAACAATTAATCGAATGGGATGAAAGCGCAAAAAATGTTTTAATTGAGTTTGCATCGCTTTTTGAACAACAACAAAAAATAATAAAAAAACCTCTGGATGAATTTTTAAAACAGGTTGATGCTTGCAGTTCCAATTTAAAGGAGCTGGAATACTATATAGATTTTTGTAAAATAAAAAATAAATGTCTTGAAATGGGAATAGGAAGTTTTCTTGAAAAAATAGAAAAAAATAATTTAAATTCAAAAGATATAACAGGAGCGTTTGAAAAATGTTTTTACCGTGCATGGATAGATGCCGTGCTGCCGAAATATACATCAGTAAATGATTTTAGATCACACAAGCATGAAGAAATAATAAAATCTTACAGGGAACATGATAAAATACATTTGGAAATTTCACGGGACAGCTTACTGGAAAAATTAATAAAACGCCTTCCTTTGCTTAATTCATTTACATCGGAGTATGATGAAATCGGTATTTTAAAACGTGAATTAAAAAAAATGAGAAAACTAATGCCTACGCGCAAATTAATGGCAGCTCTTCCCAATATTATACAAATATTAAAACCTTGCATGATGCTTTCCCCATTATCTGTCAGTACTTATTTAAGCGGTGCAAATTATATTTTTGATACAGTTATATTTGATGAAGCATCGCAAATACGCACAGAAGACGCTGTTTGCTCTTTGTTTAGAGCTAAACAGGCGATAATTGCAGGGGATAGCAAACAGCTGCCCCCGTCAGATTTTTTTAGTTCTTCAATATCTGCAAATGAAACATTCGATGAAGACAGCGAAACTGATGACATAGGCGCATTTGATTCTCTTCTTGATGAAGCGAATTTACTTCCGTCTAAAATGCTGCTGTGGCATTACCGCAGCCGCCATGAAGATTTAATTGTTTTTTCAAATAAGAAAATTTACAATAAAAAACTTACAACATTTCCGTCTTCGATAGAAACAGATCAAAGTGAGTTTGCAGATGATTTAGGTGTACAATATATTTATGTTCATAACGGTTTTTATGACAGAGGCGGCAATAACGGTAATCATGCCGAAGCTGAAATGGTAGCGCAATTAGCGTTTGAACATTTTGAAAAATATCCTAACCGCAGTCTTGGTATTATTGCTTTCGGAGAAACACAACAAAATGCAATCTTAGATGCTTTGTTAAGAAAACGAAAAGAAATGCATAAGAACGGATTGCCGGCTTTAGAAACATTTTTTAATGAAGAAAATGATGAAGCGCTTTTTATTAAAAATTTGGAAACAGTGCAAGGCGATGAACGTGATACAATTATTTTCAGCATAGGATATGCTCCTGATAAAAACGGAAAATTTATAATGAACTTTGGTCCTTTAAACCGTGCAGGAGGGGAAAGAAGATTAAATGTAGCAATCACTAGGGCAAGATATAACGTAAAACTTGTAGGTTCAATAAAACCTAAAGATATTGATACAGATAGAACAAGCAGTTTAGGACCTAAATTATTAAAACAATATATTGATTTTGCAATTAACGGAAATAAAATATTCAGCGATGAAATTACAGAAAAAAAACAAATAATCGATCACGATTCATATTTTGAAAAAGCAATTTTTAATTTTTTAATTGAAAATGGATATGATGCGGTAACTAATGTCGGCAGTTCTGATTATAAAATTGATATAGCAGTACGCTCTCCTAATTCAAGAAGTTTTGCTATAGGTATTGAGTGTGACGGCGAATCGTATCATTGTGCAAGGACAGCACGGGAACGTGACAGGCTGCGTCAAACAATTCTTGAAAGCATGGGATGGAAAATGTATCGTGTGTGGTCAACAGATTGGATAAAAGATTCAAAAACTGAAGGTAAAAAATTACTGGAAGTGGTAGAAAAAGCGCTTCAGGAAAACTGCGTTGCTAAAGCAACGTGCGCTGCGAAATCTGAAACAAAAAATGAATTTCTTAAAATAACAGCGCGTACTGATACTTCTGTAAAATTGCCTAATCCAAAACATCATGGTTATGAGCCAAGAGATATCCCCGCCAAAGAGTTTGAAAATGAAATGATAAGAATAATTTCTTTAAGTTACGGAATTTTTAAAGAAGGTTTATTCAAAGAAACAGCTCTTAGATACAGTTGGGAAAGACAAGGACCTGTTATAAAAGATTGTCTTGAAATTGCTTTTCAAAATCTTATTAGAAAAAATAAAATTATAGTAAGAGAGATTGACGGAAAGACAAGCATTACCCTTTCTGTAAAATAAAATTAATCAGTCAAAGTATTTTTTTGCATTTTCAAAAGAAATATCTTTAACTATTTTTTCCAGTTTTGCCGTATCCGAAGGATACTCTCCGTTTTCAACCCACTTGCCGATTAAATTGCACATAATGCGGCGGAAATATTCATGGCGCACAAAAGAGAGAAAGCTCCTTGAATCTGTGAGCATACCGATAAAAGCAGGTAACATGCCAAGATTGGCAAGAACACGCATGTGCTCTTCCATACCGTCTCTGTGATCACAGAACCACCATGCAGAGCCGAGCTGCATTTTTCCTACACAGCTATGATCTTGAAATCCGCCCATTATCGTAGCGATAGGGTAGTAATCTTTTGGATTGAGCGAATAAAGAATTGTTTTCGGCAAACCGCTGTCATGTTCGCAAACTTCGTTTGTGCAGCAATTAGCTTCTGTATAAAAAGACATAAGATCAAATAAAGAAACTAAGTTCTCGGCTATTTTTCTGTCATTAACGGCATCAAATCCTGAATTTATTCCTGTTTTTAATAATTGCACAGTGTTTACATTGCGTATAACAGAAAAATGCAGCTGCATTACTATATTCTTTTTTGCATACAGATTACCCAGTGAAGCAAGCATCAAAGTTGTATAAGTGTCAGCCTCTTCTATAGATACGCTTTTTCCGTTAAGCGCTTTTTTAAACGCTTTATCCGTTTGTTTTACAGATATAAGTTTCTGACGAACAGTTTCAAGTTTTGGAATATAAGGAAGCCCGTGATCTGAAGAGCGGCATCCGTTAGCTATAAAATAATCAAGGCGTTTTTCAAGAGCGGTTAAAATATCATCAAAATTTTTTATTGTAACCTCAGATGCTTGCGATAAAGATGCGATGTATTGCGGAAAATCAAATGCATTTAAATAAAGCGCTTTATCCGGGCGGAAAGACGGTATAACTTTTGTTTTGATCTTCCCAATGGGAGCAGTTCCCTCAGCAATAGCGCGGTGATGTTCAAGCGAATCGGCAGGATCATCTGTCGTCCCTACCGCATAAATATTTTGTTTTTCAAAAATTCCTTTAACGGACAATTGCGGCTGCTGAAGGAGTGCATTTGCTTTTTCCCAAATTAAAGGCGCGCTTTTTTCAGTTAAAGGTTCATTTATATTAAAAAAACGCTGTAATTCAAGATGCGTCCAATGATAAAGCGGGTTTCCGATTAAATTTTCTGCAGTGCGTGCCCATGCAAGAAATTTTTCATAACCTGTTGCATCGCCTGTTATATATTTTTCTTCTATGCCCATTGCACGCATCATCCGCCATTTGTAGTGATCCCCCGAAAGCCATGCGTCGGTAAGGTCAGGCATCTGTCTGTTTTCTGCAATTTGCTGTGGAATTAAATGGCAGTGGTAATCGTATATCGGTAAATCTTTTACTGCTTTGTATAAATTACGCGCAGTTTCTGTTTCTAATAAAAAGTTTTCTTGATCCATGTAATAAATAAATTATTCCTGCGCTTCTTTGTTTTTCTTTTTTCCAAAACCTTTTCTTTCTTTCTCATCAATTCTTTGAAGGACAATCTGCGATAATCTTTTAAAATGCTGAGGCAGCAGTTCTTCGTCAGGGGAGTTGTAATAGGCAAGCACTTTATTTAATTCTTCGCGTGCCAGCGCAAATTTTCCCTGTTTGTAATGAATGTTTGCAATATGGTATTCAGCTGTAATGATAAGATCGATATTTGTGCGGTTGCGATCATGGAGAGCCTGATAATACTGTATGGCGATATTATAACGATTTCTGTCAAGCGCTTCCTGTCCGCGCTGTATTATTTCTGCAGGGGAAAGTTCTTCGCTTATTGTGATTGTAGAAGCACAGGCGGAAATTGATAAAATGATAATCAGCATCAATATTTTAAAAATTAATCTATTCATAGTCATAGTATATCTATAACAACATTAATAGTAAAGTGTAACAGTCAGAGAAAATCCTGTAGATTTTTCTCATAATTGACCATCCTTTTCTAAAAGTGCATAATTATAATATGATAGCAGGAATTATAGGTGCGTCAGGTTATGCCGGCGCAGAATTGGTCAGGCTGCTCGCAGGGCATCCTGAAATTGAAAAACTCATTCTTTCCTCAGTTAGTTTTAAAGGCGGGCGCATCGAAGATATCTATCCTAACTTTTTAGGCGCGGTAACAGGCGAGCTTGTTAAAGCAGAAGATGTTATTGCCGGCTCCGATGTTGTTTTTTCCGCGCTTCCCCATGCGGTGGGAGAGCCGTATGCCGCAGCCTGTATGGAAAGGAAAATCCACTTTATCGATCTTTCCGCAGATTTTCGTTTTGATGATGACGAAGAAGTTTACAGCGCATGGTACGGTAAAACATATAAGTTTCCGGAATTGCATAAAAAATCGATCTATGGTCTTCCGGAATTAAACCGAAAAAAAATAAAAGAAATCGCTTCTAAAGAAGCAGTTGTAATCGGAAATCCCGGCTGTTACCCTACAGGCCCTTCCATAGCTGTGTTTCCCGCAATCGAAAAGGGGCTTTGGGATAAAAACTCAAGCCAGCCGATTATTATCGATTCTGCATCCGGCACTTCAGGAGGCGGCAGAGAGCCGTCCCGATCTTTTCACTACAGTGAATGTGCCGATTCATGCGCGCCTTATAAAGTTGCGTGTCACAGACACTCTCCTGAAATTGCGCATAACTTTTCTGTTATGGCAAAAAGAACGGGAGTGCCTTCGCCTCAGGTGATTTTTACGCCGCATTTAGTCCCTATGATAAGGGGGATAATCAGCACTATTTATATTCCGTTGTCAGGCGAATGGCGCGTAACGCCAAATAAAAATCCGGCTGTTTTGCCGCCTTCAAAAGAGATCGAAGAAAAGACGGCAGAGATTCAAAGGCTTTATACCGATTTTTATAAAGACGAGCCTTTTGTGCGGATAATGCCTGCAAATGTTTATCCATCAACAAATCGTGTGCGCCATTCTAATTACTGCGATATTTCTGTCAATATTGATATTAACGGCTCTACATTGATAGTAATTACCGCAATCGACAATATGATTAAAGGAGCGGCAGGTCAGGCTGTTCAAAACATGAATATTTTATTCGGGTTTGATGAAAAGACAGGTCTTTCGGCAATACCGATGCTGTTTTAGGAGCGTTATGTGAAAGAAATTAAAGGCGGAGTTTGCGCTGCTGAAGGATTTACGGCAGGCGGTATCAGGTGCGGTATTAAAAAGGGTAATTCGCAGAAAAAAGATTTAGCGCTTATTTATTCTCTTAAACCTTGCATTGTTTCTGCGATGTTTACAACAAATAAAGTGCAGGCTGCATGTATACAGGTAAGCAAGGAAAATATATCTGACCGCAAATTGCGCGCTGTTATTGTAAACTCAGGGAACGCCAATGCATGCACAGGCGATGAAGGGCTTGCCGCCGCGAAACGTATGGCGCATCTTGCGTCTAACGTTCTTGAAGTTGATGCAAAAGATGTTGCGGTCGCTTCCACAGGTGTAATCGGCGTTCCGCTGCCGATAGAAGTAATCGAAAAAAATATAAATGCACTCAAAGCAAGCCTTCGCGATGATGAGACAGGAAACGCTGATGCGCTTGAAGCGATTATGACAACTGATACACGCAAAAAAGAAATTGCAGTAGAAATTGAGATAGACGGAAAAGCAGTTCGCATAGGAGCGATGGCAAAAGGATCGGGAATGATACATCCTAATATGGCGACAATGCTTTGCTTTATTACTACAGATGCCGCTATTGATGCAGCCGCTCTTGAAAAAAGCCTTAATTCTGCTGTAAAACATTCTTTTAACCGCTTAACGGTAGACGGCGACACTTCAACTAACGACATGGTTCTTATCATGGCAAACGGCGAAGCGGGGAATAAAATTTTAACAGAAAGCGACGTTGATTTTTCAACATTCAATAAAGCGCTTGAATATGTTTGCATCTATCTTACACGCCTTATGGCGCGTGACGGGGAAGGGGCGACAAAACTTGTCACTGTTACAGTTACAGGCGCATCCGACGATTTTATCGCAGAAAAACTTGCTAAATCTGCCGCTTCTTCAAGCCTTGTAAAGACGGCTTGTTTCGGGGCGGATGCCAATTGGGGAAGAGTGTTATGCGCCATGGGCTATGCAGGAGTTGATTTTAACGCGGAAAAAACAACCGTTAATTTTAAAAGTAAGGCAGGAACAATAAAAGTTTGCCAAGACGGTAAATCAATTTCTTTCAGTGAAGAAAAAGCGAAAGAGATTTTATCAGAAGAAGAGATAGAAATATGTATAAGTTTAGAAGACGGCAGAGGCAGTGCAGAAGTTTGGGGCTGCGATCTTACATATGATTATGTTAAAATAAACGGGGATTACAGATCATGACAGAAAATACAATCAATAATAATGACAGGGCAAAGGTACTGATTCACGCGCTGCCTTATATTCAAAGTTTTTATAATAAAACCATCGTAGTAAAATACGGCGGAAACGCAATGTTAAACGATGAATTAAAAAAAGCGGTGATAGAAGATGTAATCTTAATGTCTTGTGTAGGAATCCGCACAGTGCTTGTTCACGGCGGCGGTCCTGAAATTGAAGCGATGTTAAAAAAGACGGGGAAAGAAAGCCGCTTTGTAAACGGGCTTCGCTACACAGATGAAGAAACAATGGATATCGTGCAAATGGTTCTCTGCGGCAAAATAAACAAAGAAATAGCCGCCCTCATTCAAAAAACGGGAGGTAAGGCAATCGGTCTTTGCGGCATAGACGGCGCTTTATTAAAAGCAAGACGGATGAAAGAAGACTTAGGTCTTGTCGGAGAAATCGAAGATGTAGATGTCACAATTTTAAATTCGATACTTGAGACGGAAGCAAACGGAGTTTGCATTATACCTGTAATTTCCTCAGTCGCTTACGGGATAGGCGAAGATGAGGGGAAATCCCTCAATATAAATGCCGACACAGCCGCCGCAAAAATAGCCGCCGCCTTAGGAGCGGAAAAACTCGTTCTAATGACCGATGTTCGCGGTATCATGCGCGATGTAAATGACGAAACGTCCCTTATCAAATTTGTTGCAAGGTCTCAGCTGGAATCGCTTAAAAAAGAAGGAATTATCTCCAAAGGAATGATACCAAAGGTTGATTGCTGCGCTACGGCTTTATACGGCGGCGTTAAAAAAGCCCACATTATAGACGGCAGGCTTCCTCATGCCATATTAATCGAACTTTTCACAGATGAGGGTGTCGGGACTATGATTGAATAGCTAGACAAAAATCAAATAAAATTGTAAAAATATAAAAAGGTATAGAAATACAAGGAGGCCAGTTGGCGGAAAAAGATTTACGCATAAACGAGCAGATTCGTGCTAGGGAAGTTCGTCTAATCCGGGATGACGGTGACCAGGGCATTATGTCTGTTTCGCAGGCGTTGGAATTTGCCAAAGAAGCAGGTCTTGATCTTGTGGAAGTAGCGCCTCAGGCGGTACCCCCTGTTGTCAAGATTTTAGATTACGGCAAGTTTAGATTTGAAAATGAAAAAAGGCAGCGTGATTCCAAGAAAAAACAAAAACTTATTAAACTTAAGGAAATCAGAATGCAGCCTAAGATCGATGATCATGATCTTGATTTTAAATCGAAACACATAAAAGAATTTTTAAACGCCGGTAATAAGGTAAAAGTAACGATCCGTTTCCGAGGACGTGAACTTGCCCATACGGAACTTGGTTTTGATGTGATGAAAGACGTTCTTGCCCGTATTGAGGGAGAGTATGTAATGGATAAGCCGCCTGCAATGGAAGGGCGTTTTATGTCCATGGTCTTAAGTCCTAAAGGAAAAAAATAATTTTGAGAGGTAGCACAAATGCCAAAGATGAAAACTAAAAAAAGCGCGGCAAAGCGTTTTTCCTTTACCGGAACAGGTAAGGTAAAGTATAAAAAACAAAATCTGCGCCATATTCTGACTAAGAAGTCATCCAAGCGCAAAAGAGGTTTACGGCATGCAGGTATCTTATCTGAAGATAATGTACCGGTAATTAGAAAAAAGCTTTTACCTTACGGTTAAAGCATTAGTTTGATTTTTTATTTTAAAGAGGAAAGGATATGTCAAGAGCAGTAGACGGTTCAAAAAGAAAGAACCATCGTAAAAAAATTCTAAAACTTGCAAAAGGTTATTGGGGCAGAAGAAGCACAAACTTTAAAACCGCAAAAGATGCAGTTGCTAAATCATTAACTTATGCCTATCGTGACAGAAGGGACAGAAAGGGTGATTTCCGCCGCATTTGGATTATCAGAATTAATGCAGCCTGCCGCGAGTTGGGAATTTCTTATTCAAAGTTCATAGCGGGACTTGATAAAGCAGGTATAGCAATCAACCGGAAAGCATTAGCGTATCTTGCAACGGAAGATAAGGCGGCGTTTCAAGCGATTGCAGAAAAAGCAAAAACCGCGCTGGGAGTATAAAAAAACACGCTCAGCTAAAACGATGAGGGAGGGAAGTCGTGATTAGTCTTGAACAAGTTCAATTATTGGAAACGAAAGTCGCCAAAGCGATTGAGTATGTACAAAAGGTGACAGAAGAAAACTCTGCCCTTATTTCAGAGAGAGCGGGTCTTCTTTCAAAGCTTGAAGCAAATCAAAAACGTCTTGATGAACTTGAAGTGCTTGTTATGCGCTTTAAAGAAGATCAAGGCAGGATCGAGGGCGGTATTATTGCCGCTCTTGATCGCTTAAGCCAATTTGAAGAAGCTTTTGAAAACAGCTTAAAAGAAAAAACAGTAACTAAAAAACCTGCAAAAACTGCAAAACAAGAAGCTCCCGCTGCAAGAGAAGAAGCAAACTCTGTTTGTGCAAACCCTGTTTCTGCAAAAGAGTTTTTTGAAATTTCAAAACCTATCAGCGAAGAAAAAAAAGAAAATAACAGTAAAAAAGAAAATGCAGATGACGATGAAGCGGAACTTGATATTTTTTAGGGGAATTAATGGTCAATGAATTAAGTCTTGACATTCTTGGAACTTCTTTTTCAATAACAACAGACGAAGACGAAGTATATCTTGAGAAAATACTTGCTCAATATAAAACGGCAGTTACCAATACTCAGAATATTTCAGGAATTAAAGACCCTTTAAATATCGCTATTTTAACAGGCTTTCTGTTATGCGACGAGTTTAACAAAATAAAACAAAAACTTGATGAAGAAAGAGAAGCCAATGATAATTTGCAAAAAGCTGCTGATGATTGGGAAGAGCAGGAAGTAGAAGAGCGTACTGTTCGCTTAATTGCAAAACTGGAACACGCATTAAAATTATTCAGTGATGACAAGCGTTTATAAACTTTATAATCAAATTAAACATTATGAATGGGGATCCTCATTTTTATTACCTGATTTTTTGGGGCAGTTAAACGATAATAATTTACCATTTGCAGAAATGTGGATGGGGACACACAGCGGCGCTTCTTCGCAAATAGATAAAAACGGAAAAAAAGTAAACCTGACAGAGATTTCAGATGATTTGCCTTTCATGTTAAAATTACTTGCTGTCGAAAAAAATCTTTCTATTCAGGCTCACCCGGAAAAAGAAAAAGCAGTTTACGGTTTTCAATTAGAAGAAAAAAAAGGTATTTCTTTAACAGCTCATGACAGATGCTATAAAGACATGAATCAAAAATCTGAAATTATCTGCGCTCTTTCGCCTTTTAAATTGATGGCAGGTTTTAAAGAGTTTTCTTTAATTATAGAATCATTTGAAATGCTCTCTTACGCTGCACATCAGAAATCCGATTTTATTTTGTCATTAGTTAATTTGTTAAAAAATAATTTACTTTCAGATTTTTTTAAAAAACTTTTTTCTATCAGTAAAGACGATTTAGAATCTATTAGAAAAATTATTTTGTCGGAAAGTTTTTCTGATGATCAATGGGAGTTAATGAAACAATTTGCAGTTTCTTTTCCGCAAGACCCATGTTTTTTATCCCCTCTTTTTCTTAATATTCTTACGCTTCAGCCGGGACAAGCTGTTTTTATCCCCGCAGGAATTCTTCATGCTTATTTAAGCGGTTTTGGAGTAGAGCTTATGAATAACTCCGACAATGTTCTTCGCGGAGGATTAACATCAAAATATATTAATTTTGATGAATTACTGAAAATTTTAAAATTTGAAACATATATACCGCAGATTATTAATCCTGTTTCTGAAAATATTTTTTATTATGATGTTCCTTGCAATTATAAATTATCTGTAATAAAAGACGAGACATTACTTATCAGCAATGAAAATATTGCTTTCCCTGCTGTTTGCATTGTCACTGACGGGGAAGTATTTGCGGATAATATGCATTTTAAAAAAGGCGAATCGTTTTTTATTGCAAAAGAGACAGAACAATTGCCGCTAAAGGGAAAATTTACTCTTTATACGGCACATACAGCTAAAGAAGTATTTGAATCTATGTGAGGTGAAATGAAAATACTTGTAGATGCCGATTCATGTCCAAGACCTGCAAGAGAACTTATCCTTCGCAGAGCGTTAAAGATGGGTATCCGTATTATATTTGCCGCTAACCGTCAAATTCCGGATTCAGATGGAGCTGAGATGATCATCTGTCCTGTAACGGATAATTCTGCAGATGACAGAATCGCAGAATTAGCGGAAAAAGGCGATCTTGCTCTTACAAGAGATGTACCTCTTGCAAAGAGGCTTGTAGATAAAGAAGTAATAGTAATTGATGATCGCGGAAGAGCATTTACATCAGAAAATATAAATGAACTTTTATCTCTTAGAAATTTCGCAGTGGGTCTTGCAGATAACGGTCTTGAAACAGAAAGAACAGCAAATTACAGCAAGAAGGAATTAAAAACTTTCGCGGATGCACTGGATCGAATTTTAACAAAAATTACAATGAACTTAAAATAAAGGCAATTATGTTATACGTACCATGTGCAATTGCAATTCCGTGAAATGAATTAAATCTTAAAAACATAAAACCCAGTATTAATCCTGCAAAAACTGCATTTAAAAACCCCCAAGGACCTTCGTAAATGTGGCACAGTGCGAAAAGAGCTGATGAAAGAGCAAGAGCTGCAGGGGCGTTTAGGTTTAAATCTTCTCTTTTGGAAATTAAATAAAAGCGGAAAAAACTTTCTTCCATGTAGGCTGCAAAAAGACATGATATGCACAGGATTATCCAGCCTGCAGTGCCGGAGGGGGAGGGTAAGGTTATCAGGTTTTCTGCGTTTGTTAATGAAGCAATCAGAGAGACGGAAATGCCTGTAATTAAAAGAAGGGGCAATGTTATAATAAAGCCGATCAGGTCTTTTTTTCCGAATCTTATTATCCAGTATTCAAGCTTCCATTTTCTTGTGATTAAATACCAAATTAAGGCTATGGAAGGGATAAAAAAGAGCGAAATTCTTATAATTTCTGAATAAATAGAAAAAGATCCTGATTGCTGCGTTGTAATTACCGCCCCTCTAATTCCGGAAAAAAACAGGAGTATATAAAGAATTAGAGCTTCCAAATAAGCGGCCATTTTTCATTCCTTCATGCTTTCATGATATTGATAAATATATTATAATTTAATAGTACTTACAATGCAGTTCTGTAAGACGAAATTTTCCGGAAAATGAGGTAAATATTGATACAGTTTTTGATATTTGCAATTCTTCTACTCGTCATTCTTTTCTTTTTATTTAGATCTAAAAAAGAAAGTTCCGGTAATTGGATTCAATTTTATGCAAAAGGAAAAGAAGTAGGTTTTACCATCAAAGATATGGAGCAGATAAGGCGGCTCGTTTCTAATTGCAATATTTCCGATCCTATGCTGATTTTTAAATCTCAAAAACAATTTGAAAAAGTTGTCCGTTCAATGGTTCATGCCGTGCGGCTTTCAGGAGAGAGCAATGATCCGCAAACTCAAATTTTTCTTTCTAAACTTTTTGATTATTATAAAAGAATTGAAATGGCGGCTGCTGAAAGTAAAACACGTATTACTACATCACGGCAAATCAGCGAAGGGCAAACCTTGCGGATTTTAGTTCCCGGAACAGGTGTTTTTTCATCAGAAGTAATTAAAAATATAGGTAATTATCTTACAATCTCACGCCCTGTAAATTCAAAACTAACATCTGCGATGCAATGGCATGCATTAAAAATCTCAATTTATTTTTGGCGTGAAGATGATGCAGGTTATGTTTTTGATACTGAAGTTATCGATGAAGTTTTTTCAAAAGGAATCTCTTCTTTAAAAGTAGAGCACAATGATTCTCTTTTTAGGACACAAAAACGCAAATCCATGCGTATTAAATTTCAAAAACCCGCATTCCTTTATATGGTAAATGATGCAGAAAATCCTCATAGACTGGAGACAGCTGCGGGATTAAGATGTATGCTGGAAGATATTTCAGAGACAGGCTGTGCTTTTAGGGTTAACGGGCAGGCGACATCCGGTTTAAGATTAAAAGTGCAGTTCTCTCTTGATAAAGTTCCTATGTGCATGCCGGCTACAGTCCGTTCTGTGGATTATTATCAGGAAACAAATATGTCGATTGTTCATATGGAAGCCGATCCGCTTCCTGTTATTACACGTAACCGTATCTTATGTGAAGTGTTTAATTTATTGGAAGAAGAAGAAGACGAACTTCCGTTCAGGGTTATAGAAGAGGAAACTGCCGGGAAGGCTCCTGAGGAAGCACAAAATATTCCATCAAAACAAGAGGAGGCGATAAATGTATAAAAAATATTTTATCGTCTTAGAAAAAACAATTATTTTTTTATTTATATTTCTTGTTTTTACCGGTAATATTTTTTGTGAAAGTTCTTCTGAATCAATAGAAGATGAAGAAAATATAGTATATTTATATAACGAGATTAATAATATAAATGATCCTGATTTATTATGGGAACTTTTAAATGCAGTTCGTGATTCAGAAAAAAAAGCGGAAATTATTATAGCTCTTTCTAAATACGGAAAAGGAAAAAAAAGAACAATAGAAAATCTTAATAAATATCTTATGGAGATGAATAAATCGTTCAGAGAGGGAGGAATAGTTGATTATATCGTTGTATCAGCTTGTATTTCTGCAATTTTAGAATTGGCAGACGGCTCTTCTTATCCTGTTTTGTTAAATACGATCTGTTCAGGTTATCCTGAAGTTATTGCATTTGAGGCTCAAGGAGCGTTTGAATTAATTCCCGGTAACTTACAAAGATTCTTGTTAGATGTAATTGAAAAAAATCCTGATGATGAAAAATTTACCGCATTTAGAATTGTTTTAAACAGTGATATTTTAAATGAAAGATTGAGCATACTTGAACGCGGTCTGTTAGCCGAAATTGCTCTTGAATACAGTCTTCGTGCAGACAGAAACAATGCTGATTTGCTTGAAATGCGCTATGATGCAGTTTTAATGCTTACGCGTTTGCAATGGAAGCGCGCAAACACACTTGCTATAAGCCATTATCATTATATTTTAATTGATTTTCAAAAAGGGATAGTTACTAAAGAACGTTTTATAGATTCGATTTTATGTCTTGGCGCTGTCGGAAATTCAGATGCCGCGTTAGTGCTTGGTTTGCAATTAGGTTTAAGAAATATTAGAACAGAAAGAACAGGCGAATTTGACCCTGAAATAATTCAGGCGATAGTCGAAGCACTTGGTCTTATCGGTGATAAGGCCGCTTATGAACATTTACTCAATGTCACTATTTTACCGTACCCCGATTATATCATTGCTGAAGCAAGGGAGGCGATTTCCCGCCTTAAGTGGTAATCAAATGAAAAACATTTTTATTTCTCCTCTTTTATGTATCGCAGTATCTGCGGCTTTTGGTTTTTATTTTCTATCTTCCGCTCATGCTGCATTTACAATCACTGTATTGTTAATTGCTCTTTTTATTTTTTCTTTTTTACGCGTTTTATCAAGTGATATAGTGCAGGAAAAGTTTATAATAATTGAGTTTAACTCAAAGCAGTCTAGCCGTAAATTATTGCAGATAACAACATTATGTGCCGCTTTTTGCTTTATAGGTCTCTTTTTTGGAATATGCGCCGCAGATGCAGGAAAAAATGCAATCAGTTTCGGCATTCCGGAAAATAAAATAACTGCTGTAGAAGGAATACTTTTGGAAGATCCGAGAGTACTTGGAAACGGAAATGTTTTAGTATCTTTATCGCTAAAGCGCAGTTTTTCCAATCCGAAAACAGGCGAAAAAATTCAAGTGAGCAGTTCCGGTGAAATAACGCTTTTCTTTTCGCAAGAGAGTACGCAAAAACTGCGCGAGTTTGGAAGGGGGGTAAGGATTTTCGCAGAAGGTAACTTAAAANCTAATGACAGAGGTTATACTTTTAATGCNTCTTCATTGCACATAACAAAACCTGCGTCCGCAATTGAGAAGATGCGTACAAGTATCAGATTAAATCTAATAAATCGTTTTGACAAAAAAGCATGGGGAGGTCTTGCTCTTGCCTTGCTTGTAGGTATAAGGGATAATCTTGATTCAAGTTTTACTTCTGTTTACAGGGATGCAGGTCTTTCTTACATTCTTGCATTGTCGGGGATGCATCTTGCAATAATCGCCGCTATAATTGCATTTTTATTAAAGAAACCGTTCGGGCTTAAGGCCGCATCAATTATAGGTGCTGTAATTATCAGTCTGTATTGTTTATTTGTCGGACCTATGCCAAGCCTTATTAGATCGGCGATTATGTATCTGTTAGGTGTAATGACAGTTCTTTTTGCACTGCCTAAAAAATCATTATCAATTTTATGTCTTTCTTTTTTAATTCAAATAATTATAACCCCCTCTTGCGGAAACTCTCTTTCATTTATTTTATCATATCTTGCATTACTTGGAATTTTAATTACAAGCCGTCATGTTTCCGCTTTACTAAACGGAATTATTCCGGATTTTATTTTGAACCCTCTCTCGCTTTCTATTGGTGCATTTTTAGCAACGGCAGGAGTTTGCGGTTATTTCTTTGGAATAATCTCGCCGATAGGAATTATTGCGGGTCTTTTAATAGTCCCTCTCACAACGGTATTTATGATTGGCGGAATTATTTATTTAGTGTTAGACCTTTTCTCAATTTCTGCATTTCTTGGGTATCCGCTTTTCTGGCTGTACCGATTAATGGAAATAATTTCTTCTATTGCAGGAAAAGTTCCTGGTATTAAAATAAATTATATAATTGTTCTGGTATCATCAATTATAATACTGATATTGATTGCGGTCTTTGATTACAAATACCGCAAATCACTGGTAAATTTAAAACCATTTCCTTTATAATAATAAATATGCTTAACTACAATTCAACAGCCGAATTACGCGCATTTCTTGACAAAGAAGGGCTTGGCATGCAGAAAAGATTCGGGCAGAATTTTTTAATAAATCCGCAGATTAGACAAACATTAGCAGATCAATTAGATATTAAAAACGGCAGTGAGGTATGGGAAATAGGACCCGGACTTGGTGCAATGACAGCTCTCCTTCTTGAAAAAGGTTTTACAGTAAATGCTTTTGAAATTGATAAAGGTTTTATCCGTATTTTAAAACAAATGTTCGCAAGCGTAGATCGTTTCAGGCTTTTTGAAGGTGATGTTCTTAAAACATGGAACAAATGCGAAAGCAATGCTTCGTTTCTTTTAGGAAATCTCCCTTACAATGTTGCATCTGTATTATTGGCAGACTTAATTGAAAACGGGAAAACATTTTCGCGTATGGTTGTAACTGTGCAAAAAGAAGTTGCACTGCGTATGGCAGCCTCTGCCGGTTCTCCCGACTATTCATCGTTTTCGGTGTTATGCGCTTCTGTTTACAAAGTAAAACCATTGATGATAATTCGGCCTTCTTCTTTTTATCCTCAGCCGAATGTGGATAGTATGGGCGTTCTTTTTGAAAAAAAAGATTCATACGAATACCCGGAAATATTTTATCCGTTAGTCCGCTCTCTTTTTGCATCAAGGCGTAAAACTGTCAAAAATAATCTTTTAACATTTCTTTCCGGAGCTTCAAGTAAATTAAAGTCAGAAAATGATATTTCTTGCTTATGCAAAGAAATTTTGTATGAAAATGCCTTAAACGGCAGCGAAAGGGCAGAAAATCTGGAGATTGAAACATTTTTGTCTCTTGCAAAAACCATTGATAATATGCGATTATCTAAATAAGAATGCACAAACAAAGTTTGACGATTGCCGGTAACATTGAAAGAATTGAAGAGCGTCTTATAAGAGCCTGCGATCGTGCAGGAAGAAAACGCGTGGAAGTTACTTTGATGGGTGTTTCTAAATTTGTGCCTATAACAAATATCAAAGAAGCGTTCAATGCGGGAATTAGGTGTTTCGGAGAAAGCAGGGTAAAAGAAGCAACAGAAAAATTTGCCGATTACAATGATATTTTTCCGGGAATGAAACTTCATTTAATCGGCGCTTTGCAGCGTAACAAAGCAAAAAATGCGCTTGCTTTTTTTGATTGCATTCAATCGGTTGACAGGCTTGAACTTATCGAAGAGCTGCTCAAAAATTCTTCGATGCGCAAAATACCGTTGGAAGTTTTACTTGAATTGCACACAGGAGAAGAAACAAAGACAGGTTTTGCCGATACTGATTCTCTTTGCCGTGCAGTTGATTTATTAGCAGGTTCTGAAAACTTAAAAATAGCAGGGCTTATGACTATGGCGCCTTTTACAGCGGATGCTCAATTGATTCGCTCATCTTTCAGGCAGGTTGCAGGCGCACAAAAGGAGCTTGAAAAATGTTTTCCGAAAGAAAACTTTTCTTGTTTAAGCATGGGAATGTCAAATGATTTTGAAATTGCCGTTGAAGAAGGCTCAACACTTATCAGAATAGGCAGTGCAATTTTTAATGAAAGTTAAAGAAAAATGAAAAAAATATTTTTTTTGTTAATAATTTTTTCTCTTTTATTGCCTTCTTTAAATAAACATAGTTTTCAGATATCGGCTCAGCAAACTCGAATCCAACCAAACGAATTTGACAATATTAAAATACCGGGGTGGGCAAAAGACCTTCGCCGTTTTGACATAATTACATTCGGAGTTTTTCCGTTTTCAATGTTTTTTGTAACATTTGCTACAGATATGATCCGCTGGTATAATGCAAACGGTTTAAACATTTCAGAAGATGGACGGCGTTATGCGCCATGGCCTTTAAAATCGGCAGGTGCTGTAGAAATGTCAACCGATGAACACTTTAGAACAATTCTAATAGCAGCAGGAGTATCTCTTGTTATCGCGTTTATTGATTATATGATTGTAAGAATAAAACGAAACAATGAACGAAAACGGATGGAAAGCATACCTGTAGGTTCTGTAGAAATTGAGAGAAGACCAATTTCAGTTCCTGAAGATGAAGACACAGGTTTGAATGATATGGAACAATAATGCCTTGTATATCTTATATTGTTAAAGAAAATCTTTCTTTACGGCTTGACCGTTTTATTTCAGAAAACTTAAAATTACTTACGCGGTCTCAAATAAAGACTAGAAACTTAAAAGCAGTATTAAACGGAAAAGAAGTAAAACTTTCACATTTTGTAAAACAAGGCGATATTCTTGAATTGAACTGGGATGATCTTATTCCTTCTTATATTATCCCGCAGGATATTCCGCTTGAAGTAATATATGAAGATGAAAGATGCATTGTGATTAATAAAGAGCAAGGAATGGTTGTTCATCCGGGAGCGGGAAACAGGCAAGGCACTTTAGCAAACGCGCTTTTTTTCAGAAAGCAGATAAAAAATGAACTAATAAATATCAGTCTTAATAATGATTACCGTCCCGGAATAGTGCACAGGCTTGATAAAGAGACATCCGGTGTTATTATCGCCGCTTGGGATGAGCAGGCTCTCCTTTTTTTATGCGAACAATTTAAAACAAGAAAGGTTAAAAAAAATTATATTGCAATTGTATGCGGCTCTCCTAAAGAAAGAAAAGGGTGTATTGAAACATTTATTGCAAGAGACCCGAAAAACAGAAAGCGTTTTACAGTTTCACCTAACGGAAAGCGTGCTATCACTTTTTATAAAGTAATTAAAAAGTGGCAAGATTATTCGCTTCTTCTTCTGCGTCCTAAAACGGGGCGCACCCATCAGCTACGTGTTCATCTGCGCCATCTTGGAACTCCGATCTTAGGCGATGCTGTATACGGTTTTAAGGATACTCAGTTTCCGGAGGCGGCAATGATGCTTCACTCAAAGCGATTGGAAATAATTTTGCCGGGACAGGCAGAGAAGAGCGTCTTTAAAACTGATGTTCCCATGCGTTTTCTTTCGGTAATTGAAAAGTTAAATAAAAAAGAAGGCGCACATGGATAAACCGTATGTATTAAAAGAAACAGATGATTATGCGGTTGTTTTTAAACCTGCAAAAATGCATTGCACTTATACCAAACCAAAAACAGGTGATGCTTCCGATATAGAGAACATAACGCTTCATGAATGGTTTATACAGAAATGCCCTTGCGTTTTTGATATTATGCATCGGCTTGATTATGAAACGAACGGGCTTGTTTTATTTGCAAAAAGCGAAAAGAGTTATTATTTTTTTAAAACAGCGCAGGACAAAAATGAATTTGTTAAGGAATATTCTGCTGTATGTATCAAGTCAAACGATACATTTCTTGAAGGATTTCCGCAGAATGAAAATTATAATTGTGCAAAAGAAACTTTATTAATTGCCGGTTCATTTCCATTAATGATAGAAAGTTACTTCCGTCCTTTCGGACCTGGCAGAAAGCAAGTGCGCCCTGTAATTGAAGACGGAAAAAAACATAAAGAGATTGCAAGCGACAAGGGCGGTTTTTATCAGTCAGAGATAATTAATATTGAAGAAATGAAAAGCAGCGATCAATTTAAATTTACAGTGAGGATAAAAAGAGGTTTTCGTCATCAGATACGGTGTCATTTATGCTGGATTGGTTTTCCGATACTGGGAGATCCTCTTTATTCCTGTTCTTCAACTAACGTTCTATCTTTGCGTTCTCATGCGCTTTTTTTTCCTGAACCTTCAAACGGGAAGAGGGCGGAGTACAGGATTGATGCAATCACAGAAGAAATTCCATTGCAGGATCGATAATTGTGTTATTAAAAAAGCTTGTCACATCTGTTTTTTTCTTATATTCTTATTAACATATGACAATAAGAATGGATTCCCTTATCAATGCAATAACAAAAGCACTGGATACAGTAGAAAAAGAACTGCTTGGAGCAAGCACCAATCACGGCAAAAGAATTGCAATTCTTTGTGCAAAAATGGGAAAATTGCTTGGAAAAAATAATGATGAATTAAGAGGTTTAACAAATTGCGCTCTTTTACATGACAACGCTCTCACAGAATATATTTTGGCTTCCCGTGCAAGCGGGCATTACGATTCAACAATGAAAAAACATTGTGAATACGGTCAGAGAAATGTTGACATTTTAAATTTTAATACAAATATAAAAGATTTTATTCTGTATCATCATGAAAGAGCAGACGGCAAAGGACCTTATGGAATTTGCGAAGGACAAGGACCGATAGAAGCGGAGCTGATTGCAATTGCCGATTCAATAGATGTTTCTTTTCATTTGCAGAGATTAAAACAAGAAGAGTTAAATAATGTTATTAAGGTTATTAAAGAAAAAACCGGAAGTAGATTCGGGAAAATTGCAGCAGATACGATGTTAGATGTCATGGATTGGCAAATGATCGAATCTTTAAAGGATGATGTTATAAATGAAACCGCTTCTGTCTTTTTAACTCCATGGGTTTTAGATGTTGAAGATAAATTTATTTTTAATCTTGTTAAGTTTATAACAAAAATAATCGACTATAAATCGGTTTTTACCGAACATCATTCAACTCAAATTGCAAATATTGCTTGGTTTATGGGAGAATATTATAAATACGATCAAACGCAAAAAGCAAAACTTTATCTTGCGGCAGCCTTGCATGATATAGGAAAACTTGATACGCCTTCTGCAATTCTGGAAAAACCCGGAAAGCTTACAGACGAAGAATATATAATAATAAAAGAGCATGTATATAAAACTTGGGAACTATTAAAAGATATCGAAGGATTCAATGATATTTGCGCGTGGGCTTCAAACCACCATGAAAAATTAACAGGGAATGGCTATCCTTTCGGCAAAAAAGCAGATGAGTTGGATTTTAATTCAAGGCTTATGTCTTGTATTGATGTGTATCAGGCGGTAAGCGAAGTTCGTCCTTATCATCCTAAAAGGAATCACGAAAGTTCCATGCAAATACTTTATAAAATGGCAGATGACGGCGCATTGGATAAAAATATAGTTAATGATTTATCGATAGCCCTTGCCCCCTTTGATGCAAACGGGCTTCCTTCTCCGGAAATAATTTAAGAGAATCTATCGCCAAGACGCGGAGTATTGCGCGACTTGGCGATAAAAAAATCTTTTCTTAAATCCCGAATAATTTTATCCCTTCGCCGGGAAATTTTTCTTTTACTTTTTTTATCGCACGCTGTATACCTTGCGCTTCTTCTTCTTCGCACCAAATGATAAGCGCGAAATTTTCTTCCGGCCAGACTGCCGTTCCCATGCGGGGACCGCAGGCGCCGACCCCGTATATGTTTGGAATCATTGTGTAATGTTTTCCAACTCCCTCTTTGTTAAGAGCCTCAATTATATTTTCTTCTACCGAGCGGTTTGCAATTATTTCTAAACGGATCATTCTTCCTCCATAATGCAGCCTTCACTAACCATTGCGGAGGTTGCTATTTTTAATTTTGCGCGCCCTTCGCCGGCGGCGATTTTGTCGCGTCTTTCCTGTGCTTTGCTTGCGCGTTTATCTGAATATTTATTAATAATAGCATACATTACAGGCATCAGGAATAATGTCATCAATGTTCCGAATGAAAGACCGCCGAGTACGGTTTTTCCTATCGGAGCTACCAATTCTGTTCCTTCGCCGGGGAAGAATGCCATCGGTACAAGACCAAGTACTGTAGTAACAGTTGTCATTAAAATCGGGCGCAAACGGCTGCGGGCGGCTTCTATAATAGCTTCATTTAACGGATAGCCTCTTTTGCGAAGAAGGTTTGTGTAATCAACAAGGATGATACCGTTGTTTGTAATGATTCCGATCAAAACTAAAAGCCCGACTGCGGTAAGCACATTAAAGATTGTGTCTGTAATTAAATAGATCGCTACAATTCCGATAACAGAGAGCGGGATTGTAAGGATGATAATAAAAGGAGAGCGGAATGATTCAAAAAGGCTCGCCATTATTCCGAAGACAAGGAATATTGCAATGACGCAGATTAAAATAAATCTGCTGAACATTTTGATCATATCTGCGTTGGCTCCGCCGTATTCAATTATTACATCATCTTCTATTGGAATTTCCCTTCTCATTAAATCTTCCACAAGCGATTGCAATTGATTTGTTTTTGCTCCGGGTCTTGCTCCTGCCGTTACGTGAATAACCCTGCTCTGATTTTCCCGGCTGATGGAAAGAGGACCTGTACCTTCCTGATAATGAACAAAACTTGAAAGCGGAACTCTTCCTGCCATCTGACTGTTTATAAAAATATTATCAAGAGAAGGCAGTGTGTTACGATCAGCTTCTGCAAGGATTAAAATTACATCGTAATCTTTTCCGCTTGCTTTATATTTTGTTGCCGTAACACCGTCTACAGCCGCTCTTATTTCATTTCCTATTGTTAAAGCGTTAAGACCAAGTGCGTACATTTTTTGCCTGTCAAGAACAATTTCGTATTGAGGTAAGCCGTCACGCAAATCAACCGACGGCTCTGTTACATATTCGGAAAGATGCTCTTTAAGAAGCATTGACATCCTCTCTCCGATTTCTTTTCCTTTCTGTAAATTGTCTGTGCGTAAAATTATATCGACAGTATTTCCTCCTCCCATCATGCCGCCCATTCCGCCGCCGAATGAAAACATTACACCGGGGAATTGGTTAAAGTAAGGGCGCAGCATATCCTGTATTTCATTTGCAGTTTCAATCCTTTGCGAAAATTCAGGCAGATTGATTCGCAGCGATCCTGAATTGGAACTGTTTCCGCCGAAACCCATAAAACCGCCTCCGCCTGCGCGAAGAACTATTCTTTTATAACCTTTTACTTCTCTTTCAACAATAATTTGCAATTGCCTTAATACAGCTTCAGTTTCCTGTAAAGCCGTTCCCATAGGGAGTGTTGCCGTAATATTGACGTTATCGCTTTCCTGCTGAGGCATAAACTCCCATCCGATAATCTGAATAAGTATTATACTTATTACAAGTAATACAGATAAAACAGAAATGACTAATAATTTTTTATTTAAAACTTTTCTTACAGCATTTTTATATTTTGTTTCCAGCCAAATAAAAAAGTTTTCAAACTTTGAATCAACTTTTGCAAGAATGCCTTTTAACGGCACTTGTTTGCGCGTAACAATCGGAAGGTAATGGCTGCAAAGAACAGGAACAAGGAAAATCGCCGTAAACAATGATATGCCAAGCGATATTACAACTGTAAATGCCAATCCCGAAAATAATTCGCCTGCTAATTCCAAAAGCCCTTGGAACATTACAAGAGGGGCAAAAACACAAATTGTTGTAACAGTAGAGGCAGTGATCGCAACAATCATTTCTGAAGTGCCAATAACAGAAGCGGTTTTTAATTTCGCGCCTTTCTCGCGGTATTTGTAAATGTTTTCCAAAATGACAATTGAATTGTCAATCAACATACCAATTCCAAGAATAAGCCCCGCCATAGTCATAAGATTTAATGTTAAACCCCAGAAGTACATTAAAAGCATCGTTATTATAACAGAGACAGGAATACTTATACCGATAATGATAGTCGGCTTTAAAGATCGTAAAAATAAAAACAATGTAAAAATTGCAAGGAATGCACCCATAAAAGCGGTTGATGTTACCTGATTAAGAGAATTTTCTATCATATCTGTTGTATTAAAAAGTTCTGTAATTCTTATATCAGGAGGCAGTTCGCGCGATATTTTTTCTATTCTTGCACGCAAATCTTTTGCGGTTTGCACAGAATTTTTTCCGCTTTGTTTTTGTACGCTCAAAGATACCGCAGGCTGCCCGTTGACAAGAACAACACTTGATTCATCTTTGTATCCTTCAAAAACATCTGCAAGGTCTCTTAAATAAATTTGACGAGGCAAACCTCCGCCCCTGTATGAAATTACCGTATTTTTTAATTGATCGAGCGATGTATATTCGCCCATTGTTGTCAGAATGTAAGACATTCCGCCTTCTGTAATTGTTCCTGCCGATGTTTGAATATTCTGCACATAAATCATTTGCTGTAACTGCGTAATTGTAATGCCGTATGCTTCAAGACGGCTTTGCGGAATTTCTACACGTATTATTTTTTCTCTTCCGCCGTCAACTGAAGCTGTCGCTATACCGGGTGTTTGCTCAATACGGGGGACTATCGTATCCTCTGAAATTTCGCGTAACTCTTCCGGCGTGCGTCTGTCTGATGTTACCATAAGTCCCATAATGGGGATCATTGACGGATCAAATTTAAAAATCATCGGTGTATCAGAGCCGCTTGGCAAATAATTTCTGATTCTGTCAAGCAAGTCACGTATGGAATTTGATGCGTCTGACATATCAGTTCCGTAAGTAAATTCCATAATAACCAAACTTGATCCTTTGCTTGATGTGGAAGATATTTTTTCCAAACCCGATGCGCTTGACAAAGTTGCTTCTAAAAACCGCGTAACAGAACGTTCTACCTCTTCAGGACCTGCGCCCGAATATGATGTATAAACTGCCATAATCGGCGGATTGATTTCAGGATACAGATCGATAGGAAGGTTTACCATTGCGAAAATACCAAGACCAATCAGGAGAACGAATATTACAAAAATTGTTGTAGGACGTGCAACGACACTTTTAACCATGCTCATATTTTTTTCTCCGTTACGCTAATTTGATGTACCAAGCGGGGAGGTGCGCTCAATAACATTTACTCTAAAACCGTCATCAAGCAAGGTTTGTCCTCTGATTACAATTTCTTCGTTAGGGTCTAATCCTTTTGTAATTTCCGCAACTCCGTCGATTAAGATACCGGGAACAACAATCCGTTTTTTTACAATGTAATTTTCAGGATTTACTGTATCATGTTCTATTACATATACATATTGCTCTCCGAATCTGTTAATTACAGCTGCAGCAGGAATTTTTACGATATTATTTTTTCGCTCTGTAATAAGGCGCACCTTTGCAAACATTCCCGGTTTTAATCTTCCCGTTGTATCGCTTGCATTCACGCGTACTTCCATCGTTCTGGATGCAAGATCGACAGTAGGAGATACTTCGCTTATACTTCCGTGAAAAATTTCTCCCGGCCATGCATCAAGAGTGATCTCGCACGGCAAGTTCATTGATATTCTTGATATAAAACGTTCCGCTATATTAAGGCGGATCTCAAGACCTCCGCCGCCTGCAATGCGTGCTATGGGAACCGCCTGGCTTATCATCATCCCGACTTGTGCAGGCAGCATTGTAATAGTCCCTCTTATCGGGGCTGTAACAATACTTTGCCTGAATGTCATTCCGGGACGAGAAGGATCAACTGCCGCTATACTGTCGCCTCTGTTTACNATGCTGCCGACAGAAACATAAAGTTCTGTTATCTTTCCTGCGGCATCNGAATAAGCGTCAATTGTCGATCCTGCATAAATGTCACCTGACAAAGTGATATAATCTTGAATTTGCCCTTGAACCGCTAAAACAGTGTTGACTGCAAAAACGGGCGCTTCCGCAACTGTTTCAGTTTTTTCTTCCTTAGAAAAAATCCCTTTTATTTTATCGCAGCCGGAAAAAATTAATCCTGCCGTTATAAAAAGTAAAATCAAGTTAAATATAATTATTTTTTTTGTTTTCATTTATCTGCTCCTTTTTGAAAGTGTGCCGAACGGAACACCGATGGAATATTCAAGGTCTATAAGACCGTTAAGGTAATTAAATTGCTGTTCAAGTAATTGAACGCGCGCCTGATGAAGTGATTGCTGTGCATTTTGAACCTGAAAGTAATCTTGTAAGCCCGCTCTGTACGCTTCTTCTGTTAAACGGTATGATTGCTCTGCAAGGGCAACAGTCTGCGTTAATGCTTCTGTATTTATCCTTGTTCTTTCAAGCGACAGTACAATATTGGAAACTTCTATTTCTGTTCCCATAATCATTTGCGCTAAACCGATGTTTACAGTTTTAATTTGATCATCTAAATTTTTAATTGCTTGAAAATCTGTGCTGAACGGAATTAAACTATGCACTCGAAGTGCAAATGTAATCGAAAAAGAACCGGAATTCCTCCAGTCATCATTATTACCGAACCAAGAATCTTTCCACGGGTCTTTTATAAATGCAGATGTATTATTCCAGCTTAAACTTAAAGCAGGTGTTAGCGAAAAAATCTGCGCCCTGCGTGCGCTTTGCATCATAAGAACCGTATGCCTTAATTCCTGAATATCAGGTTTTCCCGAAGCTGCTTTTGAAATCATTTCTGCGATATCAAGCGGGATAAAATTAATACTGTCTGATATGGGAATAAGTTCAAATTGAGTCCGATAATCCATTCCTAAAAACATGGCAAACTGCATCATGGAAAGTTTTATTCCGTTTTCTATTTGATCCATTACAGGACGCATATTTTCTCTTGCAACACGCGCCTGCAGTAAAACAAGTTCCGGTGCAAGACCCGCATTATAATTCGCCTGCGCCATTTGCACCTGACGATCTACATTTGCAATAGTGACATGCATAAGCGCCAGGTTTTCCTGCAATAAAAGCATATTATGATACGCTTTTCTTACATCACGTTCCAATTGCAGTTTTGCTTTTTCATAACTTAGAAGACCTGTTTCGTAATCAAGACGCAGCCGTTTTATATTTTCAAACATTGCAGCGCTGATGTTAAGCGAAATTTGAATATTGCCTACAACATGCCATTGAGACATAGAGATAGGATCGCTGACAAAAAATGTAGGTCCAATCATTCCGTTTATTCCTTCAACTTGAAACGGCGTACCTGTACCGGGTATTGCTCTTGTAATGACAGTTTCTCCCTGTTCATTATCCCTGTTTAAAATGCCTGCAACCGTTATGTTAGGGATAAATTGATTCCACGACAAAGAAGATGCGCGCCTCTTTGTATCCAATCCCGTTTTTGAAGATTCAAGCCCCAGATTGTTTTTGAGTGCAAGATCAACCGCTTGATCGGGTGTTAAACGCAAAGGCGATCCTGTTGATTGATTTACCCCGTTGTTGTTTGCCTGCTGCACTTGGCTGTTCAGCTCCTGGCTGTGCAGTGTTGCAGATAACAACACGATCATTAACAAGCAGAAAGGTATTACCAGTCTTTTTGCCCAAACATAGTTTGAGTACCGCCCGTTTTTTTGTTTTTGATTCATAAACTGACTCCTGTTTTAAGTCCGCACGCTTCATTAAGAGCGTTTTTTGCGCAACTTTTAAATTCCTTCCGCTGAAACACGCGAAGGGAGACCGGCATTACTGCCCGGTCTTCTGTGCAATAGATTACAATATAATCTTTTTTTATCATCTGATAAAGCCCCCAAGCCCTAATGTAATAAATTTATATAACACTCTAATATCATTATTTTGTATATCAGAGTTAACATTTTTGTCCTTAATAAAACTATTAGCAGGATGAGTTAAAATATTTATTAATAAAAATAAAATCCAATTAGAAAAACGCCTCTTGTCATCTTCTTCTGCCGCTTCTTCCATGTTTCGCGTAATGTCAATATCTTCAAAAAGTCTGAAAATCTCCATGTTTTTATCGGGCTTACCGAGATCAAGTTTGCGCGTGCGTATCCAATCCATCGCGATAAGTATTTCCGGTCTTGATCGAAGATAAACGGTAATAGAAAAAAGCCCGAAGTATAACTGCTGTGCAGTATCGGAAGATAAGCTGATACCCATGCGCGCAAAAGAAATTATCCGCGCAAACTCGGTTGTAAAAAGGCGGCGCAGCATATCTTTTTTATTTTTAAAATGTCCGTAAAGACTGCTTTTGGAAAGCCCAAGACGTTTAGCAACCATCTCCATTGATACATCCCAGGGACCGGCTTCTGCAACAGCTTCCGCAACCGCTTTAAAAAACGGTTCGGGCTCGGAATTAAGTTCCATTTTTTCTATCTGTTTTTCAAGTTCATCAAAATTCTGCACGCAAACAGGATCATCATTAGCCCAATGCAGACCTTTAATTATGATTTTATAAATCGTATCAATAATATTTTGAATATCATTGACACTTGGCTTTTTTTTCATGGTTTTATTAATTTTATGAAAATGCGACATAAAAAAAGTGAGGGTAGCAAAAACAAGCCGGATTATTTTTGCTTCCGAGCTTTGATCGGGATTTTTCTCGTTAGAATAATCAGAATGAATAAAATACTTTCTTTCAACTACGCGCTGAAAAACAGACATATCAGCTCCGCGATCTTTTAGTTTCTGCGATATTATGCTGCCGTCAATATTTCGTTCATAAATATTCATCAAAGAAAAAATGAGCGCGTATACATTCTGTGCAAAAAAACCTGCAACGCTTTTTACGATAATATAAATCCCCTTATCGGTGTCTTTTTCCTGCAATGCCGCGTTAAAATCCTCTCTGATACAGGAAGCAAAATCATCAAGGAACTTGTCTGACATTGCGGAAATCAGCGCCTGTTTGCTGTCAAAATGGCGGTAAAAAGCCGGTTTACTCACCTTTAATTCGCATGCAAGCTGCGAGAGACTGGTTTTTCTGTAAAAATTGCGCCCCCATACTTTAAAAGCCGCATCTACTATTTCTATCTTTGTCATGTTAACGACCGTTCGGTAACTATAACTATAACAATGATTTCCCTATTTGGCAACAAATATTTAATAAATTTTTAATAAAATTTAAGTATGTTATAAGGTCTGTAAATATTTTAAAAAAAGCAATAATCTCTCCTAAATTTGCCATTTTTCTTCCCCAAATATTGAAATTTATCAAAAATGTTTGATAAAATCCCTGTTTACTATTGCTTAAGATATTCATTTCTTATAAAATAATGTTGAGTAAGTTTGCCTTGCTGAAAATCTGCCCGGTTTTTTGCATGGGAGGGGGAAAAACTGAAGAAACTCGCTATAGCTATGCTCATTTTGAGCATAGGGTTATTAATCCAAGTACCTGTAATCTCAGCCCAAGAAGAACCGCCGGAACAAGTTCCCGCTGCCGCGCTTCCGGAAGAAGATCCCTTAAGAGCGGCTGAATTAGAGATGGCAATCAGAGACACCCCAAATGCCGCAAGAGCATCAGGTTCTTCAGTTTGGCCTGTAATAAGAATGATTATTGTTCTTGCCCTTGTAGCGGTTGCGATTTACGGTCTTATCTTTCTATTAAAAAAAGCTCAAAGAAAACCCGCTAGCAATGATCCGTTTTTAAAAGTATTAGCAAGCACCCACATTGATTCTAACCGTTATGTGCACATAGTTTCTGTCGGAAGCAGGGCATGGCTTATCGGCTCAGGCGATAACGGTTCTAATCTAATAAGCGAAATTGATGATAAAGAAATAATTGATGCAATGCAGTTAGAAGATTCCAGAAAGAGCGAAGAAAAAACAGGGCGTCTGCCTGATTTTTTAGCGATGATGCGCCGTATCGGCTGGCGTGCTAACACTCAAACCCCAAATGCTGACGATATCCGAAAACGCCGTGAAAGAATGAAAGGGATGTGATGCCGATGATTAATTATTTGCACATAATTTTTAAACGCAAACAATCTCAAACAAGAAGAATAAATTTCAAGTTTGCATTTATTTGTTTTGTGCTGATCTTTTTATCTTTCCCTGTTGCGTCTAACGCGCAGGAAGGTGTGTTTCCTGATATGTCGGTGCAAGGGACAATGAATATACCCTCCCCTCCGCCTCCGCCTGCTATTCCTTTTATCGATCTTAGTGTGCGCAACCCTCAGGGCGGACAGGAAGTCGCTTTTTCTTTGCAGATACTTCTTCTTTTAACAATTCTTTCTCTTGCTCCCAGTATTATTATTTTAATGACAAGTTTCTTGCGTGTTGCGATTGTTTTAGATTTTATCAAGCGCGCTCTTTCTTTGCAGCAGGTTCCTCCGAATCAAGTTTTAATGGGAATCGCTCTTTTCTTAACAGTTTTTATAATGTGGCCTACATTCAGCGATATTTATAATAATTCGATTCAACCTCTTTCTGCAGGAGAGCTCTCTGTTCAAAACGCGTACAGAGAAGCGGAGGCTCCGTTAAGAAGGTTTATGTTCAGCCAGATGAATAACCGCACAGAGAACATACAGCTTTTTATGGCAATGCGGGGGCTTGATCGTCCCACGACTTTAGCAGATGTTCCGACTTATGTTTTAATTCCCGCTTTCATTTTAAGCGAGCTTACCGTTGCATTTAAAATAGGAATATTACTTTTTATTCCTTTCATTGTAATTGACATGGTTGTTGCAAGCACTCTCATGTCTATGGGTATGATCATGCTTCCCCCGATTATGATATCTATGCCTTTTAAATTAATTTTATTCGTCCTTGTAGACGGATGGAGCTTATTGACGGATCAGATTGTCCGTTCTTTTTCATAGGAGAGTAAATGAGTATTGGTGATATTGTTTCCCTTTTACGCGGGGGTATTTATCAAGTTCTGATAATGGCAGCTCCTTTGCTGTTATCTGCATTAACGGTTGGATTAGTTATTGCGATTTTACAAGCGGCAACAACAATTCAAGAGCAGACGCTCACATTTGTTCCTAAAATGGCTGTGATATTAATTATGCTCGCTCTTTTAGGCGGATGGATGTTCGGGCAGTTAGGTGATTATACAACTCAATTGTTCAGTCAGATTCAAAATATGGCAAGATAGCCTGTTAAGGAAAAAAAGAAGATGGTTGACGGGGCGATTTTAAATAATATTCTCATTTTCGGACCGGTGTTCTTGCTTATCGCTGTCCGCGCTTTCGCCATGATTCAAGTTGCCCCTCTTCTTTCATCTGACGCGATTCCTCAGGCTGCAAAGTTTGCGCTTGCAGGGCTTGCCGCTTTTGCAGTCCTCCCGTCTGCGGAAGTTTTCATGGCGGATAACAATCCTCATTACGGGGCTGTCACCTTGCCCGGTGCAAGCGGGGAACCGGGAACGTTAAGCGATTTACGGTATGAAGTTTTTTCTTTGCGCTTCGGCTTGCTTATTATAGGAGAGGCGATAATCGGAATCATTCTTGGGTTTTATTTAACAATAATTTTTGCCGCTTTTTCTACCGCAGGTCAGTTTTTCTCTTTGCAAATGGGTTTCGGCGCATCTGAAACTTTTGACCCTGTAGCGCAAGTTGAAAACCCTCTTATGGGTCAATACTTCAATCTTGTTTCTATGTTGATTTTTATTTCAATCGGCGGTTTTAGTCAGATGTTCCTCGGCGGTTTTTGGCGTTCAGTGCAGACTATTAATATTATCTCTCTTATAGACGGAAGAGAATCTGTTGTGATGATGCTCGCTTCAGGATTATCGCGGCTTTTTTTAGACGCGATTATTATTTCAACGCCGATTTTAGGCACACTTTTTTTAACGTCTCTTACAACAGGATTAATCTCTAAAGCCGCTCCTCAAATTAATATTCTCTCTGAAGGTTTCCCCATATCAATCATAACTGCGTTCCTGTTATTATTTGCATCTCTTCCCTTTATGATCGAAGCGTTCTCCCGCGTTCTTGATGCAGGATTTAACAGTATTCAAACCCTCTACATTCAAATCGGCAGACCAATCACAGGAGAGGGAATATGAAAAAGAAAAACGAATTATTATTCTTAGATAAAAATTTTTTATTCATTGACTTACAGTGGTTTGCTGACGATGACGATGATCCGGATGCCGCAGGGAAACACATTGAAGCGACAGATACTAAACTGCGCAAGCTCCGTGATGAAGAAGGGCAGGTTCCGAAAAGCAATGAGTTAGTCGGCGCTATCGGTTTATTTCTGTGCGCATTGGTTTTAGTTTTTACAGCTCCTTCCATGCTTCGCAATTGTATCGAAATGGTACGCTTCTTTTTTCTGCGCGCTGTCGAACTAGATACAAACTTTGACGGCGGTATTATTGCAGGGGTTTTCTTTCGTTACTTTATAAATATTACTTGGCCCGTTCTTTTAATCGCTGTTATTTCTGCGATTTTTTCCAATATCGCGCAAGCGGGCGGATGGATATTTACATTAAAACCTATTACGCCTGATTTTTCCAAGATGACAAAATTCAGTCAATATTTTAAAAGGATATTTTCTGTCGAAGGGCTTTTTAATTTGGGAAAATCTCTTGTTAAAATTGTTTTTATAGGTTTTATTGCATTTTTATTTATTCGTGCAGATATCAATAAATTATTAAATCTTCAAAAAGCCGATCCTTATTCGAGCCTTCTTCTTATAGCAGGTATTGCAATCAGATTAATTATCGTTGTCGCTGTTATATTAATAATAATTTCAATAGGGGATTATTTTTTCCAGCGTTACCGTTTCCGCCAAAGGCACAGAATGACACCCCGCGAGTTCAGAGAAGAATGGAAACAATCAAATCCCGATCCTATGATACAAAGCAGAATTAGAGCGCGTTTCCGCGAATTACTTAGGCAAAATATCGGAGTGACGGTTCCTAAGGCGGATGTTGTAATAACAAACCCGACCCATATTGCCGTCGCTTTACAATACGATCCAAAGTCGATGCCCGACGGTCCTTTAATTGTCGCGATGGGCGAAGATGAGCTGGCGGCAAGAATAAGGAAGATCGCACAAGAAAACAAAGTGCCTCTTGTAGAGAATAAACCGCTTGCAAGGGCATTATTTGCCGAAACAAAAGTGGGGCAGTACATTCCGTATAAACATTGGAATGCAGTTGCTGTTATTTTACAAAAGGTATGGAACTTGAATGAATTAAGGCGGAAGCAAGCCGCATGAGAGGAATAAATGGCTGATGTAAATGTTAATACAAATAGCCCGTTAAATTTTTTAAAACAAAGTTTTCCGGCTACAGCGGTGGTAACAGTAGTACTTGCTGTTATCTTTCCCATGCCCACATTATTGTTAGACGCACTTATGGCTATCAATTTGGTTTTCGCTCTTTTAATTTTACTAATTGTAATTTATGAGCCCAAACCGACATCGTTTACGCTTTTTCCGACAATCTTGTTAGTATCTACAGTATTCAGTCTTGCGCTTAACGTTTCTTCTACAAAACTAATTCTGAGTCAAGGTGGGCGTTTTGACGGAAGAATGATAAAAGCGTTTTCCAGTTTTGTTGTGGGGACAAGCGGGGATGCAGGTATTGTTATCGGGCTTATCATCTTTATCGTAATTATGGCAGTCCAGCTTATTGTTATTACAAAAGGTTCGGGGCGTGTTTCTGAAGTTGCGGCGCGCTTTTCTTTGGATAGTATGCAGCCGAGAATGATGGCGATAGAAACCGAATATAGTTCGGGGGCTATTACAGAAGAAGAGGCTCAAAGGCAAAAAGAAGAGATAAAAAGAGAATCGGGCTTTTTCGGGTCAATGGACGGTGCCAGTAAATTTATTTCCGGAAATGTTAAGGTCGGCATTTTTATTATAATTGTTGAAATGCTCGGCGGTTTTATTATCGGCTCTGTAATGTACGGCGAAGATAATGTTTTTTCCACTTACATTAGTTTTGCAATAGGGGACGGGCTTGTTACACAGCTGCCTGCTCTTTTAATTTCCGTTGCAATGGGTATTGTTGTTACAAGAGCCTCCGCGACAGGGAATGTTGTCGATCAAGTAGGGGAGCAGATTTTTTCAAGAGGGACGATTGTTTATTGGGTTTGTGCAATCATACTTGTAGTTCTTGCCTTCCTTCCCGGTTTCCCTTGGTATGTATTGATGCCGATTGCAGTTCTTGTGGCATTTCATGCATACAGGCTTGGGCGCAAGCAAAAAGAAGCGGAAGAGGTCAGCAAGACTATGGCTGGAACTAAAAAACCGCAGCATGAAAAACCTGCTGAGATTCCGCCTGTTGTCCCGCTTGATACGCTTTCTTTGGATCTTGGTTACGGATTGGTTCAGCTTGTTGAAAGAGAAAAAGGCGCGGAGTTATTAGACAGAATTCAAAGTGTCAGACAGCAAACCGCTTTTGATTTAGGGGTTGTGTTTCCCAAAGTGCGTATACAAGATAACGCAATGCTTGAACCTTCTGAATACCGTTTTAAAATAAAAGGTGTTGATGTAGGAAGAGGAAAAATCAGAATAGGTTATTATCTTTGTTTAAAACCGGGAAATACTTCTATTGATATTGCAGGTGATGTAATTCGTTTCGCAGGAGAGGCAACAGTAGACCCTGCTTTCGGGATACCTGCAATTTGGGTTTCACAGGAAAGAAGGGACGAAGCGGAACGCTCAGGTTATACAGTCGTTGATCCGCCGTCAATTATTGCAACCCATTTAACGGAAATTGTTAGACGTCATGCTTCAGATATATTGGGCTTACAGGATACTCAGGCTATATTGGATGCAATGCATAAAGATTACCCTGCTGTTATTGATGAAGTAATGAGGCAAGACGGCGGTATGCGCATAACAGAGATTCAAAAAATCTTTCAGGGCTTGCTTAAAGAAAGAGTTTCTATCCGCAATAAAGTTTCTATCCTTGAAGCAATCGCGGAATTTGCGCCTATCTCAAGAAGGACATGGGTGCTTGTAGAAAAAGTAAGGCAGGCTTTAGCAAGCCAAATTTGCCAGCAATATGCAGATGATGACCGCAAGGTGCGTGTGCTTGGCATCGACCCAGCTTTAGAAATGAAGATAATCGATTCAAGGGCTGAAACTCCTACCGGAATAATTTCCGCTCTCGATCCTATGCTGCAAAAGGCGTGGATAAAAGCTGTTTGCAAAGCAGTTTCGGCAGTTAAACAAAAAGGATGGATGCCCGTCATTCTTTGTTCGGAAAGAGCCCGTTTCCTTGTAAAAAATTCCACTGACAGGGAATTGCCTGATCTGGCGGTAATTTCCGATCAGGAAATTTCACAGGAATTTATTTTTGAAGCTGTTGGAATAATTAAAATTGATAACGCAGCAGATGCTGCCGCACAGCCGTCTAATAATTAATAAACGGAGAAAAAGATGGAAATGTATGTTGAACAAGGTGAAAGCCGCCGGGATTGCGAATTAAAAATCGCCGCTAAATATAACCGCCCTTTTCAAATATTAAGGGAAAAAAATGTTTACATCGGCGGTTTTTTAGGGCTCTTTTCCAAACCCGCTGTTCAAGTAGAATTTTGTTTTTCTACACCGCTTAGAAATCCCGAGACAGGCAGCGGCGCATTAATGCGTCAGGGGAATTTGGAAGAAGCAAAAAGAAAAGTGCTTGCCGCAGCGAGCGCGGCAAGCAGTAATGCGGCAAATAACAGCACAAGAAATGTTGATTGGAACAACCGAGAAATTGCCGCTAACGGAAAAGAAGCGGCGCAGGTTATTTTAGATTCTCTTAATGATCTTAAAAAACAGATTGAACAGAACAACGGCAAAAAAGAAGAGCATCCGGCTTTTGTCCGTGTTGTAGAACTTTTAAAGTTAAACGACTTTTCCGATCGATACATAAAAAGAATGTTAGACCGTATGCGAAAGGAACTTTCCATTGAACAGCTGGAAGACCTTGTTTTTGTTCAAGATGTACTTCTTGAATGGATAGGGGAAAGTATCAATATATATGATGATAATTTGCTTTCCAGAAACAAACCTTTTGGACCTGTATCCCTGCGCCGTCCGAAAATAATGATACTTATAGGCCCTACAGGGGTTGGCAAAACCACCACTGTTTCAAAAATGGCGGCTATTTACGGCATAGGTACTAATGAAATACCTGCAATTGATGTAAAACTGATAACAATAGACGGTTACCGTATTTGCGCTAAAGAGCAGTTAGAGAGCATCGGCATGATAATGCGTATCCCTGTCGCTTATGTAGGCGATAAACAATCGCTAAGAGCGGAAATTGATATTCACAGGGAAGACACCGACCTTTTTATAATTGATACTATCGGGAAAAGCCCAAAAGATGCGTCCCGGTTAGGTGAAATGAAGGAAATCCTTGAAGGTGCGGGAAGGGATGCAGAGTATCATTTGGTTGTCAGTGCGAGCACAAAAACGTCCGATATTGAAAGTATAATACAGCAATTTGAGCCGTTTAACTATAAATCGGTAATTCTTACGAAAATGGATGAAACCGACCATATAGGTAATTTAATCTCGGCTTTAGCTGAAAAAAGGAAATCGGTTTCTTATATCACTATCGGGCAGGGAATGCCCGAAGATATAAGAAGAGCGTCTGTAGTGCATTTTCTTATCAACCTTGAAGGTTTCAAAGTAAACCGCCAGAAGATAGAAAGCCGTTTTCCGTCAGGAGATGCAGATCAATTTAGATGGAAATAAAGAGGTGAAGTATGGAAGATCAGGCTGAAAAATTACGGGAAATAATGAGGCGTAAAAAAGACGGTACAGCGAACTCGGGAACTGCGCAAACAGGGTATGCAAGCAACGGGAGCAAACCCGCAGCGTCTGCACAAACAGGGCATTCTAAATCAGGCTCTAAGTCGTCAGATAAGGCGCGTATTATTACGGTAACATCCGGTAAAGGAGGTGTCGGTAAAACGAACCTTTCTGTAAATATGGCGCTTGCATTTGCCCGTCTTGGAAAAAAAGTCGTTGTTATGGATGCAGACTTAGGGCTTGCAAACGTCAATGTAATGCTCAATATGATACCCAAATATAACCTTTATCATGTAATCAAAAAACAAAAAACAATACGGGAAATACTTGTGGAAACCGAATACGGTATCTCTATAGTTGCAGGCGCTTCCGGTTTTTCTCAGATTGCAAATATGGGCGAAGAAGACAGAAAGGATTTTATCTCCGAGTTAGATTCGCTTTCCAATGCGGATATCATCATCATTGATACAAGCGCCGGTGTTTCAAGCAATGTTTTGGATTTTATCGCCGCCGCAGATGACGCTGTTATCATTACAACTCCCGAACCTACAGCGATAACGGACGCTTACGGAATCATCAAAATAATCGCTACTGAATATGACGCGCTTAATATGGGTCTTAAACTTGTTGTTAACCGTGCAAAAGGGGCGGCGCAGGCAAAAAGCGTCGCCGACAGAATGATCAATATTGCAGGGCAGTTTTTAAATCTTAAAGTTGATTATTTAGGTTTTATTTATGATGATGTATCTGTTCAGCAAGCTGTTTTAAGGCAAAAACCTTTTATGGTAGTAGATCCGAAATGCAAGGCAAGTATTTGTGTTCAGCATATCGTTGAACGTATGGATAGAAACAAACCGGAAACATCAGGTTTCGGTGCAATGTTAAAACGGCTGTTCGGTCAATCGCCTGAAACAAGAGGCGGTACAAACGGAGTTTACGGTGTCTAATTTTAAATGGGGCTTAATAGGAGCAATCGGCGCATTTGTTGTTTCCATTTTATTGGGAATCGTTTCAAGTGTGGGGGTTTTTTACATTTTTATTAGAGCTATAATATTTGCTGTACTTTTTTTCGGTCTCGGTTTTGGAATGCGCTTTATTTTAAACAGTTTTTTACCGGAGCTTTTGGAAAATGAAAGCGGTTCTGGCGATGAATACAGTGAATCCGGCGAGGAATACTCAGGAAATGAAAATGTTGTTTCAGATAATACAAGCGGCGAATATGCAGTTCCTGAATTATTCAAATCTCCTTCTCAGGATATGGGGAATATAGAAGATTTAATTTCAGGTTCTTTCCGCAGGCGCGCGAACGGAAGCGGCAAATACTCGGAGGGTATAGACGATTATCCAGAAGAAGGATATAATGGCTCAAGGGGAATACAAGATATTTCTATGCCTGAAGAAAGTTCGTATACCGATGATCTTCAGGCAAGCAATAGCACCCAGGAAAAACCGGTTTTTACTCCAAGTTTTGGAGATGATACGGGATTGGGAGGTTTGCCGGATTTAGATATGATGGCAAGAGCTTTTTCCGGTTTCAGCGGCGCTCCCGCCCCGGCACCAGCGTTTGTGAGTACGCCTGTACAAGATAACTCAGGGTTTGAACAAGCAGGGTATGAAGATTCATCGTTGGATATGCCGTCGATGCCGTCATCCTCATTTGAGGGTAATAAACCGGCGTCCCGTGATACAGGCAATAAGCCTCAAGCGTTACAAGGGGATTTTAATCCTAAGGAATTAGCGGAAGGTTTAAGAGCTGTTTTAAGTAAAGATAAATAAATGGAAGGATTGGGAATGCCGGACGAAAAGACAGAAGAGGAACTCTGGCAGCAGTACCGTAAAACTCGGGATCCTGCAATACGGGAAGCCTTTATTAAGCAATACAACCCGCTTGTAAAATATGTAGCGGGAAAAGTCGCTATCGGAATGCCCAATAATGTTGAGTTTGATGATCTGGTCGGTTACGGTGTTTTCGGTCTTCTTGATGCAATCGATAAATACGATCCTGATAAAAATGTAAAATTTAAAACTTATGCCGTTACGCGCATTAGAGGCGCGATTTTTGATGAACTTCGTCAGATTGATTTTGTCCCCAGATCCGTCAGGCAAAAAACACGCGAAATAGAATCAACCATTTCAAATTTAGAAGCGCAGCTTGGAAGAACTGCAACAGATCAGGAAATAGCAAATGCAATGGGCATGGACGAATCTGAATACATGAAGACCATGCAAAAAATTTCCGGCACTTCGATTATTTCTTTAAATGATTTATGGTATTCAGGCGATGATAACGACAAAGTAAGTATCGGCGACAGTATTGAATCGCCTTCCAGCATGAACCCTGATGTTGTCGTCGTTAACGAAGAAATAAGGCGTGTCATTATCGAAGCGATTAATGATCTTCCCGACAAAGAAAAGAAAATACTTGTTCTTTATTATTATGAAGACTTAACCTTAAAAGAGATTGGGCGTGTACTTCAAGTAACAGAATCAAGGGTATCCCAACTTCATACAAAAGCAATTTTACATCTTAGATCAAGGCTTACGAATGTTCGAAAAGGAATAGTATGAGCCTCATCCGACCGGAACAAAGTTTTAGGAGGTTCCTGCCGTGATCGATTTTGTCCAGTTGCAGGAAATTGTTAAAGAGCGTCTGGAACAGGATAGATCAATTCATTCTGTGGATGCTTCAGGTCCCACTTTGGAAGCTGCTGTTAATGAAGCCGCCGCTCTTTTAAATACCCATGTCCGTCATCTTGAATATGAAATAATCGAAAGAGGGACATCCGGTTTTCTTGGTGCCGGAAAAAAAGATTGGGTAATCAGAGCATATGAACATATCGCCGCTAAAAAGAAAAATAAAAAAGAAAATCTTATTATTGATGAAGAAGCCGAATTTGTAGAAGTAATTCCCGATAAAGACGGAGACGCTTTTGTTCAATGCAGACCTGACGGCGTTTTTTTGAAAGTGGCGCCTCCTGTCGGGAAAGGCAGACCTGTTTACCTTGCATATGTAACGCAAGTGCTTAATGATAAACGCGTAAACGATTTTGATTCATCAATGGTGGAGCGCCTTGTAAGCGAAGCTTCCAATTTATATGTAAAAGTTGCAGAGTACAAACACAACCCGATGAATGACGGCATGGGTATTGTTGAAATTGACGAACATGAAATGAAAGTAACAATAATGCTTAGTCCTGCGGGTCAGGGAGGAGCGGATTTAACGCTTGAAGTTTTAAAAAGCATGATGATTCAAAACAGGGTGTATCACGGAGTAAAAGAAGATGTTTTAACCGCTCTTGCAGACAGACCTGTTTTTAAAGAAAGAGTTGAAGTTGCAGAAGGGACAAAACCGCAAAACGGAAAAGATGCATATATTGATTATAAATTTGAAACAGACCCGACAAAGATAAAATTAAAAGAAGGCGCGAACGGGCGTGTTAATTTTAAAGAGTTAAACATTATTCAAAATGTTTTTGTTAATCAAGAGCTGGCAAAAAAAATCCCTGCAGAACACGGTGTTGACGGAAAAACCGTTACAGGAAAAATTCTTCCTGCAAAATCCGGAAATGATATCCCTATGCCTTTAGGTTCAAAAGTCCGTGTCGGCGATGACGGTGATACAATTCTTGCAGAAATAAACGGACAGGTGTTATTGGTAAGCGGAAAGATCAATGTAGAGCCTGTTCTTACAATAGAGGGCGATGTTAATTTAAAAACAGGCGATATTATTTTCTTAGGCAATGTAGTTATTACAGGAAATGTTGAAGAAGGTTTCTCTGTAAAAGCAGCCGGTAATATCGAAATAAAAGGCACTGTATCAAGAGCGGAATTGGATGCGGAAGGCGATATAATTATTTATCAGGGAGTGAACGGCAAAGGCGGCGGAAGAATACGCGCGGGTAAATCGCTTGTATCAAAATTTATTGAAAACGCAAATGTAGAAGTAGGGATCAATGTTGTTGTTTCAGACGGTATTATCAACTCGCAGGTTGACGCTATAAAGAGTATTTTCTGTCAGGGTAAGCGTGCAGCTATTATGGGCGGAAGATTGCGTGCGGGGGAGGAAATCAACGCGAAAGTATTGGGTAATTCAACCAGCGGTACAGAAACAATTTGCGAAGTAGGTTTTGATCCTCACAGCAAGATAGAGCTGGAAAGACTGATTGAAATTAAAACAACATCAGAAGAAGAGCTTGAAGATATGAGGCTTGATATGCAAAACTTAATTAATACAAAAAAACAG
The DNA here is from genome assembly GCA_009787695.1 of Treponema sp. Taxonomy (GTDB): domain Bacteria; phylum Spirochaetota; class Spirochaetia; order Treponematales; family Breznakiellaceae; genus WQXQ01. The sequence goes on from WQSW01000017.1 coordinate 46,926, forward strand.
CGAAAGAGTTTGCCGGAAGAAAAAGAAGCATATCTGCGTGAATTGATGGACAGAAGGCAAATATTAAATGAAGAATTGGCAAAAGCGATAGAAGGGATTGAAAAAGTTCAAACTTTTATGAAAGAAATACAAGTTCGCGGAAAAGTATCTGCATCGACAAAAGTCTGGCCGGGTGTTAAAATTTGGATACGCGATGTTAAAGAAGATGTACGTACAGAATACAAGGCGGTAACATTCGTTTTGGAAGGCGGGCTTATCCGAACTATTAAATACGAAGAACCGGATAGCGCTATTAAGAATCAAATGAATATGTAAAGAAGGGGATTAGATGGCTTTAGCTCCGATTGATCTTCAAACTCTTTTTTCTCAGATGGATAAGGTTGGAAAAACCCAAGCCGCTCAGAAGGACGGAGCAACAGTTCAGCAAGCGGTGCAGGGGACAGAACTTCAGAGAAAAACCGAAGAACAGATTCGCCAGGTAAACGAAACTCAAAATGCAGGCGAAGGTCCTGATAAAGTAAATGATCAAACAGGCAAAGATGCCGGTAAAAGAAGCGAAGGTAAAAAGAAGGAAAGCGAAAATGAACCCGAAGAAACTTCTGAAACTGAAAATATTGTTTTTCTGCGGGATCCCAGTTTGGGTAATAAAATAGATATAAGTTATTAAACTTTTTAATTGCGGAAAATCAATGAGTATATTAAACATTATTTCTATTGTTTGTTTTGCATTCTGTATAGTAATGTTTTTTTATTTAAAATGGTATATAAAAAAACGCACATCCGGTTCTGAATTAATGAACGGCACAGGTTTTGATGATAAATATAAAGAAGAAATATTCAGATTTATTTCTGATATTGACAGGATTACAGACAGAGATTCTCAGGTAATAGAAGAGCGGATAAGAAAACTTAATTCAATTATAGAAGAAGCTGATAAACGCATAGCCGTTTATGTAAAAGAGCTTGAAAAAAGTAAAAACAGCGAGACACTCTATAAAAGTCTCGGCAGAGGTATACGAGAGGCTTTGTATAATCCCTCTGATGCAGAAGTTGAATATCCTCAGGATAGCATTGAGATTTCTAATTTTCAATCAAATGAAAATTCGCCGCCTGCTTTTCCAATTACTTATAAACCGCCTATTCCCAATTTTAAAGAAGCGGCGCAGCAAGCTGCAGCGAACATCGAAGGGATGAACCCTCCGGTACCGCAATCACACGCAGCAGGGGCAAGTGCCGAAGTTGCTTCAGCAACACAACCGCTTTCCAAACAGCAAATCCGTTTGCAAATTGATCTCCTTATTGATGAAGGACTCCCTCCTGAAGAAATCGCATCCCGTTTAGGGATCAGCACAGCGGAAGTAAACCTTGCATTAAATTTACGAAGGAAATAAGTGTATTGAATATCCGGGCACTTTAATGCACAATTAAATAATGTCAAAGAAAATTATATTTTTAATAATAATATTAATTATTTGCAGTTCCGCTCTTTTTGCACAAGACAGCGATAACCTTACAGTAAAAATTGCCGTAATAGGACCCGGAGACGAACTTTATTTTTGGTGGGGGCATATTGCGCTTATAATTGAAGATTCCAAAACAGGGCTCAGCCGTTTTTATGATTACGGGCTTTTTGATTTTGCAAGTGAAAACTTCTTTTATAATTTTGCTTTCGGGCGCTTATTGTACAGATGCGGGGTATCTGTTACTGAAAGAAACCTTGCAAATTATCTTTTTACAAATCGGACAATAGTTGTTTATACACTTGATCTTCCGCTTGAAACAAAATTAAAAGTTAAAGAGTTTGCAGAGGTCAATGTCCTTCCTGAAAACCGCGAATATTTTTATCATCATTTCAGAGATAATTGTTCGACAAGGATTAGAGATATAATTGATTTTGCGACAGACGGTCAATTTAAACAAATATACGATAATCAAAAAAGTCATTTTACTTTAAGGCAGCATGTCCGCCGCCACACATGGTTTTCTCCGTTTTTCGATTGGTTATTAAATTTTTTAATGGGGCAGGTTATTGATGTTCCGATTACAGTTTGGGATGATATGTTTCTTCCTGCTGAAGTCGGAAAAAAAATAGAAGAATTTTTTTATATTGATATTTACGGACAAACACGAAAACTAATCCCTTATGAAAACAATGCAGAAATATTATTTGAATCTAAAGGGCGGCCTGCTGTCCTTGATGTTCCAAGAAAACAATGGGACAGGCAATTGGTTTTTAGCCTTGTGTTATCTGCAATTTTCTTTTTCTTTTTTTATTTATATTCAAAAAANATTAANGCAGGCAGAATACTTGCAGGTTTAAGCATGAGTTTCTGCGGCTTATTTTTCGGAATTACCGCTGTCATGCTTTATTTTATGAATCTGTTTACAAACCATGATTATACTTTTCAAAATACAAATATGATTTTCTGCACACCTTTGCTTTTAGCGGCGTTTCCTGCCGGTATAGGTTATGCACTTACTAAAAATCCTAAAAAACTTGTTGTATATGATGAACTGCTAAGAATAGTCTGGCTTTTAACCGTACTGGGGGTTTTTATCTCGATGATAATCAAACTATTTCCGGGATTTTATCAGCAGAACCTTACAGATCAAATGCTGATATTGCCTATCGCTCTTGTTTTTACATTTCAGCCTGTAGGCTTACGTCCTTTTATCAGTAAATATTTATTCCGTAAAAAGGCAGATAATAATGGATGATGCAAAAATAAAATCAACTTTAAGCGAAGAATGGCGGGATATCAAGTATCAGGAAACCTTTGATGAAGAAATTAGAGGTTTACACCGCCGCCTTCAAACCGATTCGGAAGGAAACCTCTGCCCTGCAGGTTCAGTTGAAGTTTCTGCCGGTAAAATAGAGGAATTTGAAGGAATTTTGCAGAATTTATACATTTTAGACGGCGCAGATCAAGGCGGAAGGGGCTGTCTTCAAGATGTAATAATGGCGGCAAGGATAGCCGCTTTCGAGCATTTTTTAGCCCAACTTAAACTAAATAAAAAATAACTTTGTAACCTTTTACACCCTTTCTGGTTATATAGGCAGCATACTAATGTGGTTTCATGTTCCTCCTATTTCTCCTTTTCCCCGGAGTTACTCCTTTCTCCGGGGTTTTTTATGTTTTAATAATAAATAAGAAACCGAATACTTGACTTTTTTTTATGTTTTTTATAAAGTTTGATGAGTTATCCCCTGTAGCTCAGCTGGCAGAGCAAGTGGCTGTTAACCACTGGGTCCGTGGTTCAAATCCGCGCGGGGGAGTTTTAGCCTGACTGCTTTAAAGCGGTCAGGTTTTTTTATGTTCTTACATCCTGCGCAGCTTTAAACCACTCGGCTTCCATCTCGTTCATGATGAAATAGAAACCGCTTAATTTAAAAAAATAGGATAATCTTACAAAAAAACGTTTACTTCAAGGTCAATAACGCCGTTTTAAAGGCATTTTTTCTGCTTATAGAAAGAAAGAAAGAATCAAATTTTACAAATACCATTTATATAGTATAATATAAGCTAGTAGAAAGGTTTTTAACCTTTTCTATTTTTAGATAAAATTTATTTTTTTGAGAGGGAAGTATGAAGATTGGATTAAAACTTATTCTCATCATTTCTGCGGTTAATCTTGTCGGGATCGGCGGTCTGACTGTTGCCGCTTCGATGATCGCTTCAAGTTCAATTACGGCTATTTCTGATGATAATGCCCAAAATATCACGGCTGTAACTGCGGGCGCCATTAAAGCGTTTTTGGAAGTCCCTTTTGATGAAATCAGGGCTTTTACTATGTTTGTAGC